>JBFMBT010000052.1:0-27107 GCA_040754875.1 Verrucomicrobiota bacterium | reverse complement strand
CATTGGCCTCGGCCACCTGCCGCAAACGTGTTTGTTCCAGCTCCGCGGCGACAGCGCGTTTCAAAGCGGCTCTTTGTTCAATAAACATCCAGGTCGAAACGCCCAGCCCAATGACGAGCGCGGCGGCCACGCTCATTCCCGCCGCGAAGGCCAGCTTGTTGCGGCGGGCCATCTTTTGAAAGCGGTAGAGACGGCTGGGCGGGCAGGCCGCGACCGGCTCGTTGTTCAGGTGGCGTTGGATGTCCGCCGCGAATCCGCTGGCGGTTTCGTAGCGGCGCGCGCGGTCCTTTTCCAGCGCCTTCATGACAATCCAGTCCAGGTCCCCGCGGAGTTCACTGACGAGTTTCAGGGCGTCGAGACCCCGGTGCTGCGCGGTAGTGCTCAATTCGCTCCCACCCAGGGCACTCAGGCGGGTGGATGGACGGTCCGGCTCCTTGTCACGAATGGTCCGCCGCAATTCATCGAGGCCAATGGCAAGAAGTTCTTTGGCGTCAAAGGGCGTTTTGCCGGTGAGCAGCTCGTAGAGCAACACCCCGAGCGCATAAATATCGCTTCGCGTGTCGATGTCCAGGCTCGTCAACACCGCCTGTTCGGGACTCATGTAGGCGGGCGTGCCGATAAACTGTTCGAAAGCGGTGAAAACGGTCTTGTCCGTGAGTTGCTGGCCGCTCGTGGCTTTGGCGATGCCGAAGTCGATCACCTTCGGGACGGCCACGCCGTCGTTGATCGTCACCAAAATGTTGGAAGGTTTGATGTCCCGATGAATGATTCCCTTCTGATGTGCGTGCTGGATTGCCTGGCAAACCTGGATGAACAGGTCGAGGCGCCCGCGTGTGGAGAGTTTTTGCTCGTCGCAATAGTCGGTGATCCTGATCCCGCGGACGAGTTCCATAACGAAGTAAGGCCGGCCCGTTTCGGTGGCGCCCGCGTCGAACACCTTGGCAATATTCGGATGATCCATCATCGCCAGCGCCTGCCGCTCGGCTTCGAAGCGGGCAATCACAGTTTTCGTATCCATGCCCAGCTTGATGATTTTAAGAGCAACGCGGCGGCGAACGGGTTCCTCCTGCTCGGCCATGTAAACAACACCACAACCACCCTCACCGATTTGTTGCAGGAGTTTGTAGCGACTAATCCTGTCGCCCACTTTTTCGGTGAACGGAATGGACATGGCCATGTTATCCCGCAAATCAGAGGAAGCAGCTTGTTCTAGAAACTCACCGGCACTGTAGCTTCTGAGCAATGCCGCGACGCGCCGGAGCAGTTCGGCGTTGCCTTGGGTGGCATGATCAAGATAGCCCGCGCGTTCCTCCGGCGGCAGGCGCAAGGCCTCGGCAAAAATAGCTTCTTCGCTTTCGGGCGCGTTCATGTCGGATCGGACGCTCTTTTACGATCATAAGCGAAATTCGGAAAGGAAAAGGATCATCGCGACCCCGATGGATTATTTCTCCGAACTTTTGCGGAGGTAAACCATCCATCCGTTCCAGCATTTGGCTCCCGCCGATAGCCTTCACATCTGTTTCATGACCCTTCTGATAAGGTCGCGCCATGCTTTCCAATCGCATTTCGATTGCAGGTCACGGCGTGCACTCGAAGAGAGAAACGAACAGCTTAGGCGTTTCGCTTCATCACCGCCCCCAGAAGCCGACGGTGCTCCTGCCCCAGCGTCGCTTCGGGGCTGGCGACGGTCACGAAATCCACGCTCAGTTTCAAATCCTCCTTCAGCCCTTTTTGCAAACATGAACCCAAACCCGCCATCGGACCAAAAAGCCAAACCTATGCATTCCCCGAATCAAACCTCACGGTCCCATGCTCGAAACCATGCTGGGCCGATCGTCTCAAGCTGGCGATGTTTTCTCGCCATTGCCCTCGGCTCCGCCCTGCCCTTCGCGGCACTGGGCGCAACAGCGATTCAGGAAAACTTCAATGACGGCACGCTCGATCCCGCCCTTCAGGATGCTGACGCCGCCTTCACCATCAGCGGAGGAGTGATTCGCCGCACATCGGCCATCAACGGGGATGACCGCCGTTACATCCGCAGCGTGGCCAGCGACTTTCACTCAGGCGACTGGACTTACGAAGTGGCGTTCATCGAAAACCCCAGCGGCCAGATTTTTTTCATAGGCCTTGGCGAAGGAGTCCGTGGTCCCGCTCTTTCCAATGAGCCTCGAAACTCCGCCACGCTCCGTATTCATTCGACGACTTATGGAGGTGGCGGCCGCGTGGACGTGGCGGTTGCAAACCCGGGAGACACGGGTGGACACAGCTATTTCCAGACGATCGGTTTTCTCGGCCGCCATGGAACCTTTCACGCGAGAATCCAGAAGACTGGGAATCAAGTCACGTTCTCTATTTTGGACACTGCCAGCGGAACGATTTCGGGCACGGTGAACATCGCCACGCAAGCTTCCTATCTCAACGGCACCAACAGCCGTCTCTTCTTCGGCAGCAGTCTTACCTCCGCTGCTTTTGATGATGTCTCGATCTCTCTCGCCGGCCCGCCGCCGCCACCCCCATCGCCCGCTCCCCTCCCAAGCGACGCGGTCTCCTGGTGGAAAGCGGAGAATAACGCGAACGACTCAGTGGACGGCAACAATGGAATTCTCATCAACGGCGCGGGATTCAGCGCCGGCCTGGTGGGTCAGGCTATCAACCTCAACGGCTTCAACCAGAGGATCACCGTTCCGAACGCCGCTAACTTTCAATTCGGCACGAGCACCGATTTCACCATCGAAGGCTGGATCAAGCTCAACGGATCACAAGGTAATTACGCCGGCATCTTCGCCAATTGGTCGAACCCCGACGGCCGCGGATACCAATTGGTTATCGTGGATAATCGTCTGGCCGCCGAAATCCACAGCAACCCCGAGTTTGCAGGGGTAAACAACGGACTGAAAGGCTCCACAGTCTTGAACAATGGCGCCTGGCATCACGTGGCCATGGTGGTCACACGCTCCAGTCAAAATGCCAAGCTCTACGTCGATGGAGTCGTTGAAGCCAACGTGACCCACACCGTGATCCATAAGAATCTCTCTAATCCGGCGCCGATCTATATCGGCTCCGAACGATTTGGCAATCCGGGGAGCAATCCTTTCTTCGGCGGGAATATCGACGAACTGACCCTTTACGGGCGCGCCCTGAGCACGGCGGAAATTCAAGCCATTTACAATGCCAACTCGGCAGGGAAAGCCGTCAACTTGAACCATGCCCCGGTCGGCGCGAACAATACGGTCACGACACTCCAGAACCAGTCTTACACATTTGCAACGGCCGACTACGGCTTCAGCGATCCAAATGACAATCCACCCCACAGTTTTTATCGCGTCAGGATCACGTCGGCTCCGGCGGCGGGCGCTTTGACGGTCAACGGCAACTCGGTCCATGCGGGCGATTTCGTGGCGATGACCGCCGGGCCAGCGGGAGCGGTATGGACCTCGCAAGCCGGCTCAGGAGTGCGCGATTGGGTGACGCTCGCTTCGTCCGCGGATGGAACCAAGCTGGCAGCTGGAGCGTGGGGCGATTACCTCTATACCTCGACGGATTCAGGCGTTAACTGGACGGCGCGCCTGACAGACCAGCCTCGGTCCTTTTACAGTATCGCCTCCTCGGCCGACGGGACCAAGCTGGTGGCTGGCACTCGCCAAAGCTTTCTCTTCACCTCGACCGATTCGGGAGTCACGTGGACGCCGCGCGAGACGTCGCGGTTCTGGACAGCCGTGGCTTCATCGGCGGACGGAACAAAGCTCGTCGCAACAGATAGCACGCCCGGCTACATTTACACCTCCTCCGATTCTGGCGTGACGTGGACGGTGCGCACGGGTGCGGGCAGCCGAGGGTGGAGCGGTGTGGCCTCTTCATCCGATGGCGTAAAGCTTGTGGCCGTCGCGCCGGCGCAGCAGATCTACACTTCAACAGACTCAGGGGTGACCTGGACGGCCCGCGAGAGCGCCCGGATTTGGTTGAAGGTTGCCTCGTCCGCGGATGGCGCCAAGCTGGCCGCAATTGTCGAGAATGGTCAGATTTACACCTCGACCGATTCCGGAGCGACGTGGACGGCCCGCGAGAGCAATCGCAACTGGAGCGGCATCGCGTCGTCGGCCGATGGCACTGTTCTGCTTGCGGGTGAAAACGGTGGCAAACTTTACGTCTCCACCGATTCGGGGCTCACGTGGACTCCGAGAGAGAGCAACCGGCGCTGGCGTGGATTCGCGATGTCTTCCAATGGAACGAAAATGGCAGCAGGTCTGGGCGGACAAGCAAACGCAGGGACAATCTACACCTCGACTGGAACTCCGGCTCCGCTGGTTTTCACACCGACCGCCAACGGCTTCGGCACTCCCTACGCCAGTTTCACGTTCCAAGTTCAAGATGACGGCGGCACGGCCAATGGCGGCGTCGATCTGGATCCAACTCCGCGAACTATGACGATCAACGTGACGCCGTTAAACAGGGCTCCGGTCGCGATGGCAGACGCAGTGACGCTTGCGGAAGACAGCGTGCTCCAAGATGCGGCGCCGGGCGTACTGGCCAACGACACTGATCAAGACAACGATTCATTAACGGCAATCCTGGTGAACGGATCCACTCATGGCCAGGTGATATTGCAACCGAACGGCGCCTTCAGTTACACACCGGCTGGTAATTACAACGGCCCGGACAGTTTCAGCTACAAAGCCAATGATGGTCGAGCTGATTCGGGAGTGGTTACCGTTTCCATTACCGTGACATCCGTCAATGACGCGCCGATCGTCGCTAATCCAATCGGCAATCAAACCACGGCTTATGGATCGGTTTTCAGTTTCACGGTTCCGGCAAACACCTTTACAGACGCGGACGCGAGCCAAGTCCTGAGCTACGCGGCTTCTGGTCTGCCGCCAGGGATTGCCTACAATCCGGCCACGCGCACGTTGAGCGGCACAGCCACGTTGGCCGGCGTATTCTCTGCGCAGGTGATCGCGACCGACAATGGGACGCCGGCGTTAAGCGCGGCCGCCTCCTTTACTTTCGCCGTGGCACAAGCAGCCTTGACCATTAAAGCGAACGATCAAACCAAAGTCTATGGCGCGGCTTTGCCGGCCTTGAGCGCCGGTTACAGTGGATTTGTCAACGGGGACACCGCCGCGAGCCTGGACACGCCCGCCACCTTGAGCACCACCGCCACCGCCGCGAGCGACGTCGGCGCCTATCCGATCTCTGTGACGGGCGCGGCCGATGTGAATTACGCGATCACGTTTGTCCCAGGCACGCTGCACATCACGCCGGCCAATCTGTTGATTGCAGCGGATGACAAGAGCAAGATTTACGGCACGGCGTTGCCCATGTTGACCGCAAGCTACACGGGATTCGTCAACGGCGACACCGAAGCAAACTTGGATACCCCAGCGAGTCTGAGCACGACAGCTTCTCCCACCAGCAGTGTGGGCACCTATCCGATCACGGTCAGCGGCGCTGCCGATGCCAATTACACGATTACGTTTATCCCTGGCACGTTAACCGTGGACAAAGCGTTGCTTTCTATCACCGCCGATCACAAGACGCGGATTTATGGGGCAGCGAATCCGGAATTGACCGGCACCCTCGCAGGCGTGGTCAACGACGACAATATCACGGCGAGCTACGCCACCGGTGCGACTGAGGCCAGCGCGGTTGGCCAATACTCCATCGTTCCAATGCTCCAGGATCCCGACAACCGTCTCACCAACTACACCGTCAGCGTGCACGAGGCTATCCTTACCGTCACCGCCGCTCCACTTTCCGTGACCGCGAACGACGCTTCCCGCGCTTACGGTGCGGCCAATCCAGCCTTCACGGGAGTTTTGAGCGGAGTGCAGAACAACGACAACATCACGGCCACTTACAGCAGCGCAGCGATCCCGGGGAGTGCGGTGGGCAACTACGCCATCGTCCCGACGCTGGAGGATCCCGACGGTAAGCTTGGCAACTACGACGTGACATCCATTAACGGCACATTGACCGTCCATGCCGTGCCGCTCACCGTTACCGCCAACGACGCCTCACGCGATTACGGCCAGGAGAATCCGCCGCTGACCGGCACGCTTACCGGTGTGGTCAACAACGACCTGATCACGGCCACGTACAGCACAGCGGCAACTGCGACCAGTCCCGTCGGAACCTATCCGATTGTCCCCAGCCTCTTTGATCCGGACAGCAAACTGGGCAACTACATCGTGACCAGAAATAACGGCACCTTGACCGTGAACAACGTTCCTCCGGTCGTCAATGCCGGGCCTGACCAGGAAAAAGTCGCCGGGGATGTCGTGACGTTCACAGGCAGTTTCACCGATCCGAGCAGTCCGAGCCACTCGGTCGAGTGGAATTTTGGCGACGAGTCAGCCAACGTGACCGGCACGTTGACCCCCACTCACATTTTCGATCGGCATGGCAGTTACACGGTGACGTTGACGGTGACCGACAGCCACGGCGCCTCCACCAGCGATGCGCTGACGGTGACGGTGATCAGCGCCAGTGGCCTGGCCGAGGAAGCCGTGGCGAACCTGGCGCAATTTGCGCACGAGTCCAGGAAGCTGGCCGACGCTATCCAAACTTTGAATGCGGCGCTGGCTTCGCCCGCCTGGATGGATGAAATGCATTTGAGCGCCAACGGCGGCGATAAAGTATTTAATCAAGTGCAAAATGCGGTGCAGACGCTGGAACAACTGCTCAAACAGGACTCCAAAAACGATAAGATAACCTCCGCTGCTCAAGGGGCGGTGAAGCAGGCGCTGGCCGATCTTGCGGCGATGGCACAACTGCTGGCCGAAACGCTGCATCTGGAAAACCAACACCTGACCGCCAGCGATCCCAAAAAGCAGAAGGCCATCGATGCCCTTCTGGCCAACGCGGAAAAGAAACTGATCTCGGCTGAGGCAAGATTGAACGCTC
Organism: Verrucomicrobiota bacterium; assembly: GCA_040754875.1. Lineage (GTDB taxonomy): Bacteria > Verrucomicrobiota > Verrucomicrobiia > Limisphaerales > JBFMBT01 > JBFMBT01. The sequence continues at coordinate 20,204 of JBFMBT010000052.1, read as the reverse complement.
AGGATTACAGCGGCGCGATCCAGGATTTTCAGCGCGCCTGGGGCTTCACTCAAACCGCGATTAAAATCGCGGCCAGTTAAAACACGATCAAAATCGAACCACTCGGTTGGATCGGCTCACAGCCTGTCATAATCCCACGCTGTATCCTTGTCCGTGGTGGGTGGTGATGAAATCGCGGCCGAGTTTCTTGCGAAGCTTGCCGATGTGCACATCGATCACATTCGACAGGCTGTCATCGTTTTCGTCGAACACATGTTCGTAGAGCGCGGTGCGCGTGACGATTTCGCCCCGGTGCATCGCCAGGTGTTCGACGATTGCATACTCTCGCGGACCCAGCTCGACGTATTGGCCGGCTCGTTTGACGACGCGCGCCGCAAAGTCGATCTCGATTTCGCCGATCTCGATGCACGAATGAGCATGCTGCGTCGTGCGGCGAATCAGGGCGCGGAGGCGGGCCAAGAGTTCCAAGGGTTCAAAAGGCTTGACCAAATAGTCGTCCGCTCCAGTGTCGAAGGTGGAAACTTTGGCCGTAATCTCTTTTTGGGCTGTAAGCATGAGGACTGGAGTTTTTTTCGTCTTTCGCAATTGCTTCAAAACCTCCGACCCGCTGATCCCCGGCATGATCATATCCAGAACGATGGCGTCGTAGTCGTTATTCTCGGCTTTGTACAAACCCTCTTCTCCCTCCGATGAGGTATCCACGGCGTAATGATGAGTGCGGAGGGTTTCGGCCAGAAAATCGCGCATCAAAGGATCGTCATCCACGACGAGGATTCTCATAACGCTTCAGTAGAAAAATCTCGGAGTGCAAGTATAACCACGATGTGGAACTGAGAGCAAGCAAGCTTCAGTAATCGCACTAATCAACGAATCAAAGTTTCGATCGTTTTGATAGCTCTCATTTGCCAATGGGGAACACTTCTTTCGAGCTTCGCGTACGGAATCCGGGCGCAAGCCGCCAACAGGTGCAACATCCTGGTTCTCGTATCCACCTGCTTGCCCGGACCAACGGAAGCCAAGCGAAACCCGGGACCGCCTGCGAGGACGATGAAACTCCTGCAACGTTTCATAATCTCTTCACAATTCTTCTGGTAAGGTTCCGCGATGAGTGTTACCCCATCCCAAGGCGCGTGGTGATTATCGCGGATGACCTTCCGAGTGACAATTAACATTCGACACGCGACCGTTTTAGCTCTGCTCTTGGCCAGCCGGCTTGCGCTCGCTCAAACGGCTGACCATTCGGTGCCAGTTCATCACGTCGATGGCTCCTACGTTCGAGACTGGCTCGTCCTCGGACCCTTCCCCGGTCGAGATCTGGAAATTGATTTTCTTTCAGACGCCGGTGGCGAAGCGCAGGTTCGACCGAAGGAAGGCGACACGGTCAGAACCAAAGATGGCAGGCGTTTGGTCTGGACGCGGCTTCGCTCGAAACGCGACCTCGTCAATCTTGAACAGGTTTTTGGCATCCAGGAGTGGTCCATCGCCTATGCGTACTGTGAGTTGAATTCCGCCCGGCCGGTGGAAACAGACATTTGGGCGGGGGTTTTTTACCCGGGACATCTCTGGATCAATGGGCAGAAAGTTGAGGGAACGACAGGTGACATCCGCAATCGTGACGATTTGCCGAGGGGGCTCTCCATCGAACTGAACCAGGGATTGAACTCATGTCTCCTCAAGTTAAAAACGGAACCATTTCACAACATGGCATTTGAATTCCAGCCGTTGGCTCCTGGGAGAGCTGTGTTGGAATTCCATGTGACCGATTTTGAGCGGCGCAACGCGGCCAACGCGCTGATCAGGATTTTCGATCGGGGAAAACCGGCAGGGCGATTGCAGACCGACGCCTCTGGAAAAGCTACAGCATGCCTTTTTCCGCTGGCCGACCTGTATGACGTCCAAATTACCTCGGGAGAAATGGGAGCATGGTTGTGGGACGTGAAGCTGCGTGGCGGCGCGCGGCACAAACTGGAAGTGGTGCTGACGAATGCCGTTTCAATTTCCGGCCAGGTTCTCGCCATGGATGGATCTGCGCAACATGCCATCGTCGTTCAAGCGCTCAGAGTTTCAGAAGAAACGGATCAAACGACGCCGACAAATCACCCTGCATCAACTCTCGGATCGTACTTCGGTCCCGGGCAAAACTCAAAAGTCCCATCACTTCTCAGGATGCCGGCGTTCTCGGAGAGTGTTCACACCGATACAAACGGGGTTTTCCAGTTCATTAATTTGCGACCGGGAAAGTACCGGCTTCGCGCGCATGGCAGGGACGGATATGTTTACCCGGACAACGCAAAGGAACTCACCTCGTCAAAAACCATCGTCGTTGAATCGGGAAAGAAGCCTGTCGAGGTCAGATTTGTGTGTCCTGGTGCGAAGAAGGGCGTATGGGCCAACTTCACCATCAAGAAGGGGCTGAGAGAACTGAATACCAGGAGCATTCATCGCACGCCGGATGGAACGATTTGGATCGGCGGAGATCAGGGGACTGTTCACGGATATGACGGCGTTCAATTCGAGGTTTTCCCGGCGGCCGGCAATCATGTCAGGTTGATAAAGCATGATGAGCTCGGAGCCTTGTGGATCGGTTCGGTCAATGGCCTGAGCAGGATGGCAGGCGGCCGGGTTGAAACGGTGCCCTTCGATGATTTTCCGCGAAAGGACGTTCGGGACATGCAATCGGACCGGGATGGGACAGTTTGGTTTGCGACGGCCTCTGGATTGGCGAAATATGACGGCCGCGTTTTTACGACGCTGACCGTGAAAGATGGGCTTCCCAATAGTGGTGTGGACTCGCTCATCCGAGCGCAAGATGGCGCTTTCTGGTTGGGATGTTGGACAGGAGTGGCGCGGTTTGACGGCACGAACTTCTCCAACCCCGTGCCGCTTTTTAAAGCGGACAGAATTTACCAGGCCAGGGACGGGGCCCTTTGGCTCTGCACTCAAGGCGGTGACCGGGGAGTGTATCGATATGACGAGAGAGGACTTTTTCGCCTCACCGAAGACGAGGGGTTGCTTCGCGCGCCCGTGCTCGACATTGCCGAGACTTCTGACGGAGTCATGTGGTTTGGGACAGGCAAGGGCCTTTCGAGATTCGACGGCGCGACAATACTCCATTACACGGCGCAGGACGGGTTGGGCTATGCCGAGGTGCAATCGATCGCCGTGGATCCCGACGATGTTTTGTGGTGCGCCACATGGGCCGGTTTCTCGCGGTTCGATCCAAAAGCCTTTGATAGTCTCACATCGCGGGATGGTTTAAAGGCCGATGTTTTTGTGATCAAGCCGGACGATGCTGGCGGGTACTGGCTCGGCACGGGCTGGGATGGGGTTTTCCGCCTGAGCAGCAAGGAGTGGTCGGCTGCATCAATTTACCCAGGATCCTATGTTCGCCAGATACACCATGCTCCGGATGGGACGTGGTGGTTCGGGACTGCCGATGGAATCTATAAACAAGCGGATGGCAAATTAATCAAAGTGTTGTCCCGGGATTGGATCCTGGCGTTGAACTCGGATATTCAAGGGAATCTTTGGTTTGGCCATGGCTGGGCCGGCGGGGGCGTCACCCGTTATGATCCGGCCACAGGAAAGGAAACCCTCTTCACGCGATCCCAGGGGCTTCCCAGCGACCAGGTTTGGTCCATTGAGCCAAACTTTGACGGCGGTATCTGGATCGGCACTGGCGCTGGGTTGGCCCTGTATCAAGACAACAAAATCGACGCCATCGGCAAAAAACTTGGAGTCCCCGCCTCCGGAATCTTTAACCTCCGCCGGGATGCGGAAAAAACACTCTGGATTGGCAGCAGCTCCGGTTTGCATCGCTTGACCCGGGCAGGCCAGCGGAACGGCATTTTCAACTCTGCCCTTTCCACGAACGGTGCGTCCGAATCGGGGGAGCAGGTGATTTCGATCACAGCCGCGAATGGGTTGCCGGATCAACACGTCTGGTGCAGCGCGCGCACTGACGATGGCATTATTTGGATGGGAACCGATAACAGCGGGCTGATTGGTTACGACGGACAGGCTATGACGGTGATTGACAAACGCGACGGGCTCGCCGCCAACCAGGTCTTCACTTTGCAACAACAGACCGATGGTTCCCTTCTCATGGGATTTCTCGGCGGTGGCATCACGCGTTACCGGCCGACAAAGACCCCTCCGTCTGTGCGGCTCATGGAATTGAAATCGGAAGACCGCACGCTCACGAATCTTTCCAGTCTGCCGACGATGGAGGTCGGCAGAAATATCAGTGTTCAATACCGGGAGATCGACCTGAAAACCCATCCCGAGAAGCGTCAATTCCGCTATCGGGTCGAAGGTCCTTTGGGGGAGACGCTTTTTTCCGCTGTGACGAAGGAACGTCGTTTCGAATGGACGCCACGAAAAGGGGGAATCTACAGGTTCGAGGTCCAGGCGATTGACCGCGACCTTAACTACTCGAAACCCGCAAGTCTGGCCTTTCGCGCCATCGTTCCCTGGTACGCCAATACCTGGATGATTGTGACGGGGGCCGGTGCGTTTGGCGGCCTGTTGATCTGGGGCTTTGTCGCGGGCTCTCTCTATCTGAGCAAACGCCGCGAGGCCGCGCGTTCGCAGCAACGGTTCACAGAAACGTTGGAGGAGAAAAATAAGCAATTGCAAGCGGCCAAGGAAATCGCGGAGAGCGCCAATCAGGCGAAGAGCGCTTTCCTGGCGAACATGAGCCACGAAATCCGCACTCCCCTCAACGCTGTCCTCGGCTACGCGCAAATCTTGCAACGGGACGCGACCCTGGCGGACGATCAACGACAGGCCGTGGGTGCTATTGAACGGAGCGGGAATCATCTGTTGGCGCTGATCAACCAGATCCTCGACTTATCCAAGATCGAATCCGGTCATGCCGAGCTTTTGGAAACCGATTTTGATCTCAGAGAAATGATCCTCGAGCTTTCGGAAATGTTCGAACTGCGCTGTCGCGAGAAGAAGCTTGCCTGGCGCGTGGCATTCGAAATTCAACGTCCAAAGTCCAACGTCCAAAGTCCCGTGCCGGACGCCACTCGAGTTTCCACTCAGACTCCTTTCGACGCTGTTCCGGTCCACGGCGACGCCACGAAACTGCGCCAGGTGCTCATCAATCTGTTGAGTAATGCGGTCAAGTTTACCGATGCCGGATGTGTGACGTTGCGGGTGACGATTCCCAACGAGGCGCTATCGCCGCCCGAATCCGCAGCAATCCCAGGTGCGCCATCGAACCTCTTCACGTTCCAGGTCGAAGATACCGGACCTGGCATTGCCGGCAGCGTCCACGGAAAAATCTTCGAGACGTTCACGCAGGGAGAAGAGGGAAAGCGGAAAGGGGGCACGGGCTTGGGCCTGACCATCGCCCGGCATCAGATTGAACTGATGGGTGGAGAACTGCGGTTGCAATCCGAGTTGGGCCGCGGCTCACGCTTCTTCTTTTCTCTTCGTTTGGCCCCACAATCCGCAGCCGCCTCGCCGGAGAAGGCTACGAAACCGATTGAACCGGTGAAGTTGCTCGCACCGATTCGAGCGTTAGTTCTGGACGATGTCACTGAGAACCGAGAAGTGCTGGGCCGGTTCTTGAATGAGTTGGGAGCCATTGTCACGTTGCGCGAACAAGGCGAGCAGGCCCTTAACGAACTCCGGTCGCAAGCCTACGACATCGCATTTCTCGACATCCAAATGCCGGGCATGAACGGGTTTGAGGTGGCCGAGCGCGTGTTGGGGAATGCCTCCGCGCGGCGTGTGAAACTCGTTGCCGTTTCTGCATCCGTTCTCAAGCACGAACAAGAGCACTGCCTGCAAAAGGGGTTCGATGCGTTCCTGGGCAAGCCCGTGCGATTGGACCAAATCTGTGAGTGCCTGGAGAGTTTGCTGAGCGCCGCCTTCGTGAATAAAACCACGCCGTCTGAAACGCAGCGCCAGCTCATGGCAACGCGCGCTGGCGAAATGCAAGGCATAGCGCCCGAAGAGGATTTCGATCCGGATTTGGCCAGGCGCCGGCCTTGGCGGATCCTGGTGGCCGATGATTCTGAAATGAACCGGGAACTCGTCGCCAGCATTCTCCAAAAATTTGGCTATGGCTGCCACGCCGCTGCCCATGGACGGGAAGTGATCTGCGCCATGGAAAGCAACTCGTTCGACATCGTATTTCTCGATGTGCAGATGCCCGAAATGGACGGCTACCAAACCGCGCGAGAAATCCGGAAGCGCTGGACGGGCCCCGATCGGCCATGGTTGGTGGCGATGACCGCCAACGCTTCGCGCGCCGACCGGGAAAGATGTCTGGAAGCCGGCATGGACGAGTTCATTTCGAAGCCGGTGCAAATCGGCGAGATTCGAAAGGCTTTGGAGCGGCCCTCATCTCAACCGGCTACAAAAGCTGGGGCGAACCCCGACAACCCGGCAGCGGCTTCCAGCCCGGCGACAAGGCCCGAAACCGTCTCAAGCGAAGACCCCATCGATTGGAACCGCCTGAAGAAAATATTCGGCGCCGATCCCGCCACGGCGCGTCGTTTTTTGAACCAGTACCTCGATCAGACATCGGGGGTGATCGAAGAATTGCGTGCGGCGCTTAATTCCGGGAACACCACTTCGGTGGGGGTGCTGGCTCATCGCTGCAAAGGCACGAGCGCGAATTTCGGCATTCGAGCGATCATCGAACCTCTGCAGCGCCTCGAAGACGCGGCGCGGGCTGCAGATCTGTCGAACGGTCCGAAACTCCTGGCGGCCATTGAAACTGCCTTTGATTCCACCCGGAGAGCGGTGAAGGCTCGCTTTCCGAACTGATCGCCTCTCTGGCGGTATTTATCACTCAACTGCATCGGCGTTCTCCGCCAAGGCCTCGGCGAGAAAGAGGCGCTCAAGCGTGGCATGGAAGTCGAAGGAGTTCGTAGAAAAGCGCGCGGAGGTTTACGCAAAAGCGTGAATCTGGTAATCATCTTCCATGGCCATCAACCCGCCATCCGACAATCTGTCGCTAGGCGAGGTGCTCAGCGCAGCCAACGGATTGCTCGCGGCGGGATTGATTGAGGATTGGGCGCTCGGGGGTGCGCTTGCGGCCATCTACTACGTTGAACCGTTCACCACCTACGACGCGGCCATTTTCTACATTCCCAAGGACAAAGGCCAGACCGCAGGCATTCCAGCCATCTACGCACACTTGCAGGGTCAAGGCTGGCAGGTCGATCGCGAACATCTGCTGGTGCACGGATTTCCCGTGCAATTTCTCGCCGCCCATAGATTGACCGGGGAAGCCGTTCGCGAAGCCGAGCGGATTGATTACGAAGGCGTGCCCGCCAAAGTTTTCCGCGCCGAACACTTCCTGGCCATTGCCGTCAGCGTCGGACGGGCCAAGGACAAGGCCCGCATCGAGCAACTGCTCCAACAGGCGGACCTCGACAAAGCCTATCTGGAAAACGTGCTCCCGCGGCATAAGCTGAAACTGCCGGCGGGACCGTACGCTGTTACGGGAAAACTTGAAGCTCACGCCCGCGCGACGATTGGAAAAACTTGTCAGGTTCAGCGCCTTCGCCGCCGAGTTGCGCGCGGCGGGGGCGCGTGCGCGTCGCTCCAAAAAACCATGAGCGCACAGTTCGACAAGCTTCTGCCATTACTCGCTCATGGCAATGTCGATTTCGTTCAGATCGGTGGAGTGGCGGGAAACATTCACGCTAAACGCGGCAATTCAAACCACGAAACGTACGAAACGTACGAAAGACACGAAAGGAGAGGAACTCCCAAAGGAAAGTGCGTTCACCCAGACGGTGAGTGGACTCGGCGTCACAAGGTCCTCTATTTTCGTGTGGTGCGTGTCTTTCGTGGTCTCAAATGCCTTTTCCAGATTCACGGCTCAGCCCGGCTCACTTTCGTTGTGGACATTGTCTATGACCGGCGCAAACCCAACCTCGAACGGCTGATTAAACGCAGGACCGCGGCAGTGTGTTTGGGGGAAGATGCCATCGCCCGATTCTCCTCATGAGATTCGTCTTGCTCGTTTTCGCGGTATTAATCCGCTTCGCCACTGCCAGCGAGTTTTCGCTCCTCGATCCAAAGTTGGCTCCCGATGTTTTCGTTTGGACTGACACGTGCAACGTGTATGTCGTGCGCGAGTGCGATGCGGCGCTGCTGATTGACCTCGGCGACAGCAGTGTGCTCGATCATCTCGACGAGATTGGCGTGAAACGTGTCGAGTGGGTGTTGTTTACGCATCATCATCGCGAGCAATGCCAGGGCGCGGCGAAGCTGAAGGGAACGAGCGCGAAGATTGCCGCGCCGGAAGCCGAGCGGGAGTTGTTCGAGACGCCGGTGAGTTTCCGCAAGATGAACGTTCGGTTGGGCGACAAGTTCACCATTCACGGTTCGAGCTACGTGCGCCCGCCGATTCAACCCATTGCCCTGGATCACACGTTCACAACGAACGACACATTCGCGTGGCGCGGGCGCGAGTTCACGTGCATCGACACGCGCGGGAACAGCCCGGGTGCGATGACTTACCTTCTGAACGTCCGTGGCCGCACGCTGGCCTTCAGCGGCGACGTGATGCTGGACGGCGCGAGGATGCACACGTGGTTCGACACCGAATGGGATTATGGCTTCGCGGCGGGCATCAAAGCACTCCGAGCATCGGTGGCACGGCTCGCCGCCGAGGAGCCAGCGATGCTGTTGCCGTCGCACGGCAGGGGCATTCGCAAGCCACAACCGCAACTGAGAGCGTATACCGACAAGTTGGACCGGCTGCAAAAGCTCTACATTCGCGGCTATGATCCCGAGCACGGATCGGTCGCGTACCAGGACAAAGTTTCCAAGCCGACAATCGTGTCAAACGTCTGGCGGGTATCGCCACACCTGTTTAAATTCAAGCGCCCTAACTTCTGGCCGAACTTTTCGCTGATTCTCTCTGACAACGGACGCGCGCTGCTCTCCGATTGCGGCCTGCTCGATGAAAAGTTTCTCGACGACGCGCTTGAAGGCATGCGCCGGCACTTCGGCTTGAAGGCCATCGACGCGATCATCGTGTCGCACATGCACGGCGATCATTTTCTCGAAGCGCCCTACCTCCGGGAGAAGTGGGGCGCGCAAATCTGGGCGCTCGACAACATGGTGGACAAGATGGAGCACCCGGAATGGTTTGATTACGCCGCGCCCATTCAAGCTTATGGGAAAAAGAATCCCGACGGTTCGCCCATGACCGGCGTGCGGGTGGACCGCGCGTTCAAGTCCGGCGAAACGTTCGAGTGGGAGGGTTACAAGTTCACGATCGACTGGATGCCCGGCCAAACGGAGTTCGCGCTTTGCCTGCACGGCACGATCGACGGACGCAAAGTTGCGTTCACCGGCGATAACATTTTCGGCGATCCCGACGACCCGAGGCAGACCGGCCATGAAGCGATGGTCGCGCACAACAGCGCCATTCTCGAAGAGGGCTACATCTATGGCGCGGAATATTTGAAGCGGCTCAAGCCCGACCTGCTGATGGGCGGCCATTCCTTCGTGATGGACCGTCCCGCCGCATTCATCGAGCGGTATCGCAAGTGGAGCTACCAGATGCGCGATGCGTTTCGCGAACTCAGCTCGGAAAAGGATTATCGCCATTGGTTCGATCCTTTTTGGGTCCGCGCCGAGCCGTATCGCGTGAAGTTGAAGCGTGGCGGGTCCGTTGAGATTCAACTTCATGTCCGCAACTTCAACTCGCGCGCCCAGAGACACCGCATCGAAATTCACGCTTCGCCCGGAGTGTTCGAAAAGCTCCCGCATCTGGAGGGAAAGCTCGCGAAAGAATCGCGCGCCGTTTTCCCAGTCAACCTGCGCGCGCACGCGGATGCCCCACTCGGAGTTCACATCGTGGCATTTGACGTGGGGCTGGACGGCCGACGCTATGGCGAACGCTTCGATTGCATCGCGCAGATCGAGCCGTAAGTTCGCTCCTTTCCGAGGCACCGAGTCAGTCAAAAACTAACCGCGAGTCCTGAATCAATTCCGACTTATCGTTCTCCTGCACTGTGCGTTAACATCTTGAGATTCGCCTCCGCGAAAGCCTTGCCCATCAGCGCGAACGTCCTTGCGCAGCCGAGATAGTGGTAGCCCGCGTTCGAGGCGCCGCGTTTCCACAACTCGACCTCGGCGGGCGTGATGAGTTCCGCTTCGTATTTCTTCAAATGATCGCGGATTTGCTCCTTCGTCATTGTGCCGTCGGCGTTGGCGTAGTTCTTGTGCTTCGAGTTCAGGTAATAGCCCATCTGGCTCACCTTCTCGCGCTTCTTGTCAATGGCCCCAAGTTCCTCCGACCAAAACGGCGCGGTTTCCACGGCAGTGACGTTGCCTTTGAACTCCAGCAACGACGCGGGCGCTGCCATCGCTTTACGAAATTCCACGATGTCGGCACCCGGTTTCACGCCGCCCACGCCCATCACGCCGATAACGAAGGGCAGTTTCGGCGCGCCGAGCTCGCGGCGCACGTCGCGGATGAAGTGAGCCAGCAACTCGCTGTAGAGGTCAAAGCGCCCGGGCTTGCCGTGAGCTGGGTAGGTGTGTCCGTCCACCAGGTCGTTCCAGCCTTGCAGCCAGACGAAGCCGGCCAGTTCGTAGCCCTGCGTCGCATCGTAGTCGGGCACCACACGCTTCGGGTCGGCGAGCACGTTCCTCACATGCTCGATCATCAGCCGGTAACAGTGCCCGGTTTCCCGCATCTTCTCTGCGAGCCACGCGTCCATGTCCTTGGGCACGCCGTGAGCCGCCGGGCCGTAGTAGAGCTTCTTCTGGTAGTCATTGAGCTGATATGGCCCTGCGCTCGGAGGACGGAAATCGGTGTGCAAACTCTTGCCGCCCCACGCGGTCTTGATGAGCAGCACTGGCTCATCGAGCGCGGCGTCGAGCGTGAGGCCATAGGTGAACTCTGGTCCGATTTTCCCGCCGTCCTTCGCGGGATTCGAGCGCGAGCCGTAACCGGCGGTGAGTTTGCCGAAGCCCTCGCCGTTGTTCGTGCCGCTGCCCGTGAAGTAGGAAATCCACACCTTGTCACACACGCGTGGCTTGCTGTCCGCGCCTCGCATCATCTTCAAGAGTGGCGCGGTGGCCGGGTCGTCACCGATGTAGTCGAACGTCTCGATCTTCGCGTGTCCTTCCATGTTCGACTGGCCGGCAAGAAGGAAGACCTTGAGCTTCTTCGGCTGTGCGGTCGCACTGAATGGAGGCAGCGCGGCGAGCGCGATGAAGATGAGGATGCGAGCGAAGATTTTCATGGTGCCAGTTGGTGAATGGTGCCGTGCAGGTTGCGGTTACCGATTTTGAGTTCGTAACACTGCGTCGGCGCAAGGTCCGGGATTTCGAGCGTCACGGTGCGTTGGCCGTCGCTCACTTTAACGGAGCGAATGGCCAGCGAGTGTTCATCATAATGTTTCGAGCCGTAGTTCTTCGTGCGCTTCAACGACCACACTTTCATCGCACAGTCGTTGACCTCCACGGACACGGGGTCGCTGAAAGTGACGCGCAGCGCGCCTTTCCGTGCCCGGACAGTCAGCGGGACCATCGCAGGGGCCGGGCCGCGGCGGATGCGGTGAAACCCTCCCGGTGAAGTTGCGTTGCCAGCCCATGCGAACATGCCGCAAGCGTAGAGCGCGCCGTCCGCGCCGAAGCGTCCGCGCATGACGCCAGTGGCAAAGGCGGGCATTGGCAGTTCGCACACCGCGCCCTGCCATTGGCGGCCGACTTCCTCGTGCGGCACGATGAACGCGCGGCCCGTGCCATAGCTGAGATTTAGCAGCGCGCCGCCGAGATTGCCCCACGCCCCGCGCGGCACCCACACGAGTTCGGCGGGGCTGCGGTCCTTGTCATTCGTAATCCAGACCATCGGCTGCTCCATCGCCGAGTCGGCGGTGTTGGTTACGCTCGTGTAGCCGAACATGTTGCCGTAGAAGCCGCCGGGCGTCACTCGGTTGATGCGGTTCTTCGGCGTCCAAAAGCCCTCTTGGTCGGTGACGAAAAAGGTGCCGTCGTCGTTCACGCACACCCCGTTCGCCGCGCGAAATCCAGTCGCGAGAATCTCCGTGCGCGCTCCGTCGGCGCTGACCTTGAGCAGTGTGCCGTGCTGCGGCACCACGCTGTCAAGCGCGTGGCGGCCGGACTTGGCGTAGTAAAAATTTCCCGCCGCGTCCGTTTGCAAACCCATCGCGAACTCATGGAAATGCTCCGTCACTTGCGCGTCGTCGTTGAAGCACTCGAGGAAGTCCGTCTCGCCGTCGCCGTTCAAATCGACGAGTTTCGCAATCTGGTCGCGGCAGGTGATGAACAGCTCGTTCCCGCGGAACTTCACGCCGAGCGGCTGGAAGAGTCCGCTGGCGACGCGCCGCCACGTCAGCGTCGCGGGCGCGGGCCGCATCACGCCGTCCACGCGCCACACGTCGCCGTTCCACATCGCGACGATGGCAGCCTGGCCGTCGGGCGTGAAATCGAAGCCGCCGGGACGGAGCCAGCTTTGGAACGGGTTCTCGTGCGGCAACGGGAAATCATCGGCGATGAACGCGCCCTCGGCTTTGCCCACGACCGACGTCGTCGTAACCGTCTGCGGCCACTGCGCGGGACCGCCGCGCGTCAGCGGCGCGAGGTCGAGCGGCGCAGTGATGGTCTTCGTCAAGGCCTCGACTGATGCGGCATCGGCGCGCGAGATGAACAGCCGCGTCCTCGCGCCCGACGGCAGCGAGGCAATCCAAAAGCCGTTTTCCTTGGCGAGCGAACCATCGCCGCGCAGCGCGACGTTCACGCTCTCCGGGGCGACGCGCAGATGTAGTGGCGTTTTCGCGTCGCCGACATTCAGCGTGCGGATGAAGAGGGGCGTCGCGCCGTAGTCGAGCCACGACGGCGATTCGAGCACGCGCGTGCCGTGGATGTTCGCAGCCAGCACGGTGCTGTGGTTGTGCGTGTAGAGGCCGAGGAATTTCAACCCGGCCACGGGACCGTACTTTTTTCCGTCCTTCGCCGTCGTGCGCGGGTCGTCAAAATCGCCCAGGCTCCAGCCCGGCGCGACGGGATTCACGAAATGTTTCTCGCCCGTGAGAGAAGTGTGCGTGCCGTGGCTGCCGTCGAACGCGATTCCTTTCCAGTCCACGAAATCGCCGGTCGCGGCGGCGGCGACGCGCATCGTGTCGTGGTCGTAAATCATCCAGGCGCGGCCCTTCGTCACGCCGCCGGGGCCGTCGTCGAGACGAATGGCGATGGCCTTCTGCGCGATGTTGTCCGCTGCGACTTCGAGTGTCCAGAAGAGCGCGTTGCCGAGTTCCATCCGGCGATAGGGCGGCAGTGAGGTGTCGGGCGTTTCCACCTCGCCACGCACCAATCCACGCGGGAGCGTGCTGAGGTAAGCGGGCGTGACTTCGGTGAGCTGCGACGGATTGTGCGGACGCAGGAACGTCTCGCGAATGTATTGGATGACGGAGTATTTCTGCGCGGTGGTGTATTGCCCCTGCGGGACCATTTGGCCGAACCCCTTCGTGAGCGTGAGATACATCGCGAACGGGTCGGAGCCGTTTTTGAACTGACCCTCGGCGAAGCGCAACGCGGTGGGCAGCGAACCGGGCTGCTCCTTGGTGCCGTGGCAGACGACGCAAAGCGTCTTGTAAATCTCCGCGCCCTCAGCCAGCGACATCGCGTCCCACGCACCGACAATCTCGGCGTGGTCGCTGCGCTCCAGCGCCTGCACCCAACCGGTACTGCCTGCGACTATTTCAACGCGTGGACGCGCGCGCCCGCCGGGAATGTGCGTGAAGTCCGGCGCATTCGCGTCGGTGCCGTCGCGTTTGAACAGCATCGAAACGTCGGCATCCGGCAGCGCGCGTCTCCAGATTTTCAGCGCGCTGATTCGGCCGTTGGTGAAATCCCCGCCGAAGTCCGGCGCGCCGCGGGCCACTTTGAAAACGTGCGCCGGCCGGTCGGGCCTGGTGAAGTTTGCTTTCTCCGCGATGGACTCGCCATCGAGCCAGAGCCGCGCCACGCCGCCACTCATGCGCAGCACAACGGCGTGCGGTTCGCCGTCGTTTACGCGCGGACCGCCCGTGAGCGCGCCCAGCCAGCCAATGTCATACACGAGCCGCCCGCCCCGAATGAACAGCGCCTTCGCGTCCGGCGACCATTTGCCCTGCGGAGCGCATTTCGAAAACAGCGTGCCGCCGCCGCTGGTCTCGAAGTTTGCCATCCCCGTGAAGTCCGAGCCGAAGTCGAGATTCGCCTCGAGAAAATCCTTCGCGCCCGACCCCGCGAGCGACGGCACTTCCTCGGGTCCTCGCACGAGTTTGCCGCCGCTCCAGACGCGCAGCACCGGCCCGCTGTTCGCCGGATGTTCCACCGCGACGTCGTGCGGCCCCGGCGCGTCCAGCGTCAACACCAGCGCCTCGCTCAATTCCACTTTCGCCGCGCCGTCGAGATGCAGCCGGTAATTGAGCGGCCACTCCGGCGCGTCGAGCGGCAGCGTGTCGCGCGGCATGGCAGCGCCGAGAGACACGGCGGCGGACAGAATGGCGATCGCGAGAGTTCTCGTAACGTGCGCGGCATTGTGTCTGGCGGGAATTTTCTTTGGGCAAATCATTTTACGGGTTGGGCCGGCCACGGCGGGAGCGAAGCCAGATTTAGTTTCAGTTCCGCGACAAGCTTTGCGCTGGCTGCGCCGGAGGACAGGTTTCGCGTTTCCTCGGGATTGGTGTTGTGGTCGTAAAGTTCAGTCGCGCCGTCGCTCCATTGTGTGCGATCGCCCGCTCGAAGCGCACTCCCCTCGCCGCGAGCCGATCGAGATTCGGCGTCTTCACCACGCCACGCGTGAACGCGCCGCCGTAGCCGCGGAGGTCGTCGGCCATGATCAGCAGGATTTTCGGCTTCCGTGCCGGCTCCGCGCCGAGAAGGTGGCCGCAAAAGAGCGCAACGAACGCGACGAGGAGGGCGGCTAATTTCATGGCGCCATGTTACGAGGGCGCGGCATCCGCCGGAAGGAATTCCTTTGTGCCGACGGCGTCAGTTTAGTTGCGCGTCACAGAGGGGTCAGTCCTCACTATTGACACTGACTTGCTTCTTCGCCGCTTTCGCTCCTGTCCCCTGCGTTGATCTCAGCAAGGCGCGTAACAGAGGGGTCAGTCCTCACTATTGACACTGACTTGCTTCTTCGCCGCTCTCGCTCCTGTCCCCTGCGTTGATCTCAGCAGGTTTGACACGTGCGTCCAGACGCCCATCTGCAGCCGCGCCGCAATCCACGCCAGCGTCATCGTCGTCTCCCGCCGCAAGCGCCGGGCTATCCGCACCTTGCCCGCGTCTCCCTTGCGACGTCGGCCCAATTCTGCCTCCGTCCACCCCAGTTTCGCCAGTTCCTCTCGCACCAATCGCTCCGCCTTCGCCTCGCCGCTCTCCTGCCGTTCTGCGCCGTAATGCTGCGCTCCCACCCGCTCCGACGCCTGGGCCAGCAGTTCCTTCTTCAACTCGTCTGCGCCAAAGAACCACCCCCGCCGGATCGCCGCCCATTGCTCCCCGCCGCTTTCCTGCCGCCGGCGATCCTCCGTTTGCAGCTCAAACTCTCGCCGGCACGCCCTGCTGTCCTTGGGCAGACGCATCTCACCGAACAACCGGTCCACCCGCAGCCACGGCCACCGCAGCGTCGGCGGCTTCAGGTATTCCGGGTAACTGCTCCAGACGTAATCCCGCAGCGCTTGCCCCTCCGCCAGCATCCCGCCGCCGCGGGACCGCACCGGATTCAGATGCACATACTCGCAGACCGTGCGGAAGTAGCCCGGCGACGTCGCATCCACCACCAACGCCTTGTAACGGCCGCTGAACAGGTGCCCAGAGAGTTGATGCCGCCGGTTGAATCGCGCCGTGTAGGTGCCGAGAAACCACTTCATGCCGGTCACGAGGTTTGCTTGGGGCGTCTCCACCACCAGATGAAAGTGATTGCCCATCAGGCACAGGGCGTGGACCTGCCAACCCGTTTTGGCGCACGCTTCGCCCAAGGTTTCGAGGAACCGCCTTCGATCCACGTCGTCCCGGAAGATTGCTTCACGCCGATCCCCACGATTCATGACATGGTAAACCGCGCCTTCGTATTCAATCCGCAGCTTGCGAGGCATGAGCGAAAGCTGCGACAAACGCCTGCGTGTGTCAATAGTGAGGACTGACCCCTCTGTTATGAGGACTGACCCCTCTGAGGCACGCTCATTTGGTCTGCATCAACTCAATGCGATCGAAGAAAGCGGGGCCACCCATGGCGGTGGGAGCGATGCCGGTGAGCGTGAAAGCGCCGCAGTCGCGCCAAAGGTCGAATATTTCCTCGCGCCACTCGGCCGGTGCATTCGCGCTGACCTCCCGCGCCTGCCACTCGGTCGTGTTCCGCCCAGCAAAATAACGACGGCGGGCGTCCTCAGGGCGCGGCCATTGGCCATCGGACGCGAGTTCGATCATTACACCACGCCCGGTGGCGCGCCAGGCCAGGCGGAGATAACGGAACTCGTCAGGCGCGGAGGGCTTTTCCACGATGCGGAATCGCCAGCCGGGAATGCGCGCGCTGAATCGTTGCGGTGGGCTGACGCTCAGGCAGAGCGCGCCCGAGTGCGGCCTGATCGAAACAACCTCGGCGTGTCCGCCACCTTCGTTCAACAGCGCGGCGAAGCCAGGCTCGTCGTCGAACAACATCGCGCGGCCGGGCGGCGGGCCCTTGAAATTGTGGCGCAACCACGCCAGCACGTTCGCCACGTCAGCAGGCGGCAGCGTCTCCGCGAACGACGGCATGAGTGACACGCTCGCGCGGCGCACGCCCTGCACGTCTTTGCGCAGGACCACTTTTTCCACGCCGCCCGGCTGTCGCAACGCCAGGCTCGTTGCGCCGTCCTCGTGCAGCAATCCGGCAAACGACGTGCCGGCGTGCGTCTCAACAAGCGTCGCCTCGAAGCCGGGCCGGATGCGCTCGGACGGCAGCAGCAGATGACGCACGAGTGTTTCCTCGGCCATGCCGATTTCACCCATCAAATCAGGACCGAAGTGTGTGCCTTCATCGCCCACGCGGTGGCACGTCGCACACGCGGCGAGAAAGACTTCGTGTCCGCGGTTGGTGTCCCGTGGTCCGTTCAACGCCGCGACGTAGCGGCGAAAGAGTTCGTCGCTCACAACCGGCGCGGGAGGCGGCAGGCCGGCGATGGCTTCCTCGTCCGGAGCGGGCAGCGTGAAAGTTCCTTCGAGCAAACGCGCAGCGTGGCGCACGTCTGGAGATGCGCTGGCGGAAAGCGTGGCGAGTTCGCGTCGCGCGCTGGCGTCGGCCATCGGCGTTTGCTTCGCATGGGCGCGGCCCCGGGCCAGACTCGACAGAATGGCGGCCTGCCGTTCCGGCGTCGTGGCGCGCACGGCGGAGAGTGTGCGCGCAAGTTCAGCGTCATCCCGGCGGGCGGCAATCGTGGCCGCGAGTTTTTCCAGAAAGGCAGTGGCGGCCACCGGTTCGCGCAGGAGTTCGATGAGCATCTCGCTGCCGCGACCGTGCAGGGACGAGAGCAGCGCGGCGTCCATCCAGCGGATGTGCAATCGCTCGCGGGCATAACGGGCGAGGAGGGCGAACGCGCGGGAGTCGCGCGCTTCACCGAGGCTCATGGCGAATTGCAGCGTTACACGCGGTTCGGTTTCGCGTCCAGCGGCGGCGAGTGTCGCTTCGAGCAACGAGGCGTCCTTTGCGAGCCACTGGTCACCGACGCGGAGCGCGTGGATGCGAACGACGGCCTCCCGATGCCTCAGCAAGTTCACGAGGTCCGTCGGTTGCAACGCACCGAGTTGATCCAGCGTGTGCATCGCGGAAATCAGTGTGCTGCTCGTCGCGGATCGGTCAGTCAACAAAGCGCGCAGGATCGGAGTCACCGCGATCGCCTTTCTTTCCACGAGGAGCCGTTGCGCCGTCTCGCGCCGCCAGAAGAACGGACTAGAGATTTCCTTCGCCAGCGCTTCTGCGTTCAATCCAGACATGTCCCGCGGCGGCGCAACCGCCACATCGCGATGCGTGAGCCGATAGATGCGTCCGCGGTCATGCCCGGCGTAGAGACCGTACTGCTGCTGCAAATGGCGCGGGATCGCCGAGTAGTCCTCGATAATTTCGCGGTAGTAATCCACGACCCAGATGCAGCCGTCCGGCCCGTGGTGCAGACGGATGGGATGGCTCCAACCGTCACGGCTGGCGGCAAACTCGCTGCGCTCCTCACCCGGCACGCGCACCAGTTTCAGAGCGGAACCGTCGGTTTCGATCCGCGACCGATGGATGATGTTCCCCGAGGGTTCGCACACGAAGTATTGACCGCGCAAGCCGGGCAACGCGTTGTCCTGATAAACCAGCGGCCCGCACGCCGACGTGAACCACCCGCTCGCCTCGCTCTCCGACGCGCCGTAACGGTCGCGATAAAACTTCGCGTAGGCGGGATCATCAGCGCGCTTCTGCCGCCACGGATGCGGCTTCGAAATCTGATAAGCGCGCCGGTCGCCGGCGGGCTCGCTCAACGAAGGCATGGCCGCGTCGGGATTGCGCGCGAGGTAATGCCACGGCAGCGGCGCAATGAAAATGCCCGGGACAGAAGTCGTGGAGACGAAGCGCTCTCCCGCCTCCGTGAACGCAAAACCCAGCGTATGCGTGCGTCCCGTGACCGGCTCAATCGCGCTGCCGTCGGAGCGGATGCGAAAGTCCGAATCGGGCAGCTTGAGCGGTGCGGTCAGGCGCGGCCCGGTGATGGTTCCGCCGCCGTGCCCGCGCCCGAAATAAATCCAACCGTCCACATTCCAGAGGGGCGCGTTCAGTCCGCGCTCCAGGACGCCCGTGCGAAAACCGCTGAACAGCACCTGGCGCGTTTCCGCTGCGCCATCGCCATCGCGGTCGGCGAGGAACACAATGTCCGGTGCGCACGCCACGATGACGCCGCCCCGCGCTGCCACGAGACCGTAGGCCGGCGGCAGATTCGTTGCCCACGCGAGGGCTTTATCCATGCGCCCATCGCCATTCACGTCCAAAAGGAGCTTCACGACACCGAACGTCCCGCTTTGCGCGGCCTGTTTGAATTTTTCGTCCGCCTGCACGCGGCGCACCAGCGTGTCGAGCTTGCCCGACTTGTTCAACTCCTCGATGTCGAGCTGGCCTTCGAGGTTGTAGCCGTGCAGCTCGCTCACGAACATTCGCCCGCGCTCGTCCCAGCACACCGCCGACGGCGACGCGATGAGCGGCTCGCTCGCGACGACCTCCATGCGAAAGCCGTCCGGCAATTGAAACGCCGCCGCGCTCTGTTCGGGCGTCATTGGCTTCGGCGCGTCGTCGGGCTGAGGAATTTGCGCTCGGGAGACGCCGCACCCGGCGACGGCGCACACGAGAACAAGAATGGTTGTGCTTCGCATGAGACTGAGATCATGCTTTCAGAAGCGGTGGGGAAAGGAAAGCGATTCGAAGAGCGAGGTGGAGGCGCGGGTTCGTCGCAGAAGTTGTCGCAGGATTTAAAGTCGGCATCCACCGTGCCCGGCTCGAAAGCGAAGCTGCGCTCGTAATGTGTTGGCAAATTGGCACCGGTCCCAAAGATGTTGGAGCATCCGCCCAAGGCCGACAAACAGTTGAAATGAAAGAAGGCGTCCGTTTATCACGAACTTGTCCGTGTTTAGTAGGCTCGAACTCCTCTCTCGCGCCGACGACCGCGAGAGTTTCAAAATCAACGACCGCCAAGCAGTTGAAACCGGCCACCCGAGACTGGGCCGCTAAACTGTCGGTTTGGCAGAGTCGCCTGGGGATGTTGTTGGGGGAATCACTTTGCCAACGGCGGGCGGAAATGTTTCCCATGTGCGCCCGGATTGGATCGAGGAAACGTCTTGCGGCGCCAGGTTCGGAGATAAGGGTACGACGATCAGGACCTGGCACGCTGGACACTTCAGTTGCTTATGGGAAAGGCGGTCATCGCATTGAATGTGCTGGCCGCAATGGGGGCACGCGAATTTGAATTCAGGCATACGATTCCTCGGGAGTGGGTTTAAGTTTGAAGTATCATGGGGCTCTCGTTTTTGTAAGGAAAGATTATTCGGGCACGAGCCAGGTCCCGACGATGCGGTCGCGAATGGCGCGTCCGGGGCGAACCAGCCGATAAGCTATCCCGCCAACAAGAGCGCTCAAAAAAATCCAGAGTGGCCAGGGTTTCTCTACTAAAGCAATCGTCAGCAAGGTGAGCAAAAACGGCAACCAC
>JBFMBT010000051.1:0-27164 GCA_040754875.1 Verrucomicrobiota bacterium | reverse complement strand
GGCCGATATCGGGCCGATATCGGGCGGAAGCGGGCGGAAGCGGGCGCTTTTTGACGGCTAAACCCAGAAGTGATTGCATACAAAACACTTACAACACACGAAACACAACAAGCCTGCCCCAAGACCCACTCACACCATAAGGCATTTGTCATCAACCAGTTAAACATGCCGGCCGCAAAAGCTGGATTTCACTTCCCATCCCCTGCCCTATCTGGCTTCATCACCTGCCGCGTTCGTCGTCGAGCGCCCAACTGTTTACAAACTATGGACTCTTTGCCGACTGTTCTGCTCCGTCCCGGCGAGGCTGACCGCGTGGTCGCCGGCCATCCGTGGATTTACCAAGGCTCCATCCTCCGCGTCACCAAACCCGCCGAAGACGGCGACGTCGTCCAGGTCAAGGACCATCGCCAGCGCTTTCTCGGGGTGGGCTTTCTCAACTCGAAGTCCAAGATCAACATCCGCATCGTCTCGACTGATCGCGTCGAAATCAATCGCGCCTTCTTCGAGGACCGCATCCGCGCGGCGCTCGCCGTGCGCCAGCGGCACCTGCCGGGCGCGACATCCTTCCGTGTCGTCAACGCTGAGAGCGACCAACTCAGCGGGCTCATCGTGGACAAGTATGAAGACGTGCTCGTGCTGCAAACCTCCGCGCTCGGGATGGACAAACGCAAGCGCGACATCGTCGAAGTGTTGACGAAGCTTTTCACGCCGCGCGCGATTGTCGAACGCAATGAAATGGCGTCGCGCAAATTCGAGGGCCTGCCCGATGCCAACGGCGTGCTCACCGGCGAACTCGAAGGCGACGTGAAAATCAAACTCAACGGCCTCGAATTCGCCGTGAACATTCTGGCCGGCCACAAGACCGGCCTCTATCTGGACCAGCAGGCGAATTATCAACTCGTCGCTGACCTGATCGCCCGCACGCCCAACGCGCAGGTGCTGGATTGCTTCAGTTTCCTCGGCGGATTTGCCTTGCACGCCGCGCGCGCCGGCGCCGCGCAGGTTCACGCGCTCGACCAAAGCGCCGATGCTATCGCCGCCGCCACACGCAACGCCGCCGCCAACGGCCTCGCGGACAAATGCTCGTTCGAAGCCGCGAATGTTTTTGACTGGCTCAAGGCCAAGACCTTCACCCAGCCGCACGAAAAGCTCATCCCTCGTTACGACGCCATCATCCTCGACCCGCCGTCCTTCACGCGCAACCGTGCTTCGATTCCCGACGCTCTGCGCGGTTACAAGGAGATTCACCTGCGCGCGCTGAAACTGCTCAAGCCCGGCGGCACACTCGCCACCTTCTGCTGCTCGCATCATGTCGATGACGCCATGTTCCACGACGTCATCCTCGCCGCCGCGTATGACGCCCACCGCCTCCTCCGCCGCGTCGCCACCTATTCGCAATCGCCGGACCACCCGATCATCCCCACGATACCGGAAACGGAGTATTTGAAGGGCTACGCGTTTGAAGTGGTGCGTTAAAACGGTCGTGCAACCGATCATTCTACCGGACTGGAGGCTCTCGCCGCAGTGCAACACACAGTCCGGTTACGTTGGCGATGCGACAGTCGCAGGCAAAGGGTGATTTGTATGGCCTCGCCCACTCGCACGCCAGAGTGCGATCAAAGGGGCAAAGGAGGCAACTGCCCAAAACATCCACAGCCGGCGCGTCATCGATTCTCGCGCATTCTGCGCCTGCACGACAGAGTGGTGACGGATCAATTCTGTCACCGCTTGGTGTTTTAGGGCACTCAACTCGTCCAGCGTCTGCGCGGCAAGACTCTTCGTTCGTAATTCCTCTGCGCGCTCTTTGATTGCGTTCGCATCCGTCTCGATTCCCAAAGCCTGACGATAGCTTCGGTCCACTTCCGCATCTGCGTGACGCACCCAAGCCAGGATGAAGAACGTTATCAATATCCAAGCCAGCGACAATGCGGCTTCTTTTCCCGTTACACCAGTGGCTTTCATTGTATTTATCTCCTGTTACTAATTCGCCTTCTTAACTTGAACGGGTTTCGGTGTCACGCCTGGACCATGGTTGATTGCTCCGCGCACGTTCTTGATGTTTCTCTGAAGTTTGGATTTTGGAATTTGAAGTTTTCCTCAATCCGTCTTCACCTGCGGCTTCGGGTCCTGCACGAAACCCGCCGGCCGCTGGCCTTTGCCCGGCCGGGCCACATCGCCGAGGTCCGCACGGGCGGTTTCGGCCAGCGCCAGGAGGCGTTTCACGACGTCCGGGTGTTGCGCGGAGATTTCGCGTTCTTCGCCGACGTCATGGCGCACGTCGTAGAGTTCGAGTTTGCTGGGCGCGGTCTTGCGATTGTTTGCAATGTATTTGTTGGGCAGCGGCAGATAGAGCTTCCATGGGCCGCTGCGCACCGCTTGCAATTGTTCCAGGCGATAATAGAAGAAGCCCGTTTCATCATACGCGGACTTCGCGCCCTTTTCGCCCAACAACAATGGGCGCGCGTCGTGTCCGTCAATCTTCCGGTCGCGCGGCGGCTCGCCTCCGGCCAGTTTCGCGAACGTCGGCAACAAATCCATCGTCGTCACAATTTCATCGCACACCGTGCCGGCGGGAATCTTCCCGGGCCAGCGCATCACGCAGGGCATACGCATCGCGCCCTCGGATGTGTCGTAGCCGTAGCCCTTGTAGGGCGCGCAACTGCCCTGCGGCGGATTGCGCCGAACCGCGCCGTTGTCCGACGTCCACACCACCAGCGTGCGCTCATCCAGCCCGAGCTGCTTGAGCGCCTTGAGAATCTCGCCCGTGGACCAGTCAATTTCCTCCACGCTGTCGCCATACTGGCCGTTGGCGGATTTGCCTTTGAACGCGGGACTCGCATACGGCGTCGCCGTGCTGCCCGGCATGGCGTGCGGCAGGTAAATGAAGAACGGCCGGTCCTTGTGCTCCGTCATGAAACGGATCGTCTCTTCCGTGTAACGCTTGGTCAGATAATCGCGGTCCACCGGCGCATCGACCACCTTCTCATCGCGCATCAACGGCAACGGTGGCCACGGCTGGCCTTCACGCGCCGTCATGTCGTCGCTGTAGGGAATGCCAAAAAAAAGGTCGAACCCCTGGCGCGTGGGCAGAAACGGCGGCTGATCCCCCAGATGCCATTTGCCGATGATGGCCGTGGCGTAACCCTGCTGCTTGAGCGCTTCGGCGATGGTGATTTCGTCGGGGTTCAATCCCTTGGGTGACACCGGTTGCAACACCGCGCCGCGCTTGTCGCTCTCGTGCAGGTTCACGCGTTGCGCGTAACAACCGGTCATGGCACTGGCGCGCGACGGCGTGCAGACGCCGCTCGTCACGTAAAAGCTCGTGAACTTCATCCCCTCCTTCGCCAACCGGTCCACATTTGGTGTGCGATGCAACTTCGAACCAAAACAACCGACGTCGCCGTTGCCGAGGTTGTCGCAGTAAATGAAGATGAAGTTTGGCTTGGGCACGGCGGCGGAGGCGGCCAGCACGCTCAAGGCAAAGAGAATGAAGAACCAACAGCGGAGCGATGATTTCATGAGAGTGTTCCCTTTCATACGCGGCTTGCAATCTGGATAAAGAGTCGCGATGTTATACGCGATGTCCACGGTTGTTGAAATCGAAAACGCCATTGAACGGTTGACGCCCGCCGAACTTGAGAAACTTGCGGCGTGGCTGGACGAATACCGCCAAATGATTCATGCGTCGGCGACCGTATTTGAAATGTACGACAAGGAGGAGAATGCATGCCAAAAGCCAAGCGGGGAGAAATCTGGTTGATTGATCTTGGCGCGCTGTTGAAGCCTCAGTCAAACTGTGGCTCCAACTCAGTTGATAAGTCATTCGGCCTTCCCCCGGTGGGTAAAACCCCTTACACATTCCCGTTTGCGGCCACCTGCTCCCTTTGCTAACTTTTCCCCATGCGTTTTATCTGGTCACTGGGCGGCGTCATCATCGCGGGCATGCTGGCACTCTCCCTGAA
This sequence comes from Verrucomicrobiota bacterium, assembly GCA_040754875.1. GTDB lineage: Bacteria > Verrucomicrobiota > Verrucomicrobiia > Limisphaerales > JBFMBT01 > JBFMBT01. The sequence continues at coordinate 23,202 of JBFMBT010000051.1, read as the reverse complement.
TCTCCCGGGCCAGAGCGCAATTCCTCCAACCCCCGCGCTGGTCTGGGACAAGGACGTGAATGAATACAAGGCCAAGGAAGGCGAAACCAACGTCTTCCTGTATTTCCACGTCACCAATCAATCCCCCGCCGAAATCCTCATCCAGCGCGTCGATGTTTCCTGCGGCTGCACCACTCCGCAACTGCCCTCCCTGCCCTGGCGCATCGCCGCAGGCGACCACGACAAGCTCAAGATTGCCGTCGATCTGCGCGGCAAGATGGGCATTCTGACCAAAGCCATCCTGGTTCACTCCTCCGCCGGCCCCAAAACGCTCATGGTCAAGGTTCACGTCCCCCATTCCCCGCAAACCACCATGGTGCAAAGCGACCGCGCCCGCAACATGCTCACAGCGTTGAACGACAACAAGGCGATCTTCAAGGGCGAGTGCGCCCGTTGCCACGCCCAGTCCGGCGCGGGCAAGCACGGCGCCGAACTTTACGCCGCCGTCTGCGGCATCTGCCACGACTCACCCCACCGCGCCACGGTCGTTCCCGACCTCAAGGCGCTGCCTCATCCCACCAACCACGATTACTGGCTTACCTCCATCCGCCACGGCAAGGTCGGCACCATGATGCCCGGCTTCGCCAAGTCCGAGGAAGGCCCCCTGACCGACGAGCAGATCAATTCGCTGGCGGATTTTCTGAGCAAAGCCATCCCGGCGACGCCCCCCCCGGGCAAACCCATCATCATCACCCCTCGCACGCCCGTTTCCCGCTGATCATGCGCGGCCTCTTTATCACCTTCGAAGGCACCGAGGGCGGAGGTAAATCGACCCAGATTCAGCGGCTTGCCGAACGCCTGCGCGGCCTCGGCCACCGCGTGCGCGCCCTGCGTGAACCCGGCGGCACCCCCATCGGCGAGGAAATCCGCCACACCCTCAAGCACAGCGACGCCGGCCACGCCATGACGCCCGAGGCGGAGTTGCTGCTCATGAACGCCAGCCGCGCCCAACTCGTGCGCGAAGTCATCCGCCCCGCTTTGCACGCCGGCGAAATCGTCCTTTGCGACCGCTTCTACGATTCCACGGTGGCCTATCAGGGTTACGGCCGCCAACTCGACCTCGCCCACGTCCGCGCCATCATTGATTTTGCCGTGGGCGACACCCGGCCGGATTTGACGTTGTTGCTTCACGTGCCATTGGACGTCAGCGAAGCCCGCCGCCAGTCCCGCCAGACCACCGAGGCGCCGCCGCGCGATCGCTTTGAAGAAGCCGAGCGCGATTTCTTCCAACGCGTCGAACAAGGCTACCACGCCCTGGCCACCGCCGAACCGCAACGGATCCGCGTCATCGACGCCACCCAGGACATCGAAACGGTCGCCGCCGCCATCTGGTGCGAAGTGCAGCCCCGCCTGCCCCGTTAGAGCAGTTTAGAGACTGTCTGAAAATTGTGAAGGGTGCTGCGGCGAGGGATTTTGCCTGTGGCCGCAAGCGGGCGCGCGGGCTTCAGCGCGATTGTGCGGGCAGCGTCCAAGCGGCGTGAACACCGCGCGCCTTGCGCCAGACAAAATACGGCTGCAGCCTCCCGTCCTTCATAAACCCGCCGATGGAAAATGTGCGGTCAATACCGTTCCCCCTCGATGCTCCGCACGGCTTCGACGAAATGGCGGATCATCTTGGGGTCCTTCCTGCCCGGCGCCGATTCGACACCGGTGGAAACATCCACGCCGTACGGCCAGACCTCGTGCACGGCCTGCGCCACGTTCTCCGGCGTCAGGCCGCCCGCGAGAATGATGGGGCGGGCCCAGTCCTTGGCTTCAACGGCCAGGTCCCAATTGAACGTTTCGCCCGTGCCACCGCGCTTGCCCTTGGCAAAGCTGTCCAGCAACCATGCATCGGTGTCGAACGCCGAAAGCTGTTTGAGCGAATGCACGTTTTGGATCTGGAACGCCTTGACGGTTTTGACTCCCCGGATTTGCTGGCAAAACTCCGGCGGTTCATCGCCATGAAATTGCACCGTGTCGATGCCCACCTCCTCGATGGCGCGGCGGATTTCATCAAGAGTGGCGTTGACGAACACGCCCACGCGGCTGACAAACGGCGGCACGGCGCGGGCGATCTCAGCCGCCTGCTTGTTCGTCACGTAGCGTTTGCTCGGCGCCCACAGCATCAGGCCCAACGCATCCGCTCCAGCTTCGATCGCGCCCATTGCGTCCGGGATGCTGGTGATCCCGCAAATCTTGATTTTGACTCTCACGGCAACAGCTCGAAATTACTGACTCGCACGCACAACGAGTTGGTGTCCGCATCATGCTCCCGTCCAGCCAATTTCGCCACAAAATTTTCGCGCCGCTTCGCGATTGACCGGCTCCGCGCCAGCAAAGATGATGCGCCCATGAATTCCCTGCGATTGGTCCGCTGGTCCATGCTCGTGGCGCTCGCATTTTCCGCCCACGCCGAGGTCAACAAGGTCGAAACCGTCGCCCCCGATGTTTATTTCCACGAAGGCGACATCGGCCGCCGCGGCCATTGCAACAACGGCTGGGTGGTGTTCGAAGACTTCGTGCTGGTCATCGACGCCAATTTCCCGTCGGGCGCGCAGGAAATCCTCCCGAAGATCAAGGCCATCACCGACAAGCCCATCAAGTTCGCGTTCGATACGCATCATCACGGCGACCACGCCTACGCGAATCAGTTCTGGCATGAGAACGGCGCGACGCCCGTCGCCCATGCCGGCGTGGTCGAGGAAATGAAAAAATACGAACCCGGCCGCTGGGATGGCACCGCGAAGAACCGCAAGGATGTCGCCGCCAGCAAACTCAAGATGCCGACCGTGCTGTTCCAGAAGGACCTGTTTTTCGACGACGGCAAACACCGCGTCGAGTTGCTGCACTTCGGCGTGGCGCACACGCACGGGGACGGTTTCGCGTGGCTGCCGAAGGAGCGCATCCTCTTCACGGGCGACGCCTGCGTGAACGGCGCGTTCAATTTCGTCGGCGATGGCAACATCACGCAATGGATTCAAACGCTCGAAAAAGTCAAACAACTCAAGCCCAGGCTCGTCTGCCCCGGCCACGGCCCGATGGGCGGCCCCGAAGTGCTCGAAGACCAGCAGCGTTTCTTCATCGAACTGCGCAACGAAGTGAAGAAGCTCGTCGATGCCGGCAAGAAACTGGACGAAGTGAAAGCCGCGGTGGAAACGATCCGCGAAACCTTGCGCAAGAACGAGCGCATCGCCCGCTACATCGGCGGTTCATTCGACAAGCAGGTAGAAAAAGCATTCAACGAATTGTCGCGCTGAATGACACCGAAACGGCATGTGATTCTCCCTCTCCCCAAGGGAGAGGGCCGGGGTGAGGAGGAAGGGAGCGTTATTAAATCCGCGATTTCAAAACCTCCATTGACCACGATTTTTCAATTTGGGCTGGCAGTCACTCCCGCACCTCGGTAAAAGCAAGGGCACATGACCAATGGGCAGACCAAAGAGGCATGGAGTTCGCGCATGGGCGTCATCCTCGCGGTCGCCGGCAGCGCGGTGGGATTGGGCAACTTCCTTCGCTTTCCCGGATTGGCGGCCAAGTACGGCAGCGGCGCGTTCATGATCGCGTATTTCGTCTCGTTGCTGCTCATCGGCATACCGGTTTGCTGGGCGGAATGGACGCTCGGCCGTTATGCGGGCCAGAAGGGTTTTCGTTCCAGTCCCGGCATTTTCTACGCGCTCATCCGCCACCCGGTCGGCAAATACATCGGCGTCCTCGGGGTGATCATCCCGGTCATCATTTACATGTACTACGTGTATATTGAAGCATGGGTCGCCGGATATGCCTGGTACTTCTTTTTCACCGATAAACTGAACCTCGGCAGTGATGTGGCGGCGTACGCCGATTTTTGGAAGCGGTTCATCGGATTCAACAGCGATGGCTTCCTGCTCGGCCCCGGCCAGGGGCAGGTCATCTACTTTTTCATTCCGGTCTTCATCATCAATTTCATCATCATCTACCGCGGGTTGTCGGCCGGCATCGAGGCATTCTGCAAATACGCAATGCCGGCGCTCGTGGTGCTGGCGATTATCGTGCTGATTCGCGTGTTGACCCTGGGAACGCCCGATCCCGCCAAGCCCGACCAAAACGTTCTGAACGGCCTGGGATACATGTGGAACCCAAGCAAAGCGGAGGCCAGCATGCTGGACCAGCTCCTCAAACCGGAGTTGTGGCTCGCGGCGGCCGGGCAGATCTTCTTTTCGCTGTCCGTCGGTTTCGGCGTGATCATCACCTATGCCAGCTATCTGAAGGAAAAAGATGATGTTGTTCTCAGCGGGTTGACCGCCACCAGCGCGAATGAATTCTGCGAGGTGGCGCTGGGCGGAATGATCAGCGTTCCCGCGGCGTTCATCTTCCTGGGCGCCGCCGGTGTTGTCGGCCAGGGAACCTTCGGCCTTGGTTTCAACGTGCTGCCGCTGGTCTTTTCCAAAATGCCGTTGGGCTGGTTCTTCGGCGGAGCCTTCTTTTTCCTTTTGTTCCTCGCCGCCATCACCAGCTCGCTCTCGATGCTTCAGCCGGGCATCGCCTTTCTGGAGGAAGGACTTGGCCTGACCCGCAAACAATCCGTCGCATGGCTGGGGCTGGTCACCGCGATTGGCTGCCTCTTCGTCCTGTATTTCAGCAAGGATATGAAGGCGCTGGATACGATGGATTTTTGGATCGGCACCGTTTGCCTCTTCCTCATGGCCACTGTCATCATCATCTATTTCGGCTGGGTGCTGGGAGTGGAGCGTGGCTGGCAGGAAGCCCACAAAGGCGCGGAAATCCGCATCCCGGATTTCTTCAAGTTCATCATGAAATGGGTCTCGCCGACATTCCTCATCGTTGTTTTCATTTTGTTCGTCCTTCATGACATCGTGGGCTGGGACTTCAAATCGACCAAACTGCAACCTACGGGATATGTCACCGACTTGATCGGTGAGAAGGCCAGTGGCGTGGCGCGATTGACGATGGCGCTGGTTGTGATCGTCATCGGCTTCTTCGCCTTGTTGACCAAAACCGCCGTCGGACGCTGGGACCGCGCGGCGACTGAAGGCAAAACCCCAACCGGAGACAAGTCATGACCACCGGCGGCTGGATTACCATGATTCTGTCCGTGGGCTTCGTCACCACCCTCTTCGCCTGGTGCGTCTGGAAGGTCCTCTGCGGCACCGAACCCGTGGACAAACTTCACAGCCTCGACAGCATCGACACCAAGGACACGGAGAAAGATTCGTAACCGGGAGACGCATTCCCGGCGGTTGACGGTGTGAAGCAGCGGCATCAGTTTCTGCTACTCCAAACGCATCGCCTCCCCCCACACGCGGGAACGGTTTCTCCCTCTCCCCAAGGGAGAGGGCTGGTGTGGGGGGGGAAGGGACGATCATTATATCCACGATTCCAAATCAGGCTCACCGTAATTACCGCCAGTCTCAAGCGGAGGGTGCGCCCTTTCGCAACCGGCTGTTCCTCCATCCGTAACAGAAATAAATCACCAGCCCCACGGCCATCCACAGCCCAAACCGCTTCCAAGTCACGAGTGGTAATTCCGTCGCCAGATACAGGCACGTCGCCACCGCCAGCAACGGCACCACCGGCACCCACGGCGTCTTGAACGCGCGCGGACGCGCCGGCTCGGTCCGGCGTAAAATCAAAATCCCGATCGCCACCAGGATGAACGCGAACAATGTCCCGATGTTCGTCAACTCCACCATCTCATCGATGTTCGCCACGCCGGCAAACGCCGTCACCACGACGCCCGTCAGGATCGTCGTCACGTGCGGCGTCTGATACTTCGGATGCACCTTCGCCGCCCACGCCGGCAGCAGGCCGTCGCGCGCCATGGCAAAGAAGATGCGCGGCTGGCCGAGTTGAAACACCAGCAGCACCGTTGTCGTCGCAATCACCGCGCCCACCGAGATTACCGCCGCCGCCCAGTTCTTGCCGTGCGCCGCGAACACCGCCGCCAGCGGGTCGCCCGTGTTGAGCGTGTTCCACTTCGCCATGCCGGTGAGCACCGCCGCCACCGCGATGTAAATCACCGTGCAGGCCACCAGGCTCGCAATGATGCCGATGGGCAGATCCCGCTGCGGATTGCGCGTCTCTTCGGCCGCCGTCGTCACCGCGTCAAAACCAATGTACGCGAAAAAGATGATCGCCGCCGCCTGCGAGATGCCTTTGAACCCGTTCGGCGCAAACGGCGTCCAGTTCTCCGGCTGCACGTAAAACGCGCCCGCCACCACGAAGAACAACACAATCGCCAGCTTCACCACCACCATTGCCGTGTTCCAATTGGCGCTCTCGCGGATGCCGATGACCAGCAGCCACGTCACCAGCGCCACGATGCCCGCCGCCGGAACGTTGAAAATGATGGCGAGCCCCCCTACGCGCGGCGCCGCCTTCACCGCCTCGGCTCCTTGCAGAATCGCCGGACTCAACGCGCCCAGGTCGCCACCCGCCGCCTGCACCCGCGCCACTTCCGCCGCGCCCTTCATCGCACTGCGATAGTCCACCCCCAGCCATGCGGGCCAATCGACTCCGAACCCGTGCAACAGTTGTTGAAAATACGCCGACCACGAAATTGCCACCGCCACGTTGCCAATCGCGTATTCAATGATGAGGTCCCACCCGATGAGCCACGCGATGAGTTCACCCAAAGTCGCATACGCGTAGGTGTAAGCCGAACCCGACACCGGCACCATCGACGCGAATTCCGCATAACACAGCGCCGCAAAGCCGCAGGCGATCGCGACCAGTATGAAGGAGATGATCAGCGCCGGCCCCGCGCCGACATGCTGCGCGCCGCCCGCCGCCGCCGAACCCGCCGAAGTAAAAATGCCGGCGCCGATGATGGCGCCGATGCCGAGCATCGTCAGTTGCACCGGCCCGAGCGCGCGCTTGAGTTTCAATCCCGGCGCTTCGGACTCGGCCACCAGCCGGTCCAACGGCTTGACCGCGAACAGTCCACGCGGACGCGTTTCGTTCATGAATTCCTGGGGTGCGACGCGCGCCATCGCACCACGTTTCCCCCCGCCTGCCAAGCGTTCTGTTGCGAACCGGGGTTCGGAGTCCCGCCTTCAGCCGTAACGATGCAATGAAGCAACCACGAATGGACACGAATGACAGGCCAACGCGTGCTTTGGCCCAAAAAACGGGGCGCTCACCATTTGGTGAATGGGCTGTCCGGCGATGAAGACCGCGAAGACGCCCGATTTTATTCGTGTTCATTCGTGTCCATTCGTGGTTGAACTGAATCGTTACGGCTTCAGGCGGCTGGGCGTCGCCACGAATCAACGCCAAGGAATTATCCACGCGGTTTGAATTCAAACATTCAAACGCCAGGCGCGCCATGAACCGGCGGCGTTATTTCTTCCAGACGCGGCAACCGTGTCCCCCTCTCCTTGGGGAGAGGGCCGGGGTGAGGGGGACCACCGCATCGTCCACCCTCATCGCACAGAATGGAACTGCTTCAACACGGCAATCACCGAAGGTTCGGAGTCCCGCCTTCAGGCGGCTGGGCGTCGCCATGAAAAACAAACTCGGAAATCTTCCATGCCCTTTGAACTGCAACGCTGCGGCCGGCTGAAGCCGGGACTCCAAACCGGCAACCGCATCACAACTGCTCTTTGATCAGCGCCAGCAGGTCCGCGTGCGTCTCCACCGCCTTGAACTGTGGGAACTGCTTCTTGATGTTTTCCGGCGCGTGCACGAGAAAGCCCACGTTCGCCGCGGCAAGCATCGCCGTGTCGTTGAACGAATCGCCGGCGGAAATAACGTGATAATTCAACTGGCGCAACGCCGCCACCGCCTTGGCCTTCTGATTCTCCTGCCGCAGGCAATAATTCGTGATGCGCCCGTCCGTCACTTCCAGCCGGTGGCACAGCAACGTCGGCCAGCCGAGCTGGCGCATCAGCGGCCTGGCGAACTCCTCGAATGTATCGGACAAAATGATGACCTGCGTGAGCGCGCGCAGCTCATCCAGGAACTCCTTGCCGCCGGGCAGCGGGCGCAACGTCCCGATGACCTCCTGGATATCCGGCAGTTTCAGCCCGTGCTGGTCGAGGATCTTGAGCCGCCCGCGCATGAGCTTGTCGTAATCCGGCTCATCGCGCGTCGTGCGGCGCAATTCCGGAATCTTCGTCTTCTCCGCGACGGCGATCCAAATCTCGGGGACCAGCACCCCTTCCAAATCCAGCGTGACAATCGATTGCTTCACCCGCCAATCGTTGCAAGCAGCCATTTCTTTGTCCAGCGAATCGGGGGAACAAGATGAACGGACCGCGCCTATGTCCCCGAAGCGGCGACCAACCGCAGCGGCTCGCTTGCAACCACGCCACCGAACATGCTTCAGCGTCCTTCTCCTCGAGTTTGGAGTTCAAGCTTCAGCTTGCGGAAAGACGCCTCGCTCACACGCTGAAGCGCGAACTCCAAACTTGGCGGGTACACGGCTCGAAATCACCACGCGCTTGAATCAATCCATCAGAACTTCCCCGGAATAGTTGGTATGGACTTTTGGCGGACGAGCGGCGCCATTAACCCATAGCAGCGCATAATTCTTCCACGACTCCAACGTGCCCGGCTGCGGAAAATACTGGTACTCCACCGCCAGTCTCCACGCCGTCGCTCCGGAATCTTCCGCCCGTGCCGTGATATGGCGCGGGGCCGCGACCAAACCGGTGCTGGTCTGGCCCGGCTGAAGAACTTGAACCGGGGCAAGCGTCAGCGCAGAGGGACGAGAAAACCAGCACTTGCCCCAGACACTATGCCGTTTGAGTTGAGGTTCTGAGACTGTATAACTGACCGGGCGATCTGATGCGTTGGTGATCACGAACACATAGCCGGTTGCCGAAGGAACAGGCGGCCCGACAAATCTGGCGCCGGCCATTGAAGCCGGGTAATATGCGAGGAACCAGCACAACCCGAGGAAGCCCAGCAGGATGACGGGCGCCACCACCCCCCGAAGCCGCGAAACATTTCGCATCGACCTGCACCATAGGCCAAAGATGACCGCATTGTCGAATGCGTTCCGGGACGAAACTTCGAATGCAAACCCCACGCCGTCATGAACCCGTCCCCCCAATTGCAAATCGCAAATCAAAAATCGAAAATCCCAAGCTTTACTTCTGATCCAGACACTGCCGCACCAATTGCGCCAGCCGTTGCGGCGGATATGGCTTCTGGAGGAACACGAACCCCTTGCGCCGCGTCAAATCCTGCCCGGCGACCTCCGCGCTGTAGCCGCTGGTGTAAATCACCTTCAGCGCCGGGCATTGCGCCAGCAATTCCTCCGCCAGCACACGCCCGGACATCCCCTCCGGCATCACCATGTCCGTCAGCAGCAGGTCGATCTTGTCCGGATAATCCGCCCACACGCGCAACGCGTCCGGGCCGGACACCGCCGTCAGCACGTTGTAACCCAGGCGCCGCAGCACCAGTTCCACCATGCGCCGCACGCCTTCCTCGTCCTCGACCAGCAGGATGGTTTCCTTGCCGCCCGGCATGCCGGTGGGCGTCCGGGACACCGGGCTCGTGTCGGCCTCCTCCACGCGCGCCGGGATGAAGATGCGAAACGAAGTCCCCCGCCCGACCACGCTGGTCACTTCGATCCAGCCCTGATGCTGCTTGACGATGCCATAAACCGTCGCCAATCCCAGGCCCGTCCCCTTCCCCACGCCTTTGGTGGTGAAAAACGGCTCGAAGATGTGCGGCAAATGTTCGGCCGCGATGCCCGTGCCTGTGTCCGACACCGTCAGGCACGCGAACAATCCGGGCCGCGCCTCGGGATTGCGCGCGCTGTTCTCCGGCGTCACCGTCATCTTGTGCGTGCCGATGGCCAGGCGTCCGCCGCCGGGCATGGCATCGCGCGCATTGACCGCGAGGTTCATGATCACCTGTTCCATCATGCCCGCGTCGCCCACCACCATCGGCGCATCGTCGTCGTAACTGAACTCCAGCGTCACGTCCTCGCCCAGAATGCGCCCGAGCAACTGCGTCAGATTATGCGTGACCTGGTTCAGGTTGAGCGGGCGCGGCTGCATCACCTGCTTGCGGCTGAACAGCAGCAACTGTTGCGTCAGGTTCGCCGCGCGCTCCGCCGCGTCCGAGATGTGCTTCAACGGCCCGGCCAGCGCCTCCGGCAAATCCGGCTCGGCCAGCACCATCGAGATATAGCCCTGCTGGACCGTGAGCAGATTGTTGAAATCATGCGCCACGCCGGCGGCCAGTTGGCCGATTGAATCCATCTTCTGCGACTGGCGCAATTGCTCCTCCAGTTGCTTGCGCTCGGTGACATCCCGCGCAATGCCCAGCACGCCCACCACCCGCCCGCCCTGCGTGTGCGGCGCCACGGTGAATTCCAGCATCACGTGGCCGCCCGTGCGCGTCACAATGCGGATCTCAAACGGCGCGGGCCGCTCCCCGCTCATGGCGCGGCGATAATACTCCATCGCCGCCGGCAAATCCGGCGCGTACACAATCGGCGGAAACGCCCGGCCCAGCCATTCGTCCCGCGACCATTTGGTGGTCGTTTCAAAGGCCGGGTTCAACGACACAATCGCGCCATCGCCCGACAGCGTGAAAATGATGTCGCGCGCGTTCTCCACCAGGCCGCGGAACTTCGCCTCGCTCTCGCGCAACGCCTGCTCGGCCTGCCGGCGCTCCGTGATGTCCTGCACCACGCCCACCATGCGCAACGGATGCCCCGCCGCGTCCCGCTCGATGTCTGCCTGCTCGTGCACCCAGCGGATCGAGCCATCGAGCCGCACAATGCGGTGTTCGGTGTCGTACTCGCGCTCACCGGCCAGCGCCGCGCGGCTCATTTCCTGCACCGCCGCCAGGTCGTCCGGATGGACGAACTTGAAAAACGTCTCCACCCGGCCATCGAATTCCCCGGGCTTGAGGCCAAAAATCCGGCAAGCCTCCTCCGACCAATGCAACCGCCCCGCATGGTCGGGGTCCGAGACCCAACTGCCCACGCTGCCGACGGCCTGGGCCTTTTCCAGAATGGCCTGGCTTTCCCGGAGCGCCTTTTCCGTGGCGATCAACCGCTGTTGCGCTTCCTTGTGCTCATGAATGTCGCGGCCCACCGACTGCAATTCCACGAGGTTTCCGTGCGGATCGAAAATCCCGTGGTCCACCCACACCTGCCAGCGCAACGCACGGTCCGCGCGGTAAGAGAGATGCTCGTCAATCGCGGAGGGATTGGACGGCGTGATCGACTGAATCTTTCGCAGGATCATTTCCCGGTGCTCCTCGGAAATCAGCGGGAAAAAGCTCGTGCCGATCAATTCCTCCTTGGGCTCGCCGAAGTAACGCGCATACGCCTCGTTGACGAAAGTGCGCACGCCGTCCGGCCTCCAGCGCACAATGAAATCGGTCTGCTCCTCGACCACGCTGCGAAACCGCGCCTCGCTCTGGCGCAAGGCCTCCGTGGCGCGCTTTTGCTCGGTCACATCGCGCGCGGCGGCATACAGCAGATTGCTGCCCGGTTCCGGCGCCGGGCACGTCCACGAAAGCCAGCGATACGAACCGTCCTTGCACAAAAGGCGGATTTCAAAATTCACCGTGTCACGGCCCTCGGCCAGCCGCCGGACCTCCTCCCACGTCGGCTCGTGGTCTTCCGGATGAATGAATTCGTAGAAGGGCCGCGCCAGCAGCTCCTGTTCGGTGAAACCAAGGGCTCGCTCCCAGGCCGGATTCAGCGCCTTGAAGAACCCGTCGGTGCCGGCCACGCACAACAGCTCCAGCGACACTTGAAAAAGCCGGTCCCGCCACTCCATGGATGTATGCGAAGAACCCATGAGTTTCAGCGCCACCGGCCAGTTGCACGGGCGGGCATAAACGATCGACGTCGGTCAGGACGAAAAGGACGCTCAAAAGCGCAATTGAGCGAAGCCGGTCTTTTACGGCAAACGACGGCCCGACGCCAATGAAAATCGACAGGAAAAAGCGGCGGGCCAACCGAACGCACCATCTCCGCAAGCGCTCAACGCCAAATCGCGCTTCTCATTAACACCTCGCTTCAGCGAGGTGCCCGCCCAGACGCCGATGAAGGAAACCGCTTCAACGGTTTCCCTCGCGTCGCCCGCGCCAGCCACGCCGGTTTTCCCAGCGCGCGTGTACCCGCCCTGTATGGAGTTCAAGCTTCAGCTTGTGGAGAGCGACGTGGCAACCCAGGGCGGATCATGGGACACCAAACACAACTCTTTGTGAGCATTATTGGAGAATGCCACGCGTCTCTCCGCAAGCTAAAGCTTGAACTCCAAACAAGAGCAATATCCGCCCATCGATCGCCGTCCTCGTCTCGAACCATCCGAATACCCAGCCCATACCAAAGACAAAAACGGACTGCCACGCGTTGCATGGCAGTCCGTTGAAAATCGGCCAAAGCCGAAATGGATCTTACTTCGGTTGCACGGTGGCAATCGTCTGGAGGATGCGGCTGGCGATCTTGTAGGGGTCGCCCTGCGAGTTCGGGCGGCGGTCTTCCAGGTAGCCCTTGTAACCGTTGTTGACGAAGCTGTGCGGCACGCGGATCGAGGCGCCGCGGTTGGCCACGCCGTAGTTGAACTTGTCGATCGACTGCGTCTCATGCAGGCCGGTCAGGCGCAGGTGATTGTCCGGGCCATACACGGCGATGTGTTCGTTCTTGTACTTGTCGAACGCCGCCATGAGGGCTTCGAAGTAATCCTTGCCGCCGACGTCGCGCAGGTAGGTCGTCGAGAAGTTGGTGTGCATGCCCGAGCCGTTCCAGTCCACGTCCTTGCCCAGGGGTTTGCAGTGCCAGTTGACATCGACGCCATATTTCTCGCACAGGCGCGCGAGGATGTAGCGGGCCACCCACATCTGGTCGGCCGCGCTTTTGGAGCCCTTGCCGAAGATCTGGAATTCCCACTGGCCCTTGGCCACTTCGGCATTGATGCCTTCGTGGTTGATGCCGGCATCCAGGCACAGGTCGAGGTGCTCTTCCACGATCTTGCGGGCAACGTCGCCCACGTTCTTGTAGCCGACGCCGGTGTAATACTCACCCTGCGGTGGAGGAAAGCCGCCGCCGGACGGAAACCCGAGGGGCGCCCCGTCCTTGTAGAGGAAGTATTCCTGCTCGAAACCAAACCACGCGCCGGGGTCATCGAGAATGGTCGCGCGCGAGTTGCTCGGGTGCGGCGTCTTGCCGTCCGGCATCATGACTTCGCACATGACGAGCACACCGTTCTTACGGGTGCTGTCCGGGAAGACCGCCACGGGCTTGAGCATGCAGTCGGAGCTGCGGCCCTCGGCCTGGCGGGTCGAACTGCCGTCGAAGCCCCACATGGGGAGTTCTTCCAGCTTCGGGAAGCTCGCAAATTCTTTGATCTGGGTTTTGCCGCGGAGGTTGGGCACCGGCTCGTAGCCATCGAGCCAGAGGTATTCTAACTTGTATTTCGCCATGTGTGTCGTGTGACGTTAAGTTGTTATCGGGTCTTGGCTGCGCCAAAACGTTTGGCAACCGTAAGCAGGGACAGTGCCAGTCCGCGTGACTCTGCCGCAGCCGCGCGCAAGGAAAACCGGTTCAACCGCCTTGCGCAAGGGGGTTTTCAACAAAAGCGCGAAATGTTATTCACAGCGGGCGCCACTGTTCAAATTTAACCACCCAGACACAAATTAACCACTCGTTTCATTCATTGGTCGAATCGACACAGTGAATTCTTTGGATGGATGGAACCTCATCGGACATCGGACCGCCGGTGTTCCCCTCTTCAACTCTTCAACGCATCACGCTTCAACGCCCGTACGTGGGATTACGTGGGACAAACTGCCGGTTCCGCCCGCTTCCGCCCGATATCGGCGGGTTTGGCCACCTGCCGCAAGTTTAGCCGCTCGCCGCTTTTCACCCCAAGGCGCCTGTGCCATACTCCGCTGAACGTGGCAAATGCATTCCGTCACCATTCTCGCATGACTCGAACTGTAGCGCAGGTTTCCAACCTGCTGTATCGCCGGTTTCCAACCGGCCAGGCGTGGCACGACAGGGAGACTGGCATCTCTGTTGGCATGGATCAAATGAGCGGAAGCAGGCTTGAAGCCTGCGATACAGCAGGTTGGAAACCTGCGCTACCAGTCGCTCGCCCGGGTTGCAGCGGAGTCCAATGTTAAAAGTCAAAGACACGCTCCGGGCCACCGTAAACCTGACCTTCGATGGCCGGGTTTACAAGGCTTACCACGGCCCGGATGCCCCGGCGCGCTTCGACAACGAGGTGCGCGTGCTGCGGCATCTCGAAGCGCGCGGCTGCGGTTTCGTGCCTCGCCTGCTGGAGGCCGATCGCGCGCAACTGCGCATCGTGACGACCAATTGCGGCTCGCGCGTCGAACACTTGGACGCCGAGCGCATCCGCGAGTTGTTCGCCGAATTGGAACCGTTCGGCGTGCGCCACGACGACCCGGACATGCGCAACGTCACTTACCGCCAGGCCGACGGGCGCTTTTGCATCATCGATTTTGAACTGGCCACCATCCTGCCCGGATCCGAATCAAAGCCCACCCCATGATTCACTCGCGCCCTGTCTCAGCCTCCACGTCTCTCAAATGGTTCGGCTGGACGGACCGTGGCAAGGTCCGCCCCAACAACGAAGACTCCTTCATCGGGTTGCATTTTGATTCGCGCGAAGTCCATCACCTGGGCCGGCACGGCGATGCCTCCATGCTTAACATGGATTTCGCGTTTGCCGTCAGCGACGGCATGGGCGGCGCGCACGCGGGCGAGTTTGCCAGCCGCATCGCCGTGGACAAAATCACGACGCTGCTGCCGCGCTCGTTTCAACAAACGGCGCTCGGCCTCGAAGCCGGGTTTGAGGATGTGCTGGAGGAATTGTTCGACCGGATTCACGGAGCGTTGACGTATGTGGGCGAGAGTTACCAGGAATGCTTGGGGATGGCCACCACGTTGAGCCTGTGCTGGTTCACGCCGGGCTGGATGTATTTCGGGCACATTGGCGACAGCCGGATTTATTATCTGCCGCGCGACGGTGGGATCAAACAGCTCAGCCACGATGACACGCACGTGGGCTGGCTGTTTCGCACCGGCAAAATCAACGAACGCGAAGCCCGCTTCCATCCACAACGCAACGCCCTCCAAAAGGCCCTCGGCGGCGGCAATCAATTCGTCACCCCACAGGTCGGCGCGGTGGCCTACGAAACGGGCGACCTCTTCATGTTGTGCACCGACGGCCTGACGGACGGGCTTTATGACAGTCACATT
Organism: Verrucomicrobiota bacterium; assembly: GCA_040754875.1. Lineage (GTDB taxonomy): Bacteria > Verrucomicrobiota > Verrucomicrobiia > Limisphaerales > JBFMBT01 > JBFMBT01. The sequence goes on along the minus strand of JBFMBT010000051.1, from coordinate 7,976 downwards.
CTGGAATTGTTGCGTCCGGGTTCCGCGCCCATGACGGACAATCCCGCCCGGCAACTGGTCGAAGCGTCCCTAGAAAAGAGCGGCCGGGACAATACGACGGCGCTGGTTATCCAGGTGGTTTGAGCAACACAATCGTGCTCGTCCTTCGTCCTCGTCCTCGAAAGGCCATCAGCTCTCGGCAAATGTCGGCGCGCAACAAAGCGGCGCAGGACCGCCGCACTCTCCCGACAAGTCGGGACTTCGCGCTCGCAATGCGATCGGTGACGCCGCGCGTTCGCCAACCCAGGGGGAAAGTAAAAAGAAACCGCGCGCCAATCACGACTCGCCGGTCGTGTTTATTGGCGCGCGGGTAATTCGATTTCAGGCCGGCTTAGCCGTGGTAGCCTTCTTCACCGTGTTCAGCGAGGTCCAGGCCAATCGTCTCCACTTCTTCAGACGGACGCAGGCCCACAACCGCCTTGACGATGTAAGCAATCACAGCGGTGGCGACGACCGACAGGATCAGCGTCACGAAGATCGCTTTGATTTGCGACATCACCAGACCGTCCTTCACGCCGGCAACGGCGCTGTTGACCTTCTCGTCAGCCAGGAAACCGGTGAGCAACGCGCCCAAGGTGCCGCCCACGCCGTGAACGCCGAACGTGTCCAAGGCGTCGTCATATCCCAGCATCGCCTTCAACTTGGCGACCGCGAAATAGGGAATAATGCCCGCCGCCACGCCAATGATCATGGCGCCCGTGGTGTTGATGAAACCGCAAGCCGGCGTAACCACCACCAAGCCCGCAACGATTCCGGAGCAGAAGCCCAGGACGCTGGGCTTGCCTTTGGAAAACCATTCTGCCAGCGCCCACACGAAACCCGCCGTGGCGGCCGCCAAGGTCGTAGTTGTGAAAGCATTGGAGGCAATCGCGTCAGCGCCGAGCGCCGAACCCGCGTTGAAACCGTACCAGCCCACCCAGAGCATGCCGGTGCCGACCATACAGAGCACCATGCTGTGCGGCGGCATCTGTTCCTTGCCGAAGCCCAGCCGTTTGCCGAGGATCATACACAGCACCAAGGCCGACCAACCGGAACTCATGTGCACCACCGTGCCGCCGGCGAAGTCCAGCGCCTTGATCGCCGCGTTCGGATTCAACGGACCGCACATCAGGCCACTTGTTGACCAGACCATGTGGGCCAGCGGGAAGTAAACGGCGAACATCCAGAGCGCCACGAACAGCAGCACCGCCGAGAATTTCATGCGCTCGGCAATGGCACCGATGATCAGCGCCGGCGTGATGATCGCAAAGGTGAGCTGGAACATCGCCCACATGCTGTCGCTGATCCAGTGGTAGCCTGCGCCCACATTGCCGGGCGAAACGCCTTTGAACATGGCGTAATCAAGGTTCCCGATCCACGACTTGCTGCCGCCGAACGAGAGGCTGTAACCGCAGAGCCACCACAGGATCGTCACCAATCCCGCGATGCCCAGGCATTGCGCCATCACCGACAGCACGTTCTTGCGGCGCACCAGGCCGCCGTAGAACAACGCCAGGCCGGGCAGCGTCATGAACAGCACCAGCGCCGTCGAGGCCATCTGCCACGCATTGTGACCGGGGCCGGGGACGGCGATCTTGGACGGAGCATTTGTCTGCCGTGCGGCATTGTTGACGTAGGCCTCCAAGTCAGCCAGACGATCTTCCACCGTCGGCTCCTTGGCGGGCGCGTCCGCGCCAAAGGAGAGCTGCGGCAGCAAGGTCATTGCGGCCACGAACAGCATCGAAAACAATATTTTTTTCATAGTCAGGTTGCAGTAATTGATCTGGTTTAAACGGCGGATTCTCCCTTTTCCTCCGTGCGGATGCGCACAGCTTGCTCGACGGGCAGCACAAACACCTTGCCGTCGCCGATCTTTCCGGTCTTGCCGGCCTTGACGATGGCGGCCACGGAGGCTTCCACGCGGTTGTCCGCGACGACGAGTTCGATTTTGATCTTGGGCAGGAAGTCCACGGTGTATTCGCTGCCGCGATAGATTTCGGTGTGGCCCTTCTGGCGGCCAAACCCTTTGACTTCACTGACAGTCATGCCTTCCACGCCCACTTCACCGAGGGCGTCCTTCACTTCTTCCAACTTGAACGGTTTGATAATGGCTTCGATTTTCTTCATACAATTCGGGATTTAAAACACTGGTTCACCAACCGGCACACAGGGACCTGCCTGCACGCCAAAAACGGACGAACGACTTGCTGACTCAGGAGGCGGGAGGGGGACGGGAGAAAAGCGGGAAACTTCGACGGGAAGAAAGCAACAAGCGAGATTCTTCAAACTCGCGCACCCAAAGACAAACCGGGATCGCCAGCAGCACGATGAAGAAACTGGCCATCAGCGGCACTTCCGGCAGAAACACCGGTCGCGTGCGCGCGGAAATCCAATCGCTGTTGTGATCGGAAACTTGTTCCTGCAATGCACCGGATATGCCTGCGGCGCGGCCTTGCTGGAGTTGGATGAGGGAACCGAGTCCGTAAGCAACCAACGCCAGTGAGGCGAAAAAACACAACACCAATTTGATGTGACACCGGAGCACGGAGGTTTAGCACAGGCAATGCCAACCCCCTCAATCTAAAACAACATTTCGATACAAATCATTCATCATCAGCAGATAATAAATGAAATGAAATTATTTCGACCCGCCGAGTGAACAAATCGAACTGTTTCTTTTTTGACAGCCAGTCAGATTCGCTTCACTGCCACTTCGTTTCACGTTCTTGCCAGTGGCCACGTCGCCTTCCACAAGCTAAAGCTTGAACTCCATACCGGAGAAAGACACGCGCTGAGGAAAATTCGTCGTGCGCACGACGGCAACGGAGAAGATTCAACGCGCACCGGACGCACTGGTTTGGAGTTCACGCTTCAGCGTGTGGCGAGACGCGTGATTTGCTCGGTGGAATTAAGGGTGTTCCCGTACGTTTCACGTTCTTGCCAGTGACCACGTCGCCTTCCGCAAGCTAAAGCTTGAACTCCATACCGGAGAAAGACACGCGCTGAGGAAAATTCGTCGCGCGCACGACGGCAACGAGAAATTCAACGCGCACCGGACGCACTGGTTTGGAGTTCACGCTTCAGCGTGTGGCGAGACGCGTGGTTTGCTCGGTGGAATTAAGAGGTTCTCAAATCAAAAAACGGCGGGAGCGTTTCCGCTCCCGCCGCTGTGCATTATGGTGCGCGATTTGTTAAACCGCCTTGTCACCCTTCTCGTCCGTGCGGATGCGCACGGCTTCCTCCACCGGGATGACAAACACCTTGCCGTCCCCGATCTTGCCGGTCTTGGCCGCCTTCACAATCGTCGCCACGGCGGATTCGGCGAGCGAATCGGCGACCACGACCTCGACTTTGATTTTCGGCAGGAAGTCCACCGTGTATTCACTGCCGCGGTAGATTTCCGTGTGGCCCTTCTGGCGGCCGAAGCCTTTGACTTCGGTGACCGTCATGCCTTCGATGCCGATGTCGGCCAGGGCGTCCTTCACCTCTTCAAGTTTGAAGGGTTTGATGATAGCTTCGATTTTCTTCATAGTGCTGGTTCAGTTGAGTTATTTCTCCGCGGCAGCCTGGAAGTCCGGATAGGCATGGTTGCCATGCTCGCCGATGTCCAAGCCTTCGGTTTCCTCTTCCTCGCTCACGCGCAATCCCATCACCGCCTTGATGACAAGGAACAGCACAAAGGCGAACACGAACGTGAACACGCCGATCGACAGGATGCCGATCAACTGGCTCTTCAACTGAGCCACACCGGCCTTGGCCCCGAACAGGCCGACCGCCAGCGTGCCCCAGATGCCGCACACCAGATGCACCGAAATGGCGCCCACCGGGTCGTCAATCTTCAGCTTGTCGAAAAACAACACGGAGAACACCACGATGACACCGGCAATGAAACCGATCAGGATGGACGAGGTCATCGCCATCTGGTCTGCGCCCGCCGTGATGCCAACCAGTCCGGCCAGAATGCCGTTCAACACCATGGAGAGATCCGGCTTCTTGAGCAGCGTCCACGCCGTGACCATCGCGCCAACCGCGCCAGCCGAGGCTGCCAGACATGTCGTCACGAGTGTCAACGAAACCGCACCGGGATTAGCTGAGAGCACCGATCCGCCGTTGAACCCAAACCAGCCCAGCCACAGAAGGAATACGCCGATGACCGCCAGCGGCATGCTGTGCCCCAGGATGGGCTTCACCTTGCCGCCTGAATATTTCCCCAGCCGCGGCCCGAGGAGCATCGCGCCCGCCAACGCGCCCCAACCACCGACCGAATGCACCAGCGTCGAACCGGCGAAGTCATAAAACGGCGTGGCCATCGTATTCAGCCAGCCGTTGCCCCACTTCCACATGCCGGTGATCGGGTAGGCCACCGCGACGAAAATCGTCGAGAACACCAGAAACGAGGACAACTTCACGCGTTCAGCCACGGCGCCGGAAACGATCGTCGCCGCTGTCGCCGCGAACATCGCTTGGAACAGGAAATCCGTCCAATACGTGTAGCCGGCGTTGTAAACATCCGTCAACGAGGCTACATCGTCGGTCACCTTGACGCCAAATCCGCTGAAGCCGAACCATTTTCCAGCGTAGTCCGCGCCAGGATACATCAGGTTGAATCCCACGAGGGCATACGTCAGGATGCCAATGCACGGAATGAGCGTGTTCTTGAAGAGGATGTTCACCGTGTTCTTGGAACGCGTCAGCCCGGATTCCACCGTGGCGAACCCCAAGTGCATGATGAACACCAATCCCGCCGAAAGCATCATCCACACGTTGTTCGTCGTGAATAGTGCGTACCCCGGCGAACCGGCGAAGGCTTCCAAGTCTTTGTACTTCGGTGCTTCGGGCGCGGCCGGTGCCGCCGGAGCGGCTGGCGTCGCAGCGTCCACCGCCGGAGGATCCGCCGCGAAACCCAGGATGGGTGTCAGGCAGAGCGCCGTGAGGGCCAGGTATTTTAGAAGGTTTTTCATGTCGTTTTTACACTGTCAGGTTTTTGGTTTTGTTGGGTTCTGCTTCGCGTGGTATCAGGTTGACACGACCGGCTCCTAACGGCAGCGGACGCGCCGACCTCTCTGCCAAGGCTCCGGTGTGATGGTTGTGTTGAGTGAGCAACATGCGCACGCGCCTTTAGCAACGGCCTTGCCAGTGTCGTGCAAGCCACCCGCATTGATACGCTTAATTGGCTGATGTCGAGAAGGTTAAGTAACTCTAAAAATTTCTGCACCTCTGTCTTCCAAGCATAAGCTCCTGAAGCATTTGCCCCGTGTGGCTAAATTTGAACACTTCGGAGTTCTCTATTTTAGCCATGCTCGCGCGGGGTTTGCGCTTCAGATTAACCCCATTGGCACCTATTTGGATAGGGCCGAAAAATACCACTGCAACCCCCTTTCGCGCCGACCCAGCCATGAGTTAAATTGGTTTAACCCTCTGGACGCAACTCTCCATGAAGGGACCTTCTAAAGTCGTGTCGTTGCTCGTTGCCTTTAGTATGATCGGCTCGTCGGCACGTGCTGTTGTTGATGGGTTCGAAGTCGCGAGCGGATACAACTCGACCGACAATCAGACCGTGATTGGCCTGCCCAGCCCCGGAACCGACGATGAATGGAATGGCCCGTGGGATAAACAGTCCGGCAATGAAGCGCGGATGGTCTCCAGCTCCGATTATTTTTATGAAGGTTCCCGCAGTCTGAAAATGGAGAACAGCAGCCTTGAGCTCAGCCGCCCGGTCGATTCGAATATCAACGGCGGTCTGGCCAACCCGAAGCACTGGATTGACGTGTATGCCTACGTGCCCAGTGTCTCGATGGATTCGACGCTGAAATTCACTTTCTACGTTTCCACCGCCAGCAACGAAAAGAAGGAATCGGCGGCTTTTCAGGCGCAATGGAACTCCACCGATGGCCGCGTGAATTGGTATGTGTGGGATGGCGACCCGACGGAAACCTGGGTCAACACGGGCGTCGCCGTCGCCACCAATACCTGGGTGCATCTGCTCATCGAGATGGACATGATGGCCAAGACCTACACCGCCTACGTGGAGATGAATCAGGTCGCTTCGGCCACGACGCTTGATTTCGGCGATGGCGCGGGTTCCACCGCCAGCACCACCAACATCACGGCCGTAGGCTTTAATCGGACGGGCTCCTCCGGCACCAAAGATGTTTACTTCGATGCGCTGGGCATCCGGCCGAGGGTTCCAGAGGTGCCGTCGTGGATTGCCATGGCCGGTTTCCTGATGGCAGGGGTGGTGCCCGTCTGGTTGCGCCGGCGGATGGAAGCCTCGGCATCCGGGTGACCGAATGTTCAGCCGCTGCCGAGCGGCGGACGGGCGGCGGCGCAATTTGGCCGAGCGGTGGTGCGATTTCCTCCACGGCTGCCCCGCGCCTGTGGATTGGACGCTTCCGCGCCTTGGCTCTTCGAAGTTTTTGATGCGTCCTAACAGAATCGCGAGCGCGCGACCGGTCGATTTCCGATCCCCTTCCCAAATCGCGAATCAAAAGCCTAAAATCGAAAATCCTTCTACTCTCCGTTCTTCAACACCTCGAACTTGCTGACGCCGCGGCTCACGAGGTTCACGATGACCCCCTTCTTCAAATCCGCGTTCTTCAACGCATCGCGGAACTGCTTCAGGTTGGTCACCGGCTTCTGGTCGATCTCGGTGATCACGTCGCCTTCGCGCAGGCGGCTGTGCGCGGCCGGGCTGTCCTCAATGACATCCGTCACGATCAATCCCGGCGTCATCACCACGCCGTAATGGTCCGCCAGTTCCTTCGTCAACGGCTTGACTGTCACGCCCAGATCGGTCGTCTCCGCCGGGGCGGCGGGCAGACGACGGCTGGTCACTTGCGTCAACTCCTCGGGCCACGCCTCGGGCTTGACCTTGACCTTGATGTTCTTGCCGGCGCGCACCACATCCAGCGTGACACTGGCGCCGACCTTCTTGGTGCGAATCTCGTTCTTCAATTGCTGCGAAGTGGAAACCGCCTGGCCATCCACCGCCGTGACCACGTCGCCCGGCTTCAATTCCGATTTCGCCGCCGGACCATCCGGCACAATCTCGCGCACGACCACGCCATCCTTCACGCCCTTGGCCAGCCCTTGAAATTCGGGGAACTCCTTCAAGCCCAGAATGCTCACGCCGAGCCAGGCGCGCGTGAACTTGCCATCGGAAATCAAGGCGTCCGCGACTTCATGGGCGAGGTTGATGGGCACGGCGAAACCGATGCCCGTGTTCAACCCGCGGATCATCGTGTTGATGCCGATGACTTCGCCGTTGATGTTCACCAGCGGCCCGCCGCTGTTGCCCGGATTGATGTTCGCATCGGTCTGGATGAAATCCTGGTCCATCGAGGGATTGGGAATGATGCGCGAGCGGCCTTTGGCGCTGACGTGGCCGAACGTGACGCTGTAATCCAGATCGTAGGGCGTGCCGATGGCGATCGCGAATTCGCCCACGCGCACCTTGCTCGAATCGCCCAGCTTCGCCACGGGCAACCGCGCGCCCTTCGTGTCAATCTTCAACACCGCAATGTCCGATTGCGCATCCACGCCGCGCACCACGGCGTCAAACTCGGTGCCGTTCTTGAGCTTCACCTTGACCTTCTCGGCTTCATCGACGACGTGGCGGTTGGTCATGATGTAACCGTCCTCGCGAATGATGACGCCCGAGCCCTGGCCGTCCCAGATGGGCTCGCGCGGCTTGCCCTCGTCGCTGCGGCGCTTCTGCTTTTCCTTCTCCCGCTCGAACTGGCGGCGGAAGAACTCGCGGAAGGGGTTCTCCTCATCGCCCTGCCCCTCGTCGAAGCGCTCGCGGTAAAACTGTTCGTAAGCCTTGTTCGGGTCATGCGCCACGCGGATGACCACCACGGAATCGGACACCTTGTCAGCCACTTCGATGAACGCCTGGTTGAGCTGCTTGGCCAGGTCGAGGGCGGAGGAGGCGGGGGCGCCTTTGGCGGGGAGAGGCG
>JBFMBT010000050.1:0-27480 GCA_040754875.1 Verrucomicrobiota bacterium | reverse complement strand
CCCCGGACCCGACGGAAAAATCTGGCTCACCATTGCCACCACGCGGCCCGAAACGATTCCCGGCGACACCGCCGTCGCCGTGAACCCAAAGGACACGCGTTACACCCATCTCATCGGCAAACACATCATCCGCCCCCTGCCGATTCATCTGCCGCACGAAAAGAAGCTCATTCCCATCATCGCGGATGAGCACGTCGATTTCGAGTTCGGCACCGGCGTGCTCAAGGTTACGCCCGCGCACGACCAGGCGGACTTCGACATCGGCCAGCGCCACAAGCTGCCCATCGTGGATATCATGAATCCCGACGGCACGATGAACGAACTGGCCGGCGAATCGCTGGCGGGCCTGGACCGTTTCGAAGCGCGCGCCGTGGCTGTTGAGCGGCTCAAGGAGATTGGCGCGCTCGTCGAGGAAAAGCCTTACGAGAACAACGTGGGCTTCAGCCAGCGCGCGGACGTGCCCATCGAACCGCGCCTGAGCGAGCAATGGTTCCTCAAGTATCCGAGCGTCCAGCCCAGCATGGCATGCGTCGCCGACGGACGAATGAAGTTCCACCCAGATCGTTGGGCAAAGGTCTATGACCATTGGCTGACGAACATCCAAGATTGGTGCATCAGCCGCCAGCTTTGGTGGGGACATCGCGTGCCGGTGTGGGTCGCGGACGAGACTCGTGCGTCTCAGGGACAGCTCCTTGAAGCGCTTGAAATACTAAGAAAGGCGAACCCGAAAACTGTAGGGTTTGCCGTTATCCAAAGCGGAACACGGACTTTGCACGGACCGAATTGGACTTCAGTGGACAAGCACATTCAAGCAATTGAGGCATGCATAGACCCGAGTGCAACCAATCTGATGAATGATCTGGAGGGTCTGAATTTCACCCAAGACCCAGACGTCCTCGACACCTGGTGCAGTTCCTGGCTCTGGCCCTTCGCCACGATGGGTTGGACCGGGGACAAAGCGCATGACTCCAACACTCCAACACTCCGCGCCTTTTACCCCACCACCGACCTCGTCACCGGCCCGGACATCATCTTCTTCTGGGTCGCGCGCATGATCATGGCGGGCTACGAGTACATGGGCGACCTGCCGTTCCGAAACGTTTATTTCACCGGTATCATCCGCGACAAGCAGGGCCGCAAGATGTCCAAGACCCTCGGCAACTCGCCCGACCCGCTGGAACTCATCGCCAAGTATGGCGCGGATGCCCTGCGCTTCGGCACCATGCGCAGCGCGCCGCTCGGCCAGGACGTACTCTTCGATGAAAAGGACGTCGAGCTCGGCCGCAACTTCTGCAACAAGCTTTGGAACGCCTGCCGTTTTCGCCAGATGCAAAGTAGCGCAGGCGTCCCGCCTGCGAGTGCGTCGGGCGTCCCGCCCGGTGATTTCGAAGCCGAAATCCATCCCGACCTCCTCACCTCGGACGACAAATGGATTCTCCTGCGCCTCGACCAGGCCATCCGCGAAATCACCACCGCCTTCGCCGAATACAAATTCAACGAAGCGACCGCCACGCTCTATCGCTTCTTCTGGAGCGAATACTGCGACTGGTACGTCGAGGCCAGCAAGGCCGCGTTGGGCCGATTCGTTGAACCGTTAAAAGGTGAAAACGTTAAATCGGATTCCGATTCAACGATTCAACGATTCAACGATTCAACGTCCCCCAAGCTGCGCGCCAACAAACTCGCCGTCATCGATTTCGTCCTCGGCAACCTCCTGCGCCTGTTCCACCCGTTCCTGCCGTTCATCACCGAGGAACTCTGGCACGGCATGGGCTTCTCCAAGGACATGCCCGCCGACCGCGGCGGCCAGTCCATCATGTTCGCCCCCTGGCCCAAGCCCCTGACCGGCGACGAGAAATCCTACTTCGGCCTCGACGACACCGCCGACCAGGTCGCCGCCGCCAAGTACGAACTCGTCACCATGGGCCGCAACCTTCGCCGCGAACTCAAGCTCGATCCCGCGAAGAAACTGAAGTTCATCCTCAAACCTTCCGGCGAACTCCCCGCCGCCGAGATCGAAGTGCTCAAGCTGCTGCTCAACGCCGAAGCCATCGACGTCGTCTCCACCTACGCGCCGCCGAAAGGCACGCCCTCCGCCAGCAATCCCTTGGGCGACCTTTACCTGCCGCTGGCCGGCCTCATCGACATGCAGGCCGAAAGAACGCGCTTGCAAAAGGAGATCGCGAAGGTCGATGCCGAGATCGAAAAGGTGCGGCAAAAACTGGCCAACCCGAACTTTACCCAAAAAGTTCCCGCCAAGGTGCTCGAAGAACATCAGCAACGCCTCAGCGACTGGCAGAACAAGAAGGCCCAGTTACAAGCCTCGTTGGACGCGCTTTCAGGTTGAAATCATGAGCATGTCGAATCTCCTGATCCCATCCGCGCGCGTGTCCTGCTCGAGTATGGAGTTCAAGCTTCAGCTTGTGGAAAGACGCACCACACGCAAGCTAACGCGTGAACTCCGAAGATGGCGGACCGCGGCTGTCCCCCAGCCGCAGCGCGCGGTTTGGAACCGGCGGTCAGGAGGTTCGTTTGATCGCATGTGTGTTCGACCCCGCACGGATATGGCGTCAGAGTCAACTCCAGATCGTGGTTACATTTTACGCGCTGCGGCTGAGGACAGCCGCGGTCCGGCGGAGCCATGCGCCCTCTTTGTCCCTTGGTGTTTCCCTGATGCTTGAAGTTTGATTTTTGAAGCTTTCACCCAATTCCCCTCCTGCCTTGTAACTCCCAACCCCCTCGCATACCCTCTGCCCCGTGGACACCGGGTTCGACTATCACCACATCCTCAGCGACATGGCCATCTGCATTGTGGCCGCCTGGGTGCTTGGGTTGGGCGCGCAACTTCTCAAGCAACCGCTCATCCTCGCCTACCTGCTCGCCGGCATCATCGTCGGCCCCAATGTCGGCAAGATCATTGTCAACCAGCACTCCCTCGAGGTCATCTCCGAACTCGGCCTGATTCTGCTGCTGTTCATGATCGGACTCGAGATCGACCTGAACAAGATCCTCAGTTCCGGCAAGCTCATCACGGTCACCGGCGCGGTGCAGATCCTCGGCGGCTCGGTTATTGGCGCGTTCTTCTTCTGGTTCATCGGCTTCAAGTTTGGCGGCGCGAACTTCGACGGACTCTATCTCGCCATCTGCGCCGCCATGAGCAGCACGGTCATCATCGTCAAAATCCTCTACGACAAACGGGAACTCGACACGCTGCCCGGCCGCATCACGCTGGGCATCCTCGTGCTCCAGGACATCTTCGCCATCATGTTCCTGGCGCTCCAGCCGAACCTCAACGAAAGCACGTTCAAACTGTTGCTCGCCTCCTTCGGCAAGGTGGCGGTGCTGGTCATCGTCGCCTTCTCCGTCAGCCGCTATGTGCTACCCGCGTTGTTCCGCGCGGTGGCACGCCAGCCCGAGCTCGTGCTGGCCGGGGCGCTGGCGTGGTGCTTCATGATTGCGGAACTGGCGCAGCAACTGCAACTCTCGCGCGTCATGGGCGCGCTCATCGCCGGCGTGGCCATCTCGACGTTCCCCTACACACTGGATGTCGTCTCCAAGGTCCGCAGCCTGCGCGATTTCTTCATCACGTTGTTCTTCGTGGCGCTGGGCATGATGATTCCCGCGCCCACCTATTCGTACATCACCTGGGCGCTGGGCTTCGCGGCGTTTGTGATCATCAGCCGGTTCCTGACCGTTTTCCTGCCGCTGCACAAGATGAAGGCCGGGCATCGCACCAGCATTCTCCCGGCCATCAACCTGAGCCAGATCAGCGAATTCGCCCTGGTCATCCTCACGCTCGGCAAACAACAATACAACCACGTCACCGACCAGGTCGTGGGCATCGTCGGCTACGGGTTCGTCTTCCTCGCGATCGGTTCCACCTACGCCATCATGAACTCCGAGGCCGTCATGAAATGGCTCAGCCGGTGGCTAGGCGATTTCAACGTGCGCGACCTTGATGAGCACACCGTTTTCCTGACCAAGCCCGAGCATCAACCCAAGGTCTTCCTGCTCGGTTGCTCGTGGTCCGCCAGTTCGCTCATCGAGGAAATCCAGCGGCATCATCCCGCCATGTTGCAGGAACTGGCCGTCATCGATTTCAACCCGCAGGTGTTCGACGGCCTCCGCGCGCGCGGCGTGTATGTGAAGTATGGCGACATCTCCCAGCGCGACACCCTCATCAACGCGGGCGTCGAAGATGCCGAGGTCATCATCATCACGTTGCCCAACACCATCCTCAAGGGCACCACCAACGCCAAGCTGGTCCAGCTCATCCGCGAGGTAAATCCGCACGCCAAGGTCATCGCCCACGCGGAATTCTTTCAGGACCTTCCGCACCTGTACGCCTACGGCGCCAACTTCGTCACCATCCCGCGCCTGGTCGAAGCCCGCGACCTGCTCGACGTCATCCGCGCCGCCCAACAAGGCCTGCTCGACGAACAACGCGCCGCCCAACAAGCCGAACTCAAGGACCGCCACGAAGTCATCCCGTGATGCACGCCTTTGCTTTCATTGACAGCAGGCAGCGTTGGATTGGGCCATGTTTGATCCCAACGTCGCGCCCAAAACAGGACTTTCGGGAAACATTGAAGCGCTGTTCCCCCTCACCCCGGCCCTCTCCCTTGGGGAGAGGGTGCCTTGTATCCGCTTCGATTAGCTATTCCATGATTTTGGGGTGCGCCAATCCTTATGAACCTTGCCCGACGGCGGCAAAGATGGTCTCCCTCTCCCCGAGGGAGAGGGCCGGGGTGAGGGGGAAGGGAGTGTTATTATACCGGCAATCCCGCGATTCTGTACGATCCGATTTCAACACCCATTACTCCGTCCTGATTCCATGACCCCCTCGTCGTACCCTCGCGCCCTCACCGCCGCCGTCCAGGCCGCCCGCGCTGCCGGCGCGCTCATGCGCCGCCACGCCGCTTCAACCAAGAAAATCAACGCCGCCACCCAGCACGACATCAAACTGGAACTCGACGTCCGCTGCCAGAAACTCATCGAACGCGCGTTGCGCGCGAAGTTTCCGGAGATTCCCATCCTGGGCGAGGAAGGCGTTCTGGGCGATCCCAACGAGCCCGTGCGCTGGGTCGTCGATCCCATCGATGGCACGGTCAATTTCACTTACGGCATTCCGCACGCCTGCGTCTCCATCGCGCTCCAGGTCAAACTGCCCAAGCCCGACAAATTGACCGGCGAACATTTTCAAAGCGTCGTCGGCGTGGTGTTCGATCCCTTCTGCGACGAACTGTGGACTGCCATTCGCGGGAAGCCCGCGCGCTTGAACGGCAAGGTCATTCATGTCAGCGACCGCCGCCGCCTGGACGAAACCATCATCGCCATGGGTTTCGCCAAGTACACCGAAACGCTCGCCATCATGCTGCCCGTGTTCAACGACCTCGTGCATCGCGTGCGCAAGGTCCGCATCCTTGGCGCGGCCGCGCTCTCCTTCACTTGGGTGGCGACGGGCCGCATGGACGCGTATCTCGAAAATGGCGTGCGCCTCTGGGACATCGCGGCCGGCGGTTTGATCGTCGAATGCGCGGGCGGCGAGTTCTGGCATCGCCCCGTCGCCGGCGAGCACACCTACGAAATCCTCGCCACCAACGGCCGCCTGCGAAAACAAATCCAGCGCGCCGCCCAATCATCACTGTAGCAGCCGACGTGAGGAGGCTCTGTTCAATGAATCACCAACGACTGGATTCATCAGCGCGCAATGGAACGATCCATGCGCTCGATTCCTTCTCCCCTCTCCTGGGGGAGAGGGCCAGGGTGAGGGCGAACCCACACGCGAAGCCTGATATTCGGCAACACGCCCGGTTCCAATCAATGAATAACTCGTTACGCGCCCCCGGTGTGAAAACGTTGTTTCTCTTGTTTCTCCTGTTGCTCAGCTCCACCTTCGCCACCCACGCCGGCACCTTCGTCCAGTTCCGCCTGCCCATCGGCGACATCGAGGTCGAACTCTACAACCAGGACAAGCCGGTCACGGTGCAAAACTTCATTCGTTACATTCAGAGCGATCGTTACACCACCAACCACGTCATTCACCGCTGGGATCCAAACTTCGTCATTCAAGGTGGCGGCTTCTTCATCACCAACCGCACGACTTCACCCAGCTTTGCCTCGGTGCCCACGTTCGGCACCATCACCAACGAATACAGCGTCGGCGCGACCTACAGCAACACCTACGGCACCATTGCGATGGCGCGCGTCGGTGGGCAGACCAATTCCGCCACATCGCAATGGTTCATCAACCTGGGCAACAACTCGTTTCTGGACAACGTCGATGGCGGCTTCACCGTGTTTGGCCGCGTCATCCGCGGGTTCGATGTGCTCGAACGCTTCAACACACCCACATTGGAGAACGGTATCTTCCTCGCAAACCTCGGTGGCGCGCTGACGGAACTGCCCGTCCTTTCGCAGTCGCCCACTTACAACGACCTCGTCTATGTGGACATCACGCTCCTCAACGTCAAGGTCGTCCGCGTTGGCAACGACTCACAGATTTCCTGGAACAGTGTCACCGGCAAACAGAACATCGTCGAATACACCGCCGTCCTCCCGCCCAATTGGCAAACCCTCACCACCGTCACCGGCGACGGCGCCACCAAGACCGTCACGGACGCCAATCCCGCCACCCGCCGTTTCTACCGCGTCCGCGTGGCTTATTAGGGCAACTTGATCGAACCATTCTTTCGGGGCAGGCGTTACAAAAGTCATAACCCTTATACATTGCGTTCGTCTGTGGATATGATATGAGTGCTGTTATCTGAAGGAACGTATGGGAGATGTCTTACATATAGTGCATCTGGAGGACGAGCCGCTGGTGGTCGAGACGGTGGAACGCGCTCTGACCGCCGCAGGGACCCCCTGCAAGTCCACGTGTGTCGGCGGCATCGCCGATTATCTCGCGGCGATCGAACGCAAGGAAGTCGGCCTCGTGCTGATCGATTACTTGTTGCCCGAATCCGACGGTTTGTCCGCGCTGGAGATGGGACGGCGCAAGCGCCCGGACGTGCCTTATATTTTCTTCACCGGCGCGTTGGGCGAGGAAAAGGCGGTGGAGGTGCTCAAGGCGGGGGCCAGTGATTTCATCCTCAAGCCGAATCTGGCGCGCCTGTTGACGGCGATCCGCCGCGCGCTCAACGAGGCGGCCGAACGCAAGGCGCGCATCCAGGCGGAGCGGGCGTTGATCGACCGCGAGGCTTACTACCGGTTTCTCATTGAGAATGCGCTGGATCTGGTGGCGGTGATCTCGCCGGAGGGAAAGATTCTGTTTCAAAGCGCTTCGAGCGAGGCGCTGCTGGGTTACCGGCCGGTCGAAATGATGGGCCGGTCCATGTTCGATTGGTTGCACCCGGACGACCACGCGAAGGTGCGCGAAGTGCTGGCGCGCATGCCGGAGTTGCGCAGCGAGCCTGACCAGATGGAATGCCGTTTCCGGCACAAGGATGGCTCGTGGCGGGTCATCGAAGGGCGCGGGCGGGCGTTCGTGCAGGCGGACGGCCAGTTGGTGTGCGTGGTCAACGCGCGGGATGTCACGGTGCGCAAACGGATGGAGCAGGAATTGCGCGATGCCGAGGCGTTGTATCGCGCGCTGGTCGAACAATCGCTTGCGGGCGTGTACATGATCCGCGACGACAAGGTCGTTTACATCAACCAGGCTGGCGCGGCGGTCTTCGGCTACACGCCCGAGGAAATCATCAACCGCCTCAGCCCGCTGGAGCTTGCCCATCCGGATGACCGCCCGCTCATGAACGAGAACGTCCGGGCGCGCATGGAAGGGCGCGTGGATTATGTGCGTTATGTGTTTCGCGGCCTGCGCAAGGACGGCGCCATGGTGTACTGCCGCGTTTTCGGACGCCGCATTCCCTATCAAGGCGGCCAGGCCATCATCGGCACGCTGGTCGATATCACCGATCATCGCCACGTCCAGGATGAACTGATCAAGGTTTCCAGCGTGGTCGAGCAGGCGGCGGACACCGTGCTCATTTCCGACCGCGCGGGTCGGATCGAATATGTGAACCCGGCTTTCGAAAAGCTGACCGGTTACTCGCGCGACGAGGTGATCGGCAAAACGCCGCGCCTCCTCAAGTCCGGCGTGCACGACGCGGAGTTCTACCGCGAATTGTGGACGACCATCCTTGGCGGGCAGACGTTCCAGAAGGAGTTCGTCAACCGCAAGAAAAGCGGCGAGTTCTATTATCAGGAAGGCGCCATCCGGCCCATTGTGGACAAGCACGGCGCCATCACCCATTTCGTCAGCACCGGGCGCGACATCACCGGTCGCAAACAGGCCGAGGCCCGCATCCGCGAGCAGGCGGACCTGCTGGACAAGGCGCAGGACGCCATCTCCGTGCGCGACCTGGAGAACCGGATCATTTTTTGGAACAGTGGTGCGGAGCGTCTTTACGGCTACAGCAAGACCGAGGCCTGCGGCCAATCGGCGCTCACATTGTTGCGGCCTGAACCACCGGGCAGACTCGAGGAGATTCGCAAGGCCGTCCTGGAAACGGGCGAATGGAAGGGCGAGCTCAAACATCGCACCAAAGCGGGCGCGGAGATCATTGTTGCCAGCCGCTGGACGCTCGTGTGCGACGACCACGGCCAGCCCAAGGCGTTCCTCGTCATCAACACCGACGTGACGGAAAACAAACGGCTGACCGAACAGTTCCTGCACGCGCAACGCATGGAGAGCCTGGGCACGCTGGCCGGCGGCATTGCGCATGACCTGAACAACGTGCTCGCGCCCATCATGATGGCGGTGCAGGTCCTGCGGATGAACAACGCGGACGCCGAGAGCAGCCATTTGCTGGAGACGCTGGAAGCTTCGGTGCGGCGCGGCTCCGAGATCGTGAAGCAGGTGTTGACGTTCGCGCGCGGGCTCAAGGGGGAAATGATCGTCCTGCAGCCCAAGCATCTCGTCAAAGAAATGGCCCGCATCATTCGCGAGACGTTCCCGAAGGAACTGCAATTGAAGGTCCACACGCCGCAGGATTTGTGGACGGTGGTGGGCGACGCCACGCAGTTGCACCAGGTGTTGATGAACCTGTGCGTCAATGCGCGCGATGCCATGCCGCAGGGGGGCGTGTTGGAAATCGCCGCCGAAAATGTGACGCTGGACGAGAATTACGCCGGGATGCAGCCCGGCGCCAAACCCGGGCCATACGTGCGGCTCAAGGTGCGCGACACCGGCTCGGGCATTCCACAAGGCATTCAGGACAAGATTTTCGAGCCGTTCTTCACCACGAAGGAGCGCGGCAAAGGCACGGGGCTCGGTTTGTCCACCGTGCTGGGCATCGTGCGCAGCCACCAGGGATTTGTGACGCTTCAGAGCAAGCCCGGCGAAGGCACCACATTCCTGGTGTATCTGCCCGCGGATGTTTCCGGCGAGGTAACGCCCGCCGCCGAACGCGAGCCCGATCTGCCGCGCGGCCAGGGCGAATTGATCATGATTGTCGACGACGAGCAATCCGTCTGCGAAGTGACGCGCAATACGCTCGAAAAATTCGGTTACCGCACGATTGTGGCGTCGGATGGCGCGGAGGCCATCGCCGCGTATGTCCAGCATCAGGCCGACGTGCGCCTGGTCATCACGGACGTGGCCATGCCCATGATGAGCGGCGCCGCGCTGGTCCGGGCGTTGCGCCGGCTCAATCCGGGCGTGCGCATCATTTTTTCATCCGGCCTGGGCAGCGCGGGCGACCTGGGCGTTGCCAGCGATTTGGGCGTGCGGCACACGCTCCTCAAACCGCACACTGCCGAGACGTTGCTTACGACCTTGCGCGATGCTCTCAGCGAGCGCGCCTGAGCAGCGCCTCACGGCTCGGCCTGGTATTGTTGAGCGGCCTTGCGGTACCACTTCTCGGCCTCGTCATAGTCCTGCATGATGCCCCGCCCGTGGAAGTAGGCGTCGCCGAGTTTGTATTGGGCATCGGGATCGCCGTTGACGGCATCCACGTGCAGTTCCGAGAGGGTTTTCTCGCCGGTGGACTGGCAGCCCAACAGCAGGATGAGACAAGGAAGAACGGCGGCACGACTGAGGTACTTCAGTGCGATGCGCCACGACTGGGCAACAACTAACGCATGCATCCGTCAAAGTAGCCAACCTTGCCGCGGTTCGCAAAAAATTTTGTCTGCCGGTCTGCCGGCGGCCCGCATTATGGTGGTTTTTTTGATTGCCTATCCCGCTGGCTGAGCGAGGATGCCCACAAGACCACAAACTTGGGCCATGTCCAAAGCAAAGTCACCCCGCGGGAATGCGCACCCGCCGGCGGCATCGTTGGTTTACCTCGTGGACGATGATCATCGGCTCGGCGAATTGGGCGCGGAGATCTTCACGTCCGAAGGTTTTGAGGCGTTGTTCTTTCCCGACCCGCGCCTGGCGTTGAAGGCGTTGACCGAGGCGAAACGCAAGCCGGAGTTGCTGGTCACCGATTACGTGATGGGCCCCATGAACGGCCTGCAGCTCATCGAGTCTTCACGCCGCATTCATCCCACCATCAAAACCATCCTGCTCAGCGGCACCGTCGGCGAGGCATTCGTCCGCAAGCAGCCCATCAAGCCGGACACCTTCATGGCCAAACCTTACCGGGCCGACGCCCTCATTCAGACGGCGCGTGAGTTGCTGGCCGAACGGAACGGGGAAAAACACGTCCGACCGTGATTACCGCGCCAGCGCCCGCGTGAGCTGGACAAATTGTTCCAGGCTCACAGCCTCGGCGCGTATCTGCGGCGACAATCCAAGTTGCTCAAACGCCGCGTGCAGCCTTTCTCCGGCCCAATCCTGCTTCAACAATTTCATCATCATCTTGCGGCGTTGCGAGAAGCCGCGCTTCACCAGTTTTTCAAACACTGGCACGAGTGCCCGCTCGAGCAACGGCTCCGCGCGGCGTGCGAGCTTCACGCACGCCGAGTCCACCTCCGGCGCGGGAAAGAAGCACGACGACGGAATGCGAAAGCAACCGCGCGGTTCGTAATGCAGTTGGATCAACAGAGTCAACACGCCGTAATCGCTGGAGCCAGCGTCCGCGATGAGCCGTTGCACCACTTCCTCCTGCAACGTCGCCACCATCAGCGTCGGCGGATGGGGCGACATCGCCAGTTCCACCAGGATGGGCGACGCGACAGAGTAGGGGAGGTTGGCGACGAGTTTCCAGGCGCTCCAATTGTGCGCTGCATCGCGCAGGTAATCGAGCGCATCCGCGTGGATCAACGTGAGCTTCGAGGCGTCGCCGAAGCGTTCGCGCAGGAATTCAACCAGCCGATGGTCTTTCTCGATCGCCAACACCTGGGCGGCGCTCGCGAGCAACAGTTCCGTCAACGGCCCCAGCCCCGGCCCGATTTCCAGCACTTGGTCCGCCGCGGTCAGGTCCGCCGCGGCGACGATGCGGCGCAGTTGGTTGCCGTCGTGCAGGAAATTCTGCCCCAGCGACTTCGTCAAACGAATGTCGCGTTCGTCGAGCAATTGCCGCATTTCGTGGAGCGTCATGCGCAATGAAGGAGCCGGTCAATGGCGCGCACGGCCGCGCGTAGTTGTGCCGCAGTGATGGTCAACGGCGGCGTGAAGCCGACGACGTTGCCGTGTTCGCCTTCCGGCAGAACAATGTAACCCGCGCGCAGCAGCGCCTTGACCAGCGCCAGCGTTTCGCGCGTGGCCGGGCGGCCGTCGCGTCGAAGTTCCAATCCGGCCATCAACCCGAGGCCGCGCGCTGCAAGCTCGATGCCTTGCGGCGGCTTCATGTCCGCCAGTTCATTCGACAAAATCGTTCCCAACGCCGCCGCGCGTTCCGGCAATTCACGCGACTCAATCTCCGCAATCTGCGCCAGCGCCATCGCGCAGCCCACCGGATGTCCCAGAAACGTGCTCGTGTGCAGCGCCTCGCCCGGCGACTTCGGCCACGCAGCGTCCATCAACTCCGCGCGCCCCACGCACGCCGACAGCGGGAAGCCACCCGTCAGTGCCTTCCCCAGGCAGATGATGTCCGGAACAATTCCACTGTGCTCGCACGCGAACCATTTACCCGTTCGCCCAAGGCCCGTGTAAATTTCGTCCAGGATCAACAGCGCGCCAAACTCATCGCAAACCCGCCGCAATCTCGCCAGGAACGCCCTCGGCGGCACGTTGATCCCGCCGCGCCCTTGCACCGGTTCCACGAGGACCGCCCCGATGCGCCGTTGTTTGAGCAGCCGCCGGATTGAGTTCTCAACCTCGCCCAACTGCGCGGTCCGCGTCGGATAAGGAACAAACCGCGCGAATTGCCGCAATTGATTCCTGAACGGCGCGCGAAAATATCCGCGATGCGTCGCATTCAACGCTCCGTATCCCAAGCCATGATACGCGCCTTCAAATGCGATTACCCCCGGCTTGCCCGTCGCCAGTGCCGCCGTCTTCAATGCCGCTTCGACGGCTTCGAATCCTGAGTTGCAGAAAATCGTTTTGCCCGCGAGCGAACGCTTGCGTCCCGCCGTCCAGCGCTCGAATGTGATGCGGCTCAATTCGCGCGCCAGCCGTGCCTTCAGTTCGTGCGGATGGACATCCCCCATCGCGTGCAGCAGCGCCGCCATCTGCCTTTGGCCCGCCTTGACCACGCGCGGATTGGCATGTCCCGCGGCCGCGACACCAAACGCGGCGGTCAAATCCAGATACTTGCGCCCGTCTGCGTCCCACACATGCACGCCCTGCGCGCGCGCCCACACAATGGGCCACGAGCCGTCCGGTTCGGCAAACGTGACGTTGCGCGACTCATATCGCCGCAGCAACTCCAGCACGCGTTGAGTGGGGCGTCCCATCAAACTCCTCTCTGGTCCGGCGGCCAGATCACCTTGTGCATCTGCAATTGGAACCGCACCGGCAGCGCATCCGCGATGATGCGCTCCACCAGTTCCTGGCGCGTCAGCGGCGTCTGGCCGGCGGGCACGGCCTTCAACGACTTGTCCTGCTGATGCGCCGCCAGCGGCGCGACCCATGAAAACAACACGGGGCAGATTTCATTCAATCGATGTTTGCAAACCTGCTCCTTCGCCCATTCATAATCCTCGCGCGTGCCGATGACGAACTTCACCTCGTCCGTCGCCTTCAACTGCGGCAGGTTCGACCAGCGATTGCGTTCGCATTCGCCGCTGCTGGGACATTTCAAATCCATGATGCGATGCACGCGCGCATCCACCGGCGCGATGTCCAGCGCGCCGCTGGTTTCCACCAGCACGGTGTAACCGGCGTCGCACAACGCCTTCATCAACGGCAGCGAATTGGGCTGCAACAGCGGTTCGCCGCCGGTCAGTTCCACCAGCGGCAGCTTGCGGTCTCCGCGTGCGTTGCCGAATGGCGCGCCCAGTTCGTTGATCCGCTGCACGATGGCCTCCAGCGACGTCTTCTTCCCTTCGGTGAACGCGTACGCCGTGTCGCAATACGAGCACCGCAGGTTGCAGGCCGTCAGGCGCACAAACACGCACGGCAGGCCGGCGAACGTGCTTTCGCCCTGCAAACTCAAATAAATCTCGTTGATGACCAATGTTTCCGCCATCGGCTCAACTTTACGGAAGGCGCCCGGCCTTGGCATCTGCAAAATGCTCCGCCACTCCCTCCAGAGTTTTCATTGCGTGGCGCGGCATTGATGCCTATTTTCACAGCGTGAAGCTTTCCGTTAAGAGTGATTACGCCACGCGTGCGGTTCTCGCCCTGGCCCGCCAATATCATACCGGCGTCGCGCAACGTGTGGAATCGCTCGGCGCCGAGCAGGGCGTGCCGGCCAATTATCTCGTGCAGATTCTCATCGAGCTCAAGTCGCAGCGCATCGTCAAAAGCGTCCGCGGCAAGGAAGGCGGTTATCTGCTGGCGCGCCCGCCCGCTGAAATTACTCTTGGCGACGTCCTCCGCTGCGTGCATGGCCAGGTGTTCGACACCCCGGCGCTGAGCGATGCCCAGTGCCCGCACGAACTGCGCGAGGCCTGGCTCCGGCTCCAACGCTCCGTCAACGATGAGGCGGACTCCATCACCTTCCAGCAGCTCCTCGAAAAGGCCTCTGAAAAAGAGAAGATGTATTACATCTGAGGCGCGTCATTTCAACATCGCCACCAGCTTGGCCTTGTCGTTCGTCGGCGGCTGGCACGCGGTGCCGGTGCAGAGGAACACAGTGGGACCATCCTTCTCGGGCAATGTCTTCGCGAACGCTTCGACCGCGCCGCGATTGCCCAGCACCACCTTGCGCGGCTGATACACCGAATGCGCCGCGCGTGCCAGTTCGCGAACCTTGGCCGACTTCGGATCGCCGGTGATGACCACGCGTTTCGGCTCTTCCAGATAGAAATCCAGCGCCGCCATCAACGCCGGCACCGCCTGCGGCACCATCTGCATCCGCTGGCCGAACAGCCGCATCGTTTGCTCGGCCTTCTTCTTCAACTCCGGACGGTCGGTGATGGCTGACAGCTTCAGCAGCGCCATGACCGCCACCGAATTGCCCGACGGCTCCGCGCCGTCGTAATCTTCCTTCACGCGCAAAATCAAATCCGGCGTGGTCGTGCTCTGATAAAATCCGCCTTCCTTCTCGTCGTAGAATTTCGCGATCATCGAATCCGCCAGCGCCACCGCAAAGTCCAGATGTTTTGGCTCCAGCGTCGCCTCATACAAATCAATCGTGCCCGCCAGCAGGCTCGCGTACGCATCGAGCAATTGCACCGAATCGCGCTCGCCGTCGCGCCAGCGATGATACAGCGTCTTCGTCTTCGCGTCCCAAAGCTTCGCCTGGAGAAACGCCAGATTCTTTTCCGCGGCTGCCAGATACGCGTCATCACCCAGCACCGCCGACGCGCGCGCAATCGCCCCCAGCATCATCCCGTTCCATGACGACAGAATTTTGTCATCCAGATGCGGGCGCACGCGCTTGGCCCGCGCGTCGAACATCTTTTTCTTCGCCGAGGCCAGCAACGGCGCGTCGCTGGCGGGCAGGTTCGTCTCGACGATGCTCAGCACATTCAGGTTCTTCAGCGGCTCGGGGTGGCTGTGATCCTCAAAGTTGCCTTTCTCCGTGATGCCAAAATAACGTGCGGCCACGTTGAACTCCTCGTTCGTCAGCAGCTTTGACAGTTCCGCCTTCGTCCAGCAATAGAACTTGCCCTCGTGCCCTTCGCTGTCCGCGTCCTCGGCGGAATAGAATCCGCCATCCTTGTGCGTCATGTCGCGCAGAACGTAGCGGATGATGTCGCGCGCCACATCCGCGTGCCGTTTGTCGCCGCTCACCAGATACGCGTCCAGATACAGGTGAATGAGCTGCGCGTTGTCATACAGCATCTTTTCGAAGTGCGGCACCAGCCAGTGGTCATCGACCGAGTAACGCGCGAAACCGCCGCCCAATTGATCATACATGCCGCCCGCCGCCATCCGCTCGCACGTGTGCAACACCATGCGGATGCCTTCCTGGTCGTTGGTGCGCGCGGCCACGCGCAGCAACAAGGACGGCTGCGTCGGCCGCGGAAACTTCGGCGCGCCGCCGAACCCGCCGTAACGCGGGTCGTATTCGTCCTTGATCTGCTGCACCGCGTTTTTGAGCAACGCCGGCGCCAGCAACAAACCGGGCGTGGCCTCCTGGTTCGTGATGCGTTCGAGTTGTGTCGAGAAATCCACCGCCGACTTCACGATGTCATCCCGCCGCGTCTGCCACAAATCGTGGATGCGCTCCAGCAACTGCATGAAACTCGGACGGCCGAACTTCGGCTCCGGCGGGAAATACGTGCCGCCGTAAAACGGCTTCAGCTCCGGCGTGAGGAACACGTTCAACGGCCACCCGCCCTGTTGGGTCATCGCCTGCACCGCCGTCATATAAATCTTGTCCACATCCGGCCGCTCCTCGCGGTCCACCTTGATGCTGACAAAGTGTTCGTTGAGATACTTCGCCACCGCCTCGCTCTCGAACGATTCGCGCTCCATCACATGGCACCAGTGGCAGGTCGAGTAACCGATGCTCAGGAAAATCGGCTTGTTCTCCTTCTTCGCCTTCGCGAACGCCTCGTCGCCCCACGCGTACCAGTCCACCGGATTGTGCTGATGTTGCAGCAGGTAGGGCGACTTCTCCTTCGCGAGGCGATTGGTGTGTTTGGATGCGGCGGGAATCACAGAGGTTTTTGGTTTGGCTTCGGCAGCGGGGGCCAACGGCGCGAGAACCATCGAACCGGCGATTGCCAAAGAAAATGCGTTATTCAGCTTCGCTGTAAAGGACACGCCTGACCATAACCCGAACCACCGTTTGGGCAAGGTACAAAGCCCGGTATGCTCCCCTCCATGGGGGAGGGGATGAGGGGTGGTTGTGCCAAAAGGCATCGCGCGGAAACCTTGAATCCTCGTTCTTCGTTCGAAGTTTGGAGCTTTAATTTTCTTTGGACTTTTGAGGCTTTGAACCTGGTGTTTCATCGCCCGGCAACTTCTGGTCCGGCATCAACTTGATCCCGTACGGCAGCAGCTTGTCCACCTGCTCGCGGAACGGCGCCGGATGCAGCCCGACGCTCTGGAACTTCCGGCCCGTCTTCGTCTCGATGATCAGCGCGTGCCGCGCCGCGCGGCGCGACCACTTGATCATGCCCGTCCAGTTCGTGATATCCTCGGCGGGAATCACCCGGGCGCGCTCCGGAAAAGCATACACCAGCCGCCACGCGACCTGGCCGCCCGTTTGTTCGCAGTGCAGCTCGAAGAACTCCGACCCCAGCACTGAATTGTAGAACCACGAACTCGCCACCAGCCACCCGAACGCCGTGACCGCGAACGCCTTGCCCTTGGCCACGTTGAACAGCTTCCGGCTGAACAAATCCTCGATGTCCTCGCCCAGCGACGTCCGCCGCGTCAGAAAGAAAAACAGCAACACCGCCACGGCGGTGAACAGAACTTCCATCATGGCAAAGTGCATGATCTCGGCCTTGGGATTGCCGAGGATCAGGACGACCGGCGCGCTGTTGGTCGCAAGCACGCCTTCACGTTGGCGGCGTGTGGAGGCGAGGTAAAGCGGAAACCCACGGCGTCGGCCGGTTCCTTGCAGACGGAGCGCCCGCGGGCTACTGTGTCTGGGCAATCCACTTCTGTGAGAGATTCCTTGAGCGCCATCGGGCCGTTGATTCTGCGCGAGCTGCGCGTGGAATCGCGCCGGCCTTCAACCTACCGGCTGCGCGTGGGCGCGCTCGTGGTGATGGTCATCGGTTTGATCATCGTCGCCATCGACAAGGGCGGGCTCGGTTCCGGGAGCGGGGCGGAGTTGCTCACCGCCATTCACATCTGCCTGGTGGCCGGCATCTGGCTGACGGTGCCGGTGCTGGCGGCCGATTCCATCAGCCGCGAAGTGCGCGAAGGCACGCTGGGCCTGCTGCTGCTGACGCCATTGACGCCGCGCGGCATCGTGATTGGCAAGAGCCTGCTTCACACGTTGCGCGCGGGCAGTCTGCTGCTCTCGGCGGTGCCGTTGCTGGGCGTGTGCGTTCTGCTGGGCGGCGTCAGCGCGCTGCAAATCACTTACTCCATCATCATCAATGCCTCGATGTTGTGTCTCGCGCTGGCGGCGGGATTGCTGGCTTCGGTGTACAACGAGCGCTGGGTGCGGGCGGTGTTCTGGGCGTTTGTGCTGACCGCGATATTAGTGCTGCTGTACGCGTGTATTTTCGTTCTGTTGATGCTTTTGCAAATCACTCAAGTGCGCACTGGCTTTGTGGGACCGATCGAAATGATTCCGCAAGTTGTGGCATACGTAATCCTCGGCATGAAAGCTTGGACCCCGATCTTGACTGGACCGTTGACGGCTCGTTTTCACAGTTTGGGCCTGCAATTGTTCGGCCTTTGCGTACTCACATTAGTTGTTGCCATCTCCAAAGCTTCGGCCCGCGTGCGTGCGCTGGGAGCGGGCCCCGTGCCGTCGCCCCAACTCGAACGCGTCTCGCGCACGCTCTACAAACCCATTCTGTTCTCGCATTGGTTTCGCGCGCGGATGTTGAAGCTTCTGGAGGTCAATCCCGTGGCCTGGCTCCAGCAACGCCTGCCCCAAGCACGCGCAGCCAAGTGGGGCATCTGCTTCGGCGCGGTTACCTGGCTGGGTTTCAACGCCGATGATATCGTCAACGGGTCGATTGATGAAGAAGCGGTGGTGGGATTGTTCGCGGCGTTCACCGCCCTGCTGGCACTGGCGTCGGCCAGCAGTTTCCGCGGGGAACGCGAATCCGGCGCATTCGAGCTGCTGCTGGTCACACCCCTGACGGAGCAACGCATTCTGAAGGGGCGGCTGTTCGGCATTTACTGGCTGTTTCTTCCGACGCTGATTGCCTCGTTGGCTTTCCTGGGGTGCGCGGAATCAAACTTCAGCCGCATGGGGTGGCTCGGTTTCCTGTTCCTGTTTTGGGTGCCGGTGGGCACTTACATCGATGTTCCGCTCATTGGCGTCAATGCGTCCCTCGGTTTGAAGAGCGTATTGCGCGCGTGGTTCATCACCTGCCTGTTCGCGTTCGTCTGTGCGCTGTCACACGCGCTCATGTTTGGCGTGATGACGATCCTCTTCGAGAACCATATCCGTAATATTGGTCCGCCACCACTGTTTGCAGTTCTCTGGATCAATCTCGGTATGCTGCTCTGGAACGTATTCCTCGCCGGATTCCTTTGGCGACTTCTTCTGCGCGGCCTCACGCGGCGCGCGTTCACGCCCGCCCTGGCGTGAGTGTAAGCAAGCGACGAGCCTTTCTGATTGTGGTTGCCGGCGGTTAGCCCAAGGCAGAATTACTACTCTTGTTTGGAGTTCACGCTTTAGCGCGGTTAAAGTTTAACTGTGGCCGCCAGCGGGGCGCGGGCTTCAGCCCGCTTCAGCGTGGTTTGTGCTGGCGGCGTTGAAACGGCGTGAACGCCGCGCTCCTGGCGACCAAACAAAATGCGGCTACAGAATTATTGGATCCGGTCTAGCGTGCGGCGAGGCATCATTCCACAAGCTGAAGCTTGAACTCCAAACTCGAGAAAGACTCGCCTCAGAATACACAACTTTCTGTCCCCCATGTTTATGTCAGCCTCCCATGATTTTGCCTCTCTCATTTCGCTCCCGTCGCGCGAAACGTGTAAATATCCGCGTTCTTCAAAAAGAATTCGAGGCGGATGACCTGGTCCTTGAGGGAATCGATGGACGCGCCTTTCCAGGTCACTTCGTGGGCAGTCTGGTTGCCGGTGAAGGTGGCACAATCGGCGTAATCAAAACCGGCCAGCGGCTTGCGCCGTTCGCCGGAGACGCGCACTTTGAGTTCGCCCTGGCTGGCGTCGGCGTTGACGAACAGCCTGCCGCCCGGCCACTTGATCTGGCGCGTGACGATGACGCCGCCGCCGGACGGGCCGTGCATCGAGATAAAGCCTTCCTTGCGCATCGTGAGCAGGCCGATGCTGCCCGTGCGGTCCTTGCCGCCATGGTCGCCGTCCCAGCCGGTGTAATAGAGCCACCATTCGTCGCCTATCTCCACCCAGTCCGGGCTGCCGAAATTCATCGCGTCGTCCCACGAACCGTCCGGGCCGAGTTCAATCATCTTGGGCCGGCTGGGCAGGCGTTCGAACTGCACGCCGTCGCGGCTGATCGCGAGGTCGGTGTAAATATTGTCATTGAAGCGGAATACCCAGAGCGCGCCCCAGTAAATGCCGGCATGGTAGCGCGTCGGCATGCCGTAGAAGGCGTTGAAATTTTCGCGCGCGTCAAATTCATCCGGCAGCAGGATCGCCTGCGGCCACGTCTTCCATTCGGTCCACAACTCGGGATTGCTCATGCGCGAGATGCGGCGTGATTCGCCGGTTTCGAGCACCTCACCGCTGAAGAGGCGGTAACGGTCCTTGCCCCGGCAATACATGACATATTGGTTGCGTTCGCGGTCGTACACGATGGAATTGACCGTGTCGCTCGGCAGCGCGTGAATGAACGTGTCGCTCTTTTCATCCCAGTGAACGCCGTCCCGCGACCCGATGACGCGAATGCCGTTGAGGCCCTTCTTCGCGCCCCCAGTGCGATACGTCATCACGTAACGGAACCCGCGGCGGTCGGCCTCGGGCAGGTCGAGAATCTGATGGCCGCTGGCGCGCGAATTGAGCGGGCCGCGCCAGACGATGTTGTTGTCTTTCGAGCCTTTCCATTCGACCAGGCCGAGCTTGGGTTGCACCCATTTGATGCCGTCCTTGGACTCGGCGTAGGCGACGCCGTAGAGCGTCTTCGTTTCATCGTCCGCCTGGCCGACCCACGCATGGGTTTGATACCACATCTTGAACTGGCCGGTGTCCGGTTCGCGCACGACGCAGACGAATCCGCAATCGCCTTTGAGCAACGGATTGGCCGCATGCTTCTTCGGCTGATGAAAGACGCGCAGGACATGCTCGCGCTTGTAACGAATGCCCCAGCGGTTATCGACCACGTAATCGTCGATGAAGAATTGCGGCGTGGCGCCGATGTTCATCGGCTCGACGGGAAACGCGGCATCCGTGTTGAAGGAAGTGAAAGCCCCGGCAAGGGTGGCCACGACACAGCAAGTGCGGAGAAGAGTTTTCATGCCGATAACGGGATTAAAGCACGCCAGGGAATGGGGTGAAAGAGGAAAGCTGCCTCGACTACCGGAGTATGCCCGTCCCCGGCGCAGCGACGTCACCAAGGCAACACCCGTGGTGCTTTCGAACGCGTGTACGCGCCCTGTATGGAGTTCACGCTTCAGCGTGTGAGCGAAGCGTCTCTCCGCAAGCTAAAGCTTGAACTCCAAACAAGAACAAGATTTCGCAACGGCAAGCTTTGGCGCTTGGAGATTCAGCAGCACGCACCTATCGTGCGCGCGTGCAATTGGAATTGCTTTCGCCTGCGCCGCAGCGGCGGCCCGAGCGCGCCGAGTTCCTCATGGTCGGCGCGCGGGCGGTTCCGTTGACGTATCATCGGCGGCCCAAGGCGCGGCGTTACGTGCTGCGCGTGAAAGCGGATGGCTCGGCGCACGTAACGATTCCGCGCGGCGGCAACCGCCAGTTCGCGCGCGAGTTCGCGCAACGCCAGAGCGCGTGGATCGAGAAACAATTGCTCAAGCGCGATGCCGAGGTGGCGCAACCGTGGCAGGACGGAACGGAATTCCTCTTTCGCGGCGAGAAGGTGACGCTAACTGTCCAACGCGAGGATCCGGGCAACACGATTCGTTTTGCGGATCAGACGATTGTACTCGCGGCGAACGCGGAGGACCTGCGGCCGTTCGTGCACAAACATCTGGCGAAGCTGGCCGTGGGCGAACTGGCCGCGCGCACGCTGGAACTGGCGGCGCAACACAATCTCGCCGTGCGGCGTGTCACCGTGCGCGACCAGCGCTCGCGCTGGGGCTCGTGCTCGCGGCAGGCGACGATTTCGTTGAACTGGCGATTGATCCAGACCCCGCCTTCCGTGCGCGATTACATCATCTTGCACGAACTGATGCACCTGCATGAGATGAACCACTCCGCTAAGTTCTGGCGGCGCGTCGAGCAGGTGTGCCCCGATTACGACCTCGCCGAGCATTGGTTGAAACAGCACGGCGATTTGCTGCGGTAGGGCAACTCATAACACGTTGCCATCCGACGACGCGCGGCAGACAATTTTCCGGACCGCGGCTGTCCCCAGCCGCAGCGCGTGGCCTGCAAACGGAAAGCCAGGAGGTTCGTGAGGGTTTAATTTGCGTGAAGGAAAAAATGCCATTAAACCAAAAAACGCCATAACCAATCCATCGCGAAGGTTGCATTTCACGCGCTGCGGCTGGGGACAGCCGCCGTCCGGCAGAGTCCGCAAGCGTTTTCCATTTTACGAACCGGGCGGATTGCCGTTTCATCGGCGCATGGAACCGATTCAGGCGCTCAATGAATCCGAACTGGCGGAGCAATTCAGCCATTCCTCGGGGCCGGGCGGGCAGAATGTCAACAAGGTGGCCACGCGCGTCACCCTCACTCATCTGCCCACCGGAATTTCGGTGATGGTGCAGGATTCGCGCTCGCAGGCGGACAACCGGCGGGTTGCGCGCGAGCGACTGCTCATCGCACTGCAACAACGCGAGCGCGAAGCCGAAGCCAAGGCGCGCGACGCCGCCGAACGCGAGCGGCGCCGCAACCGCCCCCGCCCCCGCGCCGTCAAAAAGCGCATGCTCGAAGGCAAGCGCCACCGCGCCCGCATCAAACAAAACCGCAGCCGCGTCCACGACGATTGACGCACCCGGGGCGCAGGTTTCTCCCGATCCATCGGAACTGTATCGCCTTTCCAATCGGCAGAGCGCGGCGAGGCAAAAGAAAGCTCAGGCTCGTCTCATGCGCAAAACCGCCTCGGGCACAGCACACGGCGCAGGCTCGAAGCCTGCGATACGGCAGGTTGGAAACCCGCGCTACAAGCTCCCCACCCTTCAACTCTTCCAATCATTTAACTTTTTAGCTGCCACTAACATATCTTCATATCAAGATATGTTGATTTTTTAGTTGGCAAACCCAAAGCTCACGCGTAAGCTATTGGCGTTGTGAGCAAACAGTTGGGTCAACAGGCGGCTCGGTCGGCGGCGCTGGAGCAGTTGCTCCGCGAGCGCATCGTCATTCTTGACGGCGCGATGGGCACGGTCATCCAGCAATACAAGCTGGATGAAGCCAAGTTCCGCGGCGGGCGCTTTGCGGACTGGCGCGGCAAGGATTTGAAGGGCAACAACGAGCTGTTGCAACTCACCCAGCCGCAGATCATCGAGGAGATTCACCATCGCTATCTCCAGGCCGGCGCGGACATCATCGAGACCAATACATTTTCCGCCACGACCATTGGTCAGCATGATTTTTTCTTTAAACACGCGCCGGGCCGCAAAGACCAGGCGTTCTTCGACGAAGTGGTCAACGATGCCACGCTCCAGGCGCTGGCGCGCGACTTGAACCTCGCCGCGGCGCAACTGGCGCGGCGCGCCGCCGATGACGTCGCGGCCAAAACCGGCCAGCCAAAATTCGTCGCCGGCGCCATCGGGCCGATGCCGGTGACGGCTTCGATTTCGCCGGATGTCAATGACCCGGGGTTTCGTTCGGTTAATTTCGACCAGTTGCGGCGCGCGTATCGCGAGCAGGTCGAGGCGCTCATCGACGGCGGCGTGGACGTGTTGCTGGTTGAAACCATCTTCGACACGCTCAATTCCAAGGCGGCGTTGTTCGCGATTCAGGAAGCCTTCGGCGCGCGCGGTATCCGACTGCCGCTGATGATTTCGGGCACGATCACCGATTTGTCCGGACGCACACTCACGGGCCAGACGGTCGAGGCATTCTGGAATTCCGTGCGCCACGCGCGGCCGTTGACCATCGGCTTGAACTGCGCGCTCGGGCCGAAGGAAATGCGCGCTTACGTCGAGGAGATCAGCCAGCTTGCCGACACGTTCGTTTGCGTCTATCCGAACGCGGGACTGCCCGACCCGCTGTCGCCAACGGGCTTTCCAGAAACGCCTGAGACGCTGGCGCCGCAGATTCGCCCGTGGGCCGAGGCTGGCTGGCTGAACATCGTGGGCGGTTGCTGCGGCACGACGCCCGCGCACATTGCAAAACTGGCCGAGGCTGTGCGGGGATTGCCGCCGCGCCAGGTGCCAAAGGTGGAGCCTTATTTGCGCCTGAGCGGCATGGAAGCGTTCACGCAAACGCCGCAGACGAATTTCATCAACATCGGCGAGCGCACCAACGTGGCGGGCTCGCCGAAGTTCAAGCAGTTCATCCTCGCGGGGCAGTACGAGGAGGCGCTGGCCATCGCCAAGCAGCAGGTCGAAAGCGGCGCGCAGGTCATCGACATCTGCATGGATGAAGGCATGCTCGATGGTGTGGCGGCGATGACGCGGTTCGTCAACCTCGTCGCTGCCGAGCCGGACATCGCGAAGGTGCCGGTGATGGTCGATTCGTCCAAGTGGTCGGTCATCGAGGCCGGGCTGCGCTGTTTGCAGGGCAAAGGCATCGTCAATTCCATCTCGCTCAAGGAAGGCGAGGAGAAGTTTCTGGAACAGGCGCGGCTCGTGCGCCGTTATGGCGCGGCGGTGGTGGTCATGGCATTCGATGAACGCGGCCAGGCGGACAACTTCGAGCGCCGCATCGAGGTGTGCAAACGCAGCTATGATTTGCTCGTCGAGAAGGTCGGCATTCCGCCGCAGGACATCATTTTTGATCCGAACGTGCTGACTGTCGGCACGGGCATCGAGGAGCACAACAATTACGCGGTCGATTTCATCCGCGCCACGCATTGGATCAAACAGCATCTGCCGCACGCGAAGGTGAGCGGCGGCATCAGCAACATCAGTTTCAGCTTCCGCGGCAACAATCATGTGCGCGAGGCGATGCACAGCGCGTTCCTGTATCACGCCATCAAGGCCGGCCTCGACATGGGCATCGTCAACGCCGGCATGCTCGCCGTGTATGAGGAGATCCCGAAGGATTTGCTCGAACTCGTCGAGGATGTGCTGCTCAACCGCCGACCCGACGCCACCGAGCGCCTCGTCGCGTTCGGCGAGGAACTGAAGAAGAAAGCCACCGGCACGACCGCCGAGGCGAAGGCGGATGAAGCGTGGCGCAGCGGCCCGGTCGAGGAACGCTTGCAACACGCGCTCGTCAAAGGCATCGACGCTTACGTCACCGAAGACACCGAGGAAGCACGTTTGAAATATGGCAAGCCCTTGCTGGTGATTGAAGGCCCGCTGATGGCGGGGATGAACATCGTCGGCGACCTCTTCGGCGCGGGCAAAATGTTTTTGCCGCAGGTCGTGAAATCCGCGCGCGTGATGAAGAAGGCGGTGGCGTATCTCACGCCGTTCATGGAAGCGGAGAAGGCTGCGCTCGCGGCCGCCGGCAAGGCCGTGCAGGCGCAGGGCCGCGTGCTCATGGCCACGGTGAAGGGCGATGTCCACGACATCGGCAAGAACATCGTGGGCGTCGTGCTCGGCTGCAACAATTACGAGGTCATCGACCTCGGCGTCATGGTGCCGTGCGACAAGATCCTCGAAACGGCGAGGAAAGAGAACGTCGATATCATCGGCCTCAGCGGGCTCATCACGCCGTCGCTCGACGAGATGCAACACGTCGCCCGCGAGATGGAGCGCACCGGGTTGAAGATTCCGTTGCTCATCGGCGGCGCGACCACCAGCAAGGCCCACACCGCCGTCAAGATTGCGCCGAACTATTCGCAGCCCGTTGTGCATGTGCTCGATGCTTCGCGCGCCGTACCGGTGGTCAGCAGTCTCGTCAGCGCCGAGAACAAACCCAATTTCGTCCAGCAAATCCGCGCCGAATACGAGCGCGTCCGCGCCACCCACGCCGGCCAGCAGGTCAAACTGTTGAGCCTCGACGAAGCCCGCGCCAACGCACCCAAGTTGAAATTCAATGACCCGCCGCAACCGGAATTTGTTGGAGTGTGCGTATTGGATTCGGACTTGGCTCATGAGTTGTCGCGCCAACTGGCTCATAGCTGTCACGTGCCCGCCGATGAGACTCTTGAGAACATTCGTCTTGCCTGTCACGATTCTTATGCCGATCAATTACGCAAGGCTTGGCAGGATGCCCAGGACAAACCGAGCGAAGTTTATGAACTTATCCGCCGAAAAGCAGAAGCTGTACGAACAGCTTTACGAGCGCATGTACCAGGAGAGCATCCGCACGGGTCGCACGCCGATTCCTCCAGAGTTGAACGACCCCATCGAGCGCCGAAACTTTCTGAACTGGCGGCACGAGTTCTGGGTGAAGACCAGTGGCCAGGCAGCGGCGGCCTATCGCGAGTGGCTGGATCAGGAACTTTCGGAAAAGGCCCTGGCCCTCAACGAAAATCCGCCGCCGTATCGCTCGAAGAACTGATTCCGTTCATCGACTGGTCGCCGTTTTTCCACACGTGGGAATTGCGCGGGCGTTATCCGGCCATCCTCAATCACGAGAAGCACGGCGATGAGGCGCGCAAGCTCTTCGCGGATGCGAACCAGCTCCTCGACGAGATCGTCGCCGGGAAGCTTCTTCAGCCGCGCGGCGTGTACGGCTTCTTCCCGGCCAACCGCGTGGGCGATGACGTCGAGCTGTACACCGATGAATCGCGTTCTACTGTCCTGGCGCGCTTCCATTTCCTGCGCCAGCAGATCGAGAAGGGCGACGGCTCGCCCAACTGGTGCCTCGCGGACTTCATCGCTCCCCGCGACGGGGAAAATCGCGCCGCCGCTCGGCCAAACTCGTCCACGGCCCGGCCGCCGCTCGACCATCTCGGCGCCTTCGCGGTCACGACCGGCCATGGCCTCAAGGAAATCGTCGAGCGTTTCAAGGCCGAGCACGACGACTACAACGCCATCATGGCCGAAGCGCTGGCCGACCGTCTCGCCGAGGCGTTCGCCGAATATTTGCACCACCGCGTCCGCCACGAATGGGGCTACGGCAAGACCGAAGCCTTTAACCACGAGCAACTGATCGACGAGCAATATCGCGGCATCCGGCCCGCCGCCGGTTACCCCGCCTGCCCGGACCACACCGAGAAGCGCATTCTTTGGGACCTGCTCGACGCCGAGCGCGCCGCGGGCATCCAGCTTACCGAAAGCTGCGCCATGTGGCCCGGCTCCAGCGTCAGCGGCCTCTACTTCGCCCATCCCGATTCCAAGTATTTCGCCGTCGGCAAATTGGGCCGCGACCAGATCCTCGACTACCACCTGCGCAAGGGCATGACCTTGCAAGAGGTCGAGAAATGGCTCGGGCCGTATCTCAATTACGATCCAACGGCCGTCGCACCCGCAGCGCCGGTTGCCTGCGCGTGCGGCTTGCCGCATTGATCGGATTCAATATTTCAAGGAACAACCTGGATTCACGCGTTTCGCGTGAATCTGTAAAAACAAAACTGGAGACGGGGCCGTCCCCACCCCAGAGCGTCACTTCGCCAGCTCCAGTGTCGCCTTGCGCACGGAGAAATAATCGTCGCCGGAAAAAACGAGATGCATCGTCTGGCCGTCCGCGCTCATCCATTTCGTAGGCAGGCTGCTGGTTTCGCCGGGACCCACGTCCCATTCCTCGGTGTAATACACAGTCGTCCACGGGCCCCACGGCTCGGGCGCGTCGTAGATGCCGAAGCCGCCCTGGAAGCGCGGGCCTTGCGGATGCTTGCTGCCGGGATGCACCTGGCACCAGAGGTAACGCTTCAACGCCGCGTTGTAAGTGACCCCTGAGCGGTAACATTTTCCCGGATGCACGAACACCGGGCCGCGCGCGTTCGGCTGGCGCGTCCAGACCGGCTGGCCTTCGTGCAGGCGCTGGAAGTATTGATACGCGTTGAGGTCGGTGAGGCGGTCCTTGGCGACGCGCGCCAGCAACATGCGGTCCGCCGGGTCGTAGGCGCTGTCGGCGTCGAGCGAATAGATATAGACGAAGTTGTCGCGCGCGCCGGCGTAGTTACGGCCGAAATTCAAAAAAGTCGGGCAGCCAAAACTCGCGGTGAATTTCCAATCCGCCCAGGTCCACGTTGCGCCGTGGTCGCGCGACCACGCCAGTTGCGCGTT
>JBFMBT010000049.1:0-27598 GCA_040754875.1 Verrucomicrobiota bacterium | reverse complement strand
CGCAGCGCCGCGGTGGTCAACCGCTTTCGTTCGTCCGCGTAAGCATCGAGCGTGATTTTTGCGGCTTTGGTGTTTCCGTTGAGGTTCGTCCTCGTGTAGGCTGGTTCGACCAGCAGCGCTCGCACGCCGAATCTCCGGACTTCGTGGTCGAGCGTCTCGGTGTAGCCTTCCACGGCATGTTTGCTCGCCGCATAGATTCCCAAATACGGCGCGGGCAGAAAACCCAGCACCGAACTGATGTTGACGATCCGTCCAAAGCCCTGTTGCCGCATTCCGGGCAGGATGGCGTTCGTCACGCGCAGCACCCCGAAGAGATTGGTTTCAAACTGTTGCCGCGCCTCCTCAACACTGGTTTCTTCCAGCGCGCCCATGAAGGAGTAACCGGCGTTGTTGACCAGAAGTTGAATCGGCCCGGCTTTCTGGACAATAGTTTGAACTGCGGCGTTCACGCTGGCGTCATCCGTCACGTCCATGCTGACCAGATCAACGCCGCGAATCGGGCTGGCGGACCGCGGGTTGCGCACCGTGCCGAAGACCCGCGCGCCGCGTTCAGCGAGCAACTGCGCGATTTCCCAACCGATGCCGGACGAAACGCCGGTGACCAACGCAGTTTTGTTTTTCAATGTAGTGTGCATATACACAATCGAGTTTTTATTTATTGCCTTCAAAGGCATTCAGGGCTTGGGGCTATTTGTTCAGAGCCAACGCCGCCGTTTCGAGATCCGAGAGGATGGCGGACCAGCGCTCTTCACCAAGGGTCTTGACCGCAGCGCATTGAGCGGACCTCCAGGCCGGCGTCAGTTTCTCAATTTGTTTCCGGCCTTTGGTGGTGATCGTGAGCTCCACCCGATTGCCGCGCCCGCCGCCAACAACGTTCACGAAACCGTCCCGCTGCAACGGCCGGAGATTCCGCACCAGCGTGGTGCGCTCCATCCCGAGCCAATCGCTCAACTCCGCCATGTTCCAACTTTCCCGGGCCGCCAAAGACGCCAAAATCGAGCCCTGCGTGGGACGAATTCCATGCCGCCGCATTTCCGCGTCATAAAACTGCGTCACCGCGCGCGTCACCCGCCGCAAGTTGAAGCACACACAGTTCTCCATCACTGACATATTCAGTTCTTTCGCCATCATGTTGTGTATATGCACTACTTGGGCGAAATTGTCAACCGCGATTTTGAAAAATATTTTTTTGCGCGCTAAACTCCCTGAACCTCAAGTCGTTCCGAAGAGCTCAGCGGGATGCTTCATGCATTCCATCTACGGAGGGCCCTTCCAACTCGACGACGCGCATACTTGCGAGGCTGGCACTCGTGTCCTCCAGCGGGTCGGTGCGCAGGCGCGATTACCGGGAGCGTTGATAGCCTTCCGGCAATTCGTCTCCGGGCATAGGCGGAACATCCGGCACGCGCGACATGATGCGGTCAAACTTGGCAGAGTCAGCCCGCCTGGCGCGCGTGGCCATGTCATCACTGCCCTTCCAGGCAGCGAGTTGAGCCGACAAAGCCAGCGCAACGATTTGGTCCACCGGCACGTTCTCGCGCTCCGCCAGAGCGAAGGCTTGTTTGGCTAAATAATCAGGAACGTTTGCTTCTATCTTGGTCATGCGGTCTTTCTCACGATGCTCAGAAAATCCGCTGGGCGGACTACCTTTGCACCAAATTGTCGCGCACCGGCCACATCGTTCACGTTGTGCGTCACAAGATACTCCACTTCGGCCTCTCTTGCCAATTGAACAAACGCCTCATCGTCCGGGTCAGCGGCAGCGGGCTGCCAGGCAGTCGTGAGCGTGCGTTGCTCGGCCAGAGCGCAGAGCACATCCAAGTACGCATCGGCGTCCGGGTGGCTGAGACCGAGCGTGTCGGCTTCGCGATGCAGTACTTCGTGATATTCGCCGAGCACCGTGTTGCTCAACACGAGCGTCCACTGGCCGTTTCGCAGCAATCGCAGCAACTCGTGCGATGCACCGCGTTGCGAGCGCAGTGCCGCCACCAATACGTTTGTGTCCATCACCGCTCTCATTTGGTTGCACTTATTGCCACTCGTTCACCTCCGACGGCCAGTTTTCATGGCGTGCCCGGATTTTAAGAAACACCGCCGCGGAAGCAAGCCCAGGCATTTTCGATTCCGATGTGCCATTTTCCATTCGCCTGACGGCATTCGGTTGGCTGATAGTTTGGGATTGATTCCCGCAGCCCAACATCTCGCACGCGGCTTCCTTCCGGGACTTGAGAGTGAGCCCCCTCGCGTCGGCTGCTAAGAGGATTCGCGCGGACAAGGCTGTCCGCGCTCCGCGCTTCAACGTTTTTTCCGTTCCCCGACATAATCTGCCAGCCGGAAAAATGCGCGCATAAACACGCCGAAAATCGCCATGCCCACGAAACACACGGCGCCGCCGATTTCGACGATTTTCGCCGTGAGAATGAACACCTCCCAATCTCCCGAATACAAGCTGAGGATCGCGTTGACCGCCAACAACAACAGCACGGCGCCCGCCAACAACCGCCATTGAGATTCTTGCCACGCCGGGTGTTCCTCCCATGGAATGTACCCTCCATTACCAGCGTGAGAGTGAGCTTCCTGACCGGCGTGTTGCCCTGATATCAGGCTTCGCAAACGGGGCTCGCCCTCACCCTGACCCTCTGGAGCGGGGGAAGAATCGTTCATACGTTCGGAGAGTGTTTGCCGGGGGGACCCACCCCTAACCCCTCCCAGGAGGGGAACAGTCGCGGGTTGGCGAAGCGTTTGGATGTATTGGTGCCACAAGCCTGACCACCCCTCACCCTCGGTCCCTCTTGTTGAGGAGAGAGGGAAGCGAGTGCGTTGATCGTTCGATGCGCGTTGGAGAATCCAGTCGTTGAAAGTTCTTCAATCAGAGCCACGTGACCTCGGCTGCTACAGGAATCAGTGGGAGCGACGCCTGGCTTGCCAGCGTCGCTCGTGCGTATTTCCGCTTTCATTCGCTCACGCCAGCAGTCCGTCAATGGGCTGACCGCGACCGTCTTTGGTTAGATAGAATGGGCGGCCTTCGGTCACGTAGCCGGCATCGGGTGGGAGGCCGAGGGCTTTGTAAATGGTGGCGTGCACGTCCTCGAGGCACACGGCGTTTTCCACGGGCACCATCGGATGTTCCGGCGCGGTTTTGCCGTAGGCGAAGCCCTGCTTGAAACCGCCGCCGTAAAAGAGCAGTGCGTTGCAACTGCTGAAATGCCCGTGAAACCCGTACATTTTCTCGCTATCGATGGTCAGTTCCGCGCCGGTGTGGCGCTCGGCAAAACCGTCCGGTTCGCGGCCCGCCGCCGGTTCGCTCGCAATCGTGCGGCCAAACTCCGTCGCCACAATCACCAGCGTGCGCTGAAGCATTCCGCGCTCGTGCAAATCGCGAATCAACTGCGCAATCGGGCGGTCAATTTGTTTCTTCATCTGCACCATGCGCGTCGCGCCGTTTTCATGCGTGTCGAACCCCTTGAACGGCCCGTATTGATATTCCACTTGCACGAAGCGCGCGCCCGACTCGACCAACCGCCGCGCCAGCAACAGGCCGTGTCCAAAGCGGTCGCCGTGATAATAATCCTCGTCCGGCCGCTGGTTTGCGGGCAGTTCGGAAGAATACGCCTGGATGATTTCCGGCTTCTCGTCCTGCAAGAAATCAAACGCTTTCTTCACCGGCGAATCCATCATCGCGCGCGCGTCATCGATCGACTTCAAATACTCCTTCGCCTTGGCGGAGCGCTGCAACTCGGGATCGGACAAACCGGAAATCGCGCGCAGATACGCCAGCCGCCGATCCAGCCGGTCCATCTTCATGCCGGCCAGCGCGTTCAACGACGCCAGGCCCTTGGCCGGTTCGGGAATCATGAACGGCGAATAATTCACGCCGTAAAACCCGGGTCCGATGAATTCGCTGATGAACAACTTCTCCTCGTCGTGCGTCTCAATGTCGCGCCCAATGTAGATATACGCCGGCACATTGGGATCGCGCCGGCCGAGGGTGCGCGCGATGACCGAGCCCATGCTCGGCGGCTTCAGGCCGACGGGCGGCACGTAACCGGTCATCATGTAGTACTGCGCCTTCAGATGCACCGCGCCAAACTTCGTCGCATTGGTCAGGCTGCGCAGCACCGTGCCCTTGTCCATCACCTTCGCCAGATTCTCCAGCCCCGTGCCGAACTGGATGCCGTCCGCCGTGGTGGGAATGCCCTCGCAGGTGCCGAGCAATTCATTGCCCTTCATCCCCTGGCGATAGGGCGTGAATTTCTTGAGGTCCCACGTCTCCGTCTGCGAGATGCCGCCGGGCAGCCAGATGAAAATCACCGAATCCGCCCGGGCGGGAAGCTTTTGCCAGCGCATGACCGGCTCCTCGGCGGCGGAGGCCAACTCGATGTGCGACAAGCCCGCGCTCGCCGCGGCGAGCGCGCCCGCTTGCAAAAACTTGCGCCGATTCGTGCGATGTTTCATGGTTCCAACCTCGAATATACGCGACTGACCGCGCTTCCCGCAACCGTGGAAAACAGGCCGCTTCGCGGTGGTGACGCGCTGAGTTGCGGAGTCCCGCCTTCAAGCGGTTGAGCGTCGCCACGTAAACAGCCAAAGGGAACCTCCACGCACTTTGAACTGCAACGCCCCAGCCGGCTGAAGCCGGGACTCCAAACCACCCATCAATACCCGTTCAACGCGTCAATCAACTGGCGCAGGCGCCCGTAATCCTTGCGGTTGAAACCAAACGCGATGCGCGGCAGTTCCAGCGCTTCGCCGTCCTCGCGTTCCTCGGGCGTCACGTCGTGGCTGTGGAATTCCTCGCCGGAAATGATGTCCGCAAAATCTTCGTTCAACGCCGCCAGCGCGGTCGGTGACAGCGGGTGTTGCAGGCGGATGACCAGCAAATCCTTCACGTACCGGCTCGAATGATAATTGCGATAGAAACGCGTGATGTGTTTTACGGCTTCGGTCGTGTCGTCCGTGATGTGGTAGAGCTCGAGGTCTTCCGGGCAAATCAGTTTCTGGCGCACCAAATGTTCGCGCACGGTCTTGTCCCAGCTCTTCCAATACGTGCCCCCGGGCCGGTCGATGAGCACCAGCGGCATCAACTGGCTCTTGCCCGTCTGCATCAGCGTCAGCGCTTCATACGCCTCGTCCAGCGTGCCGAATCCGCCCGGAAACAACGCGATGGCGTCCGAATGCCGGATGAACGTCAGCTTGCGCGTGAAAAAATATTTGAAGGTGATGAGCTTCTTGTCCTTGGAAATCACGGGGTTCGCCGATTGCTCCCACGGCAGCCGGATGTTCGCGCCGAAACTTTTCTCCGGCCCCGCCCCTTCGTGGCCCGCCTGCATGATGCCCGGCCCGGCGCCGGTGATGACCATGTAACCGGCCTCCGCGATTTTGCGCGCAAACTCGACCGCCTGCTGGTACTCCACCTTGCTGGCCTGCGTGCGGGCCGAGCCGAAAATCGTCACCTTGCGCGTCTGCGCATAGGGCGCGAACAGCTTGAACGCATAGCGCAGCTCGCGCACCGCCGTCTGGATGACGCGCACATCGCCGCGGTCCTTCACGTCGCGCATGAGTTTCAACGCGTTCTCGATGATGTCCTGCACGAGATCCGGGTTATGTCCGTCACCCTGCGCGGCGATGAGTTCCTGAATGCGGCGTTGCAACTCCGTTGAGGGCCTGACCTGCTTCGGCATGACTCAACGTTAACGCCCCCGCCTGAAATTGCAAAGCCCGCGTCTTTGGGTCGCCGTCCCGTAGCGCAACCGCTGCGGGTGAGCCGGGCGTCCGGCCCGGCGTGTCGGTTGAGAAAGGGTATTATGCGGACTGGCACCGGGACGGCTGCGCTACACGAGCGGGGCAGCGGCAACCCGCTATCGTTCCGGCTTGCGGTCGGGTTCCGGAGCGGGTTCGGCGGATGGTTTGGGTTTGTCCTTGTCCGAACCAAAGATGCTCTTGATCGTTTTGATCGGCTGCAGGGGTGCGAGCAGGATTTTGGGCAGCAGGTAGAGCGGTTCGGTCTTCGGGTGATTCAGCGAGCCGGTCACCTTGTATTCGAGCAGCTTGGTGAAGGGCGTCGCAATCACGCCGAACCACCGGGGCAGGAACCAGCTTTTGCGAAACAGCTCCGCCTCCACGCGCGCATCCACGGCGCCTTCAAAATCCACCGTGCCGCGGTATTGCAGGCGCATCAGGTCGGCGTCCAGTTCCAGGTCCTTCGTATGGATCAAACTGTTGGTGATGGTGTAAGTGGCGGTTCCCTGTTTCACGCGGCTGGTGCCCAAGCCCTGCGAAACGCCGTCCAGCACGCGCGAGAAGATGCCGAACATGGGGATGTCCCACAGGAAACCGTCTTCGAGTTTCGCGCTGCCGTAGCCGTTCCAACTGCCCCAGTCGGCGGTGTTGGCCGAGGTGACGTGGAGTTCGACGTCCAGTTGCCCTTCCAGCTTGTTGGTCTTGGAAAAAATGTCCTTCATGAACGGGTGCAGGTTCGCGTTGGTGATGAAGGTGCTGTAACGGAAATCCGTCCCCTTGGGCGCATCAAAGCGGAAGAGCGCGTTGCCCGCCATGCTCCCTTCGTAGAACACGGCCTGCACGTTGGTCACCACCAGGGTGTTGGTCACCCAATGGAGCGTCGCCGTCACATGGTCGAGGTTGAACTTCCACCAGTTGAACGGCCCGCCATCAACTTCGAAATGCAGGTCGGTGGATTCGCTGTCCTTGAATGGAAGCGAGCCGTTCACCTTCACGGTGGGAATCTGGAGAAAGTGATAGGGCTCGATGGACTTCGCGGTCATGGGGCCGATGATGCGCGCGAAGGCATTGGGTTCGAGCCGGCTGAAGACATTGGTCAGATAAAGATGCTGGTGTCTGATATCGACATCGAC
This sequence comes from Verrucomicrobiota bacterium, assembly GCA_040754875.1. GTDB lineage: Bacteria > Verrucomicrobiota > Verrucomicrobiia > Limisphaerales > JBFMBT01 > JBFMBT01. The sequence goes on along the minus strand of JBFMBT010000049.1, from coordinate 20,726 downwards.
GCGGCCGGCGGTGATGTGTTCCTCGCCGTGCTGGACGGCGACGTTGGTGATGACGAAATATTGGTTGGCGTAGGTGAACGCGGCGTTCAGACGCGTGGCCTCGTAGCCGCGATAGCTGAAATTGGTCAACGCCACGACGCCCCGGCCCGCGACTTCCGCCAGCGCGTTCCAGCGGCCCACGGCTTCCACGTCGAGCCACGGCGCAGCGCCGAACTCAAGGTAATCGAACACCTTCAACGTCCTCTCGCCCTTCAGAAAGGGCCGGACGAAACCCGGGTGCAGCGTGCTGCGCACCTTCGCCTGGAATTCCTGGGTGTTAATGTCCGAAGTCAATCCGATGCGCGCCTCGCCTTCAGGCATGGCCACGAACAGGTCGGGCAGGACGGCGACGGAATTGGTCAGCGCGACGCTGGTTTTGAGCGCGCGGAACAGCAGGGTCTGGTACTTTGTGTTGGCCGTTTCCAAGTCGGCTTTCAATTCCAGTTGCGGCAGCACGGCCTTCCAATCCGGCTCCCGATTGGTCCATGACGGCAGGACCAGGCGCGCCTCCGCGCGCAATTTGGGCGGCGTCTCCCATTGCACGGATTCGAGCGCCTTGCGGCTCTTCTCCTTCAACAAATGCGCAAGCTGGTGAACTTCGAAATCCAACTCCACGACAGGCGATGCCTGGCGCGTGGCGACATTCAGCCTGGTCTTCAAGTCGAGTGTGCCACCGTAAAGCTGCGCCTCGAACTTTGGCAAATCCAGGTCCGGCGCGCGCCAACTGCCGATGGTCGCCAGTCGGTCCAGTTGCAGGGCGGGTTTCTCGACGACCAATGCCTCTGTTTCCAGGTCCCAGTTGAACACGTAGGGCGCGAGCTTCGCCCACCAGCCCCACGAGGCATCGACGCGATTGGTCACCTCGGCGGGCGCGGGCGAGAATTGCGTGGTCAGTTTCAGCGAATTCGCGTGGCCCCAGCGCGTGTGCGGCTTCGTCAGGTTGATTTTTACATCGGCAACGGATGGAAGCGGATTGGTCAAGGTGCTGTTGACGCGGCCCGAAACGCTGGCGGCCTGGGCGCGACCCCACTCGGTTTGAAGTCCCTCGGCGGTCAGTTTCACGTCCGACAGCAATGTGTCCGGTGCGTCCGCGGGGATGGCCGTGCGTCCGGATGCGCTCAAGTATTGGAACTCGACCTTGGCATCGGGGAACTTGGCGTTGCGCAGGGCGATGTTCCAGTCCACGTGCATGGGCGCGCGGTTGGTGAGCGTGTAAGCCAGTTGGAAATTCAACCGCGACTGGCGCGCCTGGCCCCACTTGGACTTCGCGTTGTCGAAGCGCAGGCGGACATCGCTGTGGAGCAGGCCGTTGGTGTCCTGCATGGCGTTGAACGGCGCGGTGAAGGTCAGGTTTTCGAGATCACCCCAGGGCGTTACGGCGTTGGGCGCGGTGAACCGCACATTGGCGGTGAAGCTCTCGGGTTTGCGCGCGTCGCCGCGCACGACCAGGTGCAGTTCCGGCGGCGAGGCGAATTTCATGCGGTCGATGGTTTCCTGGACCTTGCGCAACTGTTCCTGCCAGACGCGCGAAGCCTGGTTGGTGCCGTTGGATTTGGGAGCCTTCCACTGGCGCACAGCGGGGCCGTTGGTCAGCACGCCGTTGAGGCTGAGCTTCAAGCCGAGCGCCTCGCCCTGGAGGTTGGCCAGTTCCCAACTGTCATCGGGCAGAAAATTCAATTCGGTCATGATGCCCTTGACGAGCATCTGCTGATGGGGCTGGTTGGTGCCGACCAACGGCACCTTCAACAATCCCTGGCGGATGAGCAGCGCCTCGGGCTGGAAGCGGAATTCCTTCAGCGCCTCCGGGTTCACGCGGATGGTCACTTCCTCGGCGGAGAATTGCGGCTGGTCGCCGCGGCGCGAACTGCCGATGGTCACCTTCTCGGCCACGATGCCGCGATACCAATGCAGGCGCATGCGCGCGAATTCCAGTTCCACGCCCTGGGCGCGCAGTTCGGTTTGGACGCGCGATTTGACGAAGTCCGGCAGCCCCACCTTGGTGACGTAGATGACGAGGCAGACCAGCGCGAGGACCAGCAGCAAAAAAAGAATCCGGCACCAGCGAAACATCCGCCGGAAGATTTTCCACATTCGCGCCAGACGGGATTCGGGCATATCACTGGCTGGTGGCCGGCGTCAGCGTCAGGTCACGCAGGATGTCTTGATACAATTCGCGCGACAGCTCAAAAACCACCGGAACACCGTCAAAATCCAGGGCGGCATACTGATTGCGCGACGGCGCGGACTTGCCGAGGCGCAGCCGGTAAGTCTGGACGCGTTCGCCGTTCGTCACGTCAAAGAGGATTTCATGGCCATCCGGCACAATGCCGTAAACGGCCAGCCGTTCCTCGCCGCGCGCCACCCATTTCTCGGCGCGCAAGCGGCCCAGATTCTCCAGCGTGGCCTCGGTGGAAAGCGGGGCCAGTGCCGGCGGAATGGCGTTTTCCTCAAGATTGTTGCGCGTGTTGCGCGTGAACAGGCGCGCGCGCCCGCCTTGCTGGATTTTCACCCGCGTGACGTTGGTGCCGACGAAACTCCACAGCCGCCTCTCGCGCAGTTCATACAGCGCCTTGGGCAGCCGCCGCACGTCGCTGACCGGCACCGCGTAAACGGAATCCTCGCCCACGCGCCGCGCATACACCGAGCCGATGTGGTTGGAGCCCAGATCCAGTTGCGCCAGCACCACGTTGGTCACCGCCACACTGTTGGTCCGGCTGGCCAGCAACGTGTATTGCTGCAACGCCGGTTCCAGCCCGAACGGCGTGAAGTCCGTCACCACATCCTTCACAAAGCCATCCGCGCCGATGACCTCGAGTTCGGCGAGGTTGTTCAGAAGATATTGCACCAGTTCGGCGTCGGCCGTGAAATTCGTCTGGCTGGCCACCTGCCACACGCCGTTGGTGGCGCGGCGGAGCGAAAAAGTTTCGTCACTGCGGATGTCGATTTGCTCGACTTGCGCAGCCTCGAAACTGAGCACGCGTTTGTCGCGAAACGTGGTAAATGGCGCGCGCAACGGTTCGAGCCAGTCGCGCGGCGCGAGCACGACATTCGTGTGGCTCATGCGCCGGGCATACACGAGGCCGGTGTCGTTGGTGGGCGAATGGCCGAATTGCACGACAGCCAGATCGTTGCTGCCCTGGCCAAAGATCAGTTCCATCTGCGGCGGTTGCAGGCCGTAGGGTTCGAGCGGCACGTTCGGATCGTCCGACACAAAGAAACGCACCGGCCAGAGCGAGAGTTCCTCGACGATGCGGTTGATCTTGGGATTGTCCGCGCGCGCCTGCATCGGTTTGGTGATGTGCCAGAGCAGGTTGGTGTCCCGCTGCAATTCGAAGCTCCGCTGGCCCGAGCGCACTTCGATGCGATTGAAGGCGAGGTTGCGGACATTCAGCATCGAATTGTCGCGCCATTCGTCCATGTTGCGCGGGAGCAACTGGAGAAACGTGTCATCGACGATGTACACCTCATTCTTGCCGCCCACCTGCAGATAGTAACGCTCGCCCACGGGCGTCTTGTCGCCAATCAACACCTCCTGCCGTTTCGCGCCTTCAAACAGGCGCAGGGTGATGCGCGGCGGGTGCAGGCCGTAATCAGCCAGCCCGCGCTGCTGGTTGGCGATTTCGCTGGTGGTGATGGCGATTTGCGAGCGCAGTTTCGAGCAGCCTTCGAGCAGGCTTTGGATGCGACCCTGTTGCGCCGGATACGGCACCGGCGCCGTCACGCGCCACACGGCGTTGGTCCGTTCCACGCGCAGGCTTTTCTCGCCGACCTGGATTTCCACCGCGGTCACGTCACCCGCGGCGTAATCCGCCAGCACCAGACGCGGCGCATTGGCCTGGTTGCCGTTGGACGGCAGCCGCCGTTCGACGAAGAAGATGAAGGCGAACAGGCCCGCGGCCACGCCCACCAAAATCCATGTATTTTTCCAACTCATGCAGTCAAAACTCAATGCCGCCGTTGCAACCACACCAGCAGCCCCAGGAACAATACGCTGCCCGGCAGCGCGGCCAGCAGAATCCAGCGCACCGCGACGGTTTCCGTGCTGGTCATGCGCAACACAAACTCATTCACCGGACGCGGGCCGATGCCTTCGGTCAGCCGGCTCCGGTCCAACAGCCATTGGATCGAATGCCACGCGAAGTCACGGTTGGCCACCGCGCGCAGCATGTGGTTGTTCAAAAAGTAAGCGTCGCCAGTGACAATCAACCGTGTGGCGCCGCGCTCGACGTTCACGCCTTTCAAGCCGCCTTTTTCCACGGCCACCGCCACCGGCAGCTTGCCGACGCGGTCCCGCGGCCCGGGCGTGGGCTGGCCGTTGCGCATCTGATAAGCGACGCCCTGTTCGCCGGTGAAAGCGATTTCCTCCACCTGTGGCGCATCCGCCGCGCGCGGCGCCGAGGGCGACCGGCCCACCGTACGCGCCGTCGCGAAATGAATCGGGACGCTGGATTGGGCGATGGGGCGGACGGTGGGATGGAGGCCAAAACTCCGGATATAAAGGTCATTGTAACCCGGCGAGCAATTCTGCGGGTCGAAAACGCGGTCTTCGCCCACCGCCACGCCCCATTTCGTGAGATAGGTTTCCAGTCCGGTGGCCGACGTCTGGTTCAACAGGATGAGCGCCCGGCCTCCCTTGGTCAGGTAACGGTCGAGCTTCCTCAACTCGTCGTCGAGAAACGGCATCTTGCGGCCCGCGATCAACAACAAGTCGCACGAACCTGGAATGTCATTGGTGCCGACCAGGTCCACCACGCCGTACTGGATTTTGTTGTCGGCCAGGAAATCGCGCAAATTCTCATACCCCAGCTCGTGCTGCTCCTTGCCGCCGACGGCGTAATCGAGCATGAAATAAACCTTGTATGGCCGCGGGTCGGTCACCGCCACAATCGCCGAGGTGAACATCATCTCGCCCTTGAACGCGGTGCGCTTGACCTGCCCTTCCTTCTTCCCCTGTTTCACCAGCTCGTCCACATTGTAATCGGACAGCCGCGAGCCATAAACGGCTTCCGCCTTGTCGTTGCACTCAAAAATCACGACGTTGTTGTCGGACAACGGCGAGAGTTTGTATTTCTCTCGCACGGTGGCCGCACCGGAGGGGTCACGGTCGGGGTCAACGGTTTCAATGATGAGCTTGGAACAGGCCAGCCGGTATTCGTTGATCAGCTTGGAAACCGAACTGTATAGCGGATCGGCCTTGTCGAAGAACACCACGATGCGCACCTGGTTGGTCAACGATTCCAGCACTTGATGCGTCAACGGCGAGAGCGGCTGGGCTGCGCTGCCCGACCAGTGGGCGCGCAGGGAATGGCCGATGGCCAGATAGTTGACCATGACAACGATCGCCAGCACCGCCAGCACGGACACCGACACGTTGAACGCGCTGCTCCACCGTTGCAGGGCGGAGTAACTCGGACGGCTTTCGTTGGCAGTCTTCTCAGGCATGACTTTATCTCCAGCGGCGCGCCTCCACGACCTTCAGCGTCAGAAACAGGAAAAATGCCGTCAGGCTCACGTAAAACACGATGTGCCGCGTGTCCACGATGCCGCGCACGAAATCCCGCATGTGCTCGATGATCGAGATGTGCGTCAGCGCCTTGGTCTGCCAGCCTTCGCGCAACGGCAGGATGCGCGTCAGAAAGCTCGCCATGAACAGGCAGATGCCCAGCGCAAACGCATTCGTCGCCGCCAGGATCTGGCTGCGCGTCAGCGACGACGCAAAGCAACCCATCGCAATGTAAAGCATCCCCAGCAGGAAGATGCCCAGGAACGTGCTGCCCACCGGCCCGGCATCGACCGCCAGCGGGTCCGTGCTGTAATGCCGAAGCAGCGCCGGATACGTCAGCAATGGCACCCACGCCAGCAGATAAAACACCATCGTGCCCGTGAACTTGGCCAGCACCACCTGGGCGTCGCTCACCGGCGTGGTCATGAGCGTTTCATAGGTGCCCGCGAACTTTTCGTGCGCAAAGGAACGCATGGTGATGAGCGGCGTGGCCAGCAACAGGATGAGCCAGAAGAATTGCGTTTCGTAGAACAGTTCCATCACCGGCACATCCACCGGCTGGCCGTTCAACGATTCGAGCAACAGCACCAGGCTCGCGCCCATCAGCAGCAACACGCCCGCAATGACCACGTAACCGGTCAATGAAATGAAGTAGCTGCCCAGTTCCCGGCGAACGAGCGTCAGATAGGCTTGCACTACAGTTCCTCCTCCCGGTCGGCCCGCGTCAAATGCAGGAAAATGTCTTCGAGTGTGTGGCGGCTGCGCGTCAGTTCGCGCAGGCCCCATTTGCGCTCGCACACCAGTTGATATATCCGCGGCCGGATGTCCACCCCCGAACTTGGGATCAACGCGCACCGGTGATAAATCCCCTCCGATGCGGCAATTTCAAAATGTTCCACCTCCGCCATCTGCTCCCAGCACTCGCGCAATTCATCCATCGGCGCGGCAATCTCCGCGATGATCTGCCCGCGCCCGCTCATCAGTTGCTGGATGTTCTCCGTGGTGTCGGACGCCAGGATGCGCCCCTGATGAATGACGATGATGCGGTTGCAGGTCATCTCGACTTCATACAACAGGTGCGTCGAGATGAGCACTGTGTGCGTCCTGCCAAGGTCCTTGATGAGCTGGCGCACGGATTGAATCTGGCGCGGGTCAAGGCCGTTGGTGGGTTCATCCAGAATCAGCAGCTCCGGTTCGTGAATCAACGCGTCCGCCAGGCCCACGCGCTGGCGAAATCCCTTGGAAAGCTGGCCGATGACCTTGTTGGTCACGTCCGCCAGGCCGCATTGCTGCACCACCACATCGGCGCGCTCGCGGCTCTGGCTGCGGCTCAGACCCTTCAGCCGTGCGCGGAATTTCAGATACTCGCGCACCCGCATGTCCAGGTGCAGCGGATTGTTTTCCGGCATGTAGCCAATGCGCCGCCGCACTTCATCCGCATCGAGGAAAACGTCAAATCCCGATACGCGCGCCGTGCCGGAGGTGGCGGGCATGAAGCACGAAAGCATCCGCAGCGTGGTGCTCTTGCCCGCGCCGTTCTGGCCGAGAAAGCCGGCGATCTCGCCGCGGCGGACGGAGAAGGTCAGCCCTTCCACCGCGGCGCGCCCGGCGTACCGCTTGGTCAGGTTTTCCACCTCGACCATGACTCCGTCTTTCTTGTTTTCAACCGCTGCGCTCATCGCACTTTTAATTCGACGTCGCCGGACAGGATTCCATTGCGCACCACGCGCACGACCGCCAGTTTCACGGTGTCGCCCGTTTTCTTTTCACTCAGCAGCTTGGCCAGCGCGACCATGTCCGGCGGCGATTGCCCGTCCACCGCGCGGACGATGTGGTAACGCTGGAAGCCGGCCTCAGCCGCCGGACTCTTCGCCTCCACGCCGGCCACAATGAATCCGCCGATATCATAAACTTGCAGACTGCGCGCCAGGTCGGACGTCAGTTGTTGCAGCGCCAGCCCCGTCTTTTTCTGGATCAACCCGGAATTAAAAACCGTGTTTTCCGGCACCATCTGCACGGTGATGTCCCGCGTCTCCTGTCCGCGCCGGACCTGCAATTGCAACGGCTTCTTGTCATCCATCCGCACCAGCTCGCGCGAAAACTCAATGAACGTCCGCGCCGGCTTGCCGTTCACGCGCAAAACCAGGTCGCCTTCCTTCAAGCCCGCCTTGGCCGCCGGGCTGTCCGTCTGCACGCTCGTCACCACCAGCGGCACGCCGCTCGGCTTCACGCGCGCCCCGAACCACACCGACTTCAACGCCTCGGGCGTCAACCGCTCGGACAACGCCTCCGCCACGCGCTTGATGGGAATCGCAAAGCCGATGCCCTGCCCTTGTCCCAGCACCGCCACGTTCATCCCGATAAGTTCGCCCCGCAGATTGACCAGCGGCCCGCCACTGTTGCCGGGGTTGATGGCCGCATCGGTTTGCAGCCAGTCCAGCACGTCCAGCGGCTGGTTCTCCATCGGCGGCCGCCGCGTCTTGCTGCTGAGGATGCCCCGGCTCACCGAACCTCCCAGGCCGAACGGATTGCCCAGCGCGATGACTGTCTCGCCCAGCAACAGGTCGTCGTCCGCCGCAAATCTGATGGGCGCGAACTTTTCGCCCGGCTTGGCGCGAATCTTGAGCAGGGCCACGTCGCTCTGTTGCGTTCCGGTGATGACGTCCGCCTCGTATTCGCCGCCGCCGGCTTCCGCCGTAAGCTTCACCCAGACCTTGTTCGCCCGGCGCACCACGTGGTCATTCGTCAGCACGAAGCCTTCCTCGTCGATGATGACGCCCGAGCCCAGGCTGTAACGTTTCTCCGTGGGCGGCATCCGGCGGTAGCCGTAAAACTGGTTCAACCACTCGTCAAACGGGTCGCGCCGCTCGACGATCGTCTCGGTGGCGATGTTCACCACGCTCGGCATCGCCTTCTCCACCGCAAGAACCACCGCATCCCGGCGAACGTCCGGCAACTCCGCGCCACGGCTCGACAACCCTGCGCCGCCGCCCGGCCACGGCCCGGCCACCGCCAGGCAGATGGCGGCCAGGAAATAACCGGGAGTCGTCAAATTGCGCACGCTGCGTTCCATATAAAACCGACAAAACGGACACCGGGCTCGTTCATTTTGAACCCTTCGCGGAGATGGAAAAGGCCTTGTCACCCAGCCATTTTCATCCCTGCGCGCCCTGAAAACTTGACTTTGCAAGACTATCATCCGAAAAGCAATGGCAAGGTGTCGTTTCCAACGGCCAATGTCTATTCGCTCTGGCGCCAGCAAGGCCTTGCCGTCGTGCGCCTTCGCGATGGCGACTCGCCCCCGCCCGAACAACTGGTCCAGGCCATCTGGTGCCACCAACGCCTGCGCCGCGACGCCCTGCGCCTTACAGACGGTCGGCGCTTGCGGATTCTTCATCCCGGTTTCTGGAATCACGCCGCCGGCCCCGACTTCCGCAACGCCGTCATTCAGATCGAATCCGAGCCGCCCCGCAGCGGCGACATCGAAGTGGACCTTGTCGCCCAAGGCTGGCGCGCCCATGGCCATGAACAGAACCCCGCTTATGCGCAAGTCGTGCTCCACGTCGTCTGGGATACGCCCAAGGAACCGGCCGCCATGCCCACGCTCGTGTTGCGCGATGTCCTCGATGCGCCCCTGGCGGAACTCGCGCTGTGGCTGGGTTCCGATGGCGCGCGCGACCTGCCGCAGGAACTGATGGGCCGTTGCCGCGCGCCGTTGCGTGATTTGTCCGAAGACGCCCGCGCCGACCTCCTGCGCCAGGCCGCCATGGTGCGATTGCAATCCAAGGCCGCGCAACTCGATGCCCGCGCCCGCGAAGCCGGCTGGGAGCAGGCGCTTTGGGAAGGATTGCTGCGCGCGCTCGGTTATAAGAACAACGTCTGGCCGCTCCAACGCATCGGCGAAGTGATGCGTTTCCCCAACAGCCAGCCCAAGGCCGTGCCCGTCATGGCCTGGCAATCGCGGCTCCTTGGCGTCAGCGGTTTGTTGCCCACCGACCTCACGCGCCAGCTTGTCGTGACCGATGAATACCTGCGCCGCGTCTGGGAACATTGGTGGCGCGAGCGCGACGCTTTCACTGAATTCGCCCTGCCGCGCGCGGTCTGGCGTCTCAGTGGCCTGCGCCCGGCAAATCACCCGCAACGCCGCCTCGCCCTCGCTGCGCACTGGCTGGCGGGCAGCGATCTGCCCACGCGGCTCGAACAATGGTTCACCACCGCGCAACCTCGCGAGAAGCTGGCCGACTCCCTCCTCGCCACCCTCCAGCCACCGCTCGACGACTACTGGTCATGGCATTGGACGCTCAATTCCGCGCGCATGCCGCGGCCGCAGCCGCTGCTGGGCGTCACGCGCGTTACTGATATCGCCGTGAACATCGTCCTGCCGTGGCTTTGGATTCGCGCCGCCGCGGGCAAGAACGAAGCCCTTCGCCGCGCCGCCGAAGAGCGCTATTTCGCGTGGCCCGCTGGCGAAGACAACGCCGTCCTGCGCCTGGCGCGCCAGCGTTTGCTGGGTGGCGCGCCGCGACGTTCGCTCGATTCCGCCGCCGCACAACAAGGCTTGCTCCAGATCGTGCGCGATTTCTGCGACCACTCCAACGCCCTGTGCGAGAACTGCCGTTTTCCGGAACTCGTGCGGGCACTGGGGAAGTAGGCTGGCTTGCAACAGCGGAGCCGCTGGAGAACAAAACAAATCAATATTTGTCCAGCGGTTGGCAATTTATGCGAAGCACCCACGGCGTGGATGAGCGTCAATAGGGGTGTATGAGCGCAAGAGCGAATCAAGATGTGGTCATTCGGAAACCCCGAAGGATCGAAGTGACGTTTCATGAGCCCGCGAAGTTTCTGTGCCGCGTGGATTTCAAACCGCGGGCTGAAGACGCCGAGGAACAGCGGGTCGTCGCTGGTGCGAAGTTGGCCGTCCAAAGTGTCCGGAGCAGACAGTATGTCGTGATGTGCGACGTTTGATTCGCGACTTGCGCCGTTACGCGAGGTTTTTGAGTTCGCCGGTGGAGTCGCCGAGCTGGTGGACCTGGACTTCCATGCGGTTGAGCATGGCGAGCCAGAGGTTGTTGAGCGGGGTTTCCTTCGGGTAAACGACGTGGCGGCCGGTCTTGAAGGTGCCGCAGCCTTTGCCCGCGACAAGGATGGGGAGGTCGTCGTGGTTATGGGCGTTGCCGTCGGAGTTGCCGCTGCCGTACACGAGCATGCTGTGGTCGAGGAGCGTGCCGTCGCCTTCCTTGACGGCTTTCATGCGGTCGAGGACGTAGGCAAGCTGGGTGGTGTGAAAACGGTTGATCTGGGCAATCTTCGCCTTCTTTTCCTCGCTGTTGCCGTGGTGTGACAGGTCGTGGTGGCCTTCCTTCACGCCGATGAACGGATAAGGCTTGTTGCTGCCTTCGTTCGCAATGACGAAGGTGCAGACGCGCGTGGTGTCGGTCTGGAACGCGAGCACCATGAGGTCGGCCATGAGGCGGACGTGCTCCTCGTAGCTTTGCGGGATGCCGGCGGGCGCGGCGGCGCCGGCGGGCACGGTGGGCTCGGGCAGACGGGCGGCGCGTTCGATGCGCAATTCGAGGTCGCGCACGGCGGCGAAGTATTCGTCGAGCTTGCGCTGGTCGGTGCGGCCGAGCCGGCCGTTCAATTCGCTGAAGTCTTCTTTGACGAGGTCGAGGATGCTCTTGCGCTGGGCGTCGCGGCGGGCGCGTTCCTCGCGGGAGCCGGAGCCAAACAGGCGCTCGAAGACGAGCTTGGGATTGACCTCCTTGGGCAACGGCTGGGTGGCCGAGCGCCAGGACATCGTGGAGGAATAAACGCAGCTATAACCGGAATCGCAATTGCCGGCCATGGAACCGGCTTCAGTGCCGATTTCCAATGAAGCAAGGCGGGTCTGATCCGCGAGCCGCGCCGCGGCCACCTGGTCCACGGAGATGCCGGCGCGGATGTCGGTGCCGTCGGTCTTGCGGGGCTGGCAACCGGTGAGGAACGCGGAAAGCGCGCGGGCATGATCGCCGCCGCCGTCGCCGTTGGCGCGGGCTTTGTCGGCGGTGAGGCCGGTGAGAATGGAGAAATCACGTTTGTGCGCTGCGAGCGGCTGGAGAATCATGGGCAGCTCGTTCAATTCGCCTTCGGCCTTGGGCTTCCAGTCCACCATGTTTTTGCCATTGGGGACATAGAGGAAGGCCATGCGATTGGGGGCGGCCTGGCTGGCCGGAGTGCTGCTGGCCCAACTGGTCATCGGCCCCATGGCTTCGAGCCACGGCAAAGCCAAAGTGGCGCCCAGACCGCGGAGCATCGTGCGACGGGAGATTTTCACGTGATTCATATATGTCTCAATGCTTGGAGTGGCTTTGCTACGGTATTATTCACCCGATTCGTATTGTTCTTTCAAGTCTTTCCCGCGCTGGAGGCGGAAGGGGTCGCTCTTGACGATGGCGGTGACGAGCGTGGAAAAGCGATATTCGGCCTGGGCGAGTTCGGTCATCGTCCTCTTGATGGCGCGCTCGTCGTAATATTCCAAACCGCGGCCCAACGCGTAGGTCATCAATTTCTCGGTGAGATTCCGGGCGACGAGGTCCTTCTTTTCCTTGAGGATGTTCTTCAACTCGGCGGGGCCTTTGAATGCCGAGCCGTCGGGCAGGGTGCCGGAAGGATCGATGGGGCCTTCGGTGTCGCGCGCGCGGAAGCGGCCGATGGCGTCGAAGTTTTCGAACGCGAACCCGAGGGCGTCCATCTGCTGGTGGCAATTGGCGCAGGTGGGATTCTCGCGATGCTGTTCCATGCGCTGGCGCAGCGTGCCCTTGAGTTCCTTCTGCGCTTCGAGTTCGGCGACGCCCGGCGGGGCGGGCGGCGGCGGAGTGCCGAGGATTTGTTCGAGCACCCATTTGCCGCGTTTGACGGGCGAGGTGCGCGTGGGGTTGGACGTCACGGTGAGGATGCTGGCCTGGCTGAGCAAGCCGCCGCGATCCTTCGAGGGCAAAGTCACACGGACGAACTCGCCGCCACCGCTGCGTCGGCGACCGAAGCCGAAACGGCGCTGTTCGCCACCGGAATTGGGGAAGGCCAGTTCTTCGATGCCGTAATGACGCGCGAGCGTGCGGTTTACGTAAGTGAAATCGGCATCCACGAGATCGAGCACGCTGCGGTCTTCGCGGATGATTTCGCCGAGGAACAACTCGGTTTCGCGCAGCATGGATTTGCGGAGGTTTTCATCGAAGCCCGGAAAGAGCGTGCGGTCCGGCGCGAAGGTGCGGAGGCGCTCGAGTTGCAGCCATTGCAGGCCGAAATTCTGGACGAGCGCATCGGCCTTCGGGTCCTTGAGCATGCGGCGCACCTGGGCATCGAGATTGGCGGTGAGCTGTTTCTTTGCGGCGAGCGCGAGCAATTCGTCATCCGGCAGGCTGCTCCAGAGGAAATAACTCAGGCGCGAGGCGAGTTGAAATTCATCGAGCGGATGGGCATCGCGCGTTTTGGGACGGTCATCGAGTTCGGCGCGGAACAGGAACTTCGGCGAGCAGAGGACCGCTTTGACGAGTTGCTGCAGGCCCGCCTCGAACTGGCCACCCGCTTCCGCCTGGCCCGCTTCGAGCACGCGCGCGTAGCGGGCGACTTCCTCCTTGGTGGCCGGGCGGCGGAAGGCGCGCGTCAGGAACCAATCGACCACAGCGGGCGCGCGCTCGACGTCGGACTTGCCGGCGCGCACCGCGTCCACGCGCTTCATGAATTCCGAGCGCGTGTCCGCCGGGCCGACGACCTTGAACTCGTTGACGAACAACATGCGGTTCACGTCGTTGGTCTGGGCATTCTCGAAGCGCGCGGCAAAGCGCTGCTCGCCGGCGGGCAGGTCGAGCTTCACCTCGTATTCCTTCCACTTCTGCGGCGGGTTGGTGACCGTCACGGTGGTCAATTCCTTGTCGCCCGCGAACAACGTCATCTTGACCGGCTCGCCTTCGGCCAGGTTGGTGGCGCCGGCGCGCACGCGGAAGACGTATTCACCGGCGACCTTGATGTCGTGCCGGACGAACAACTCCGGCGTGGCATTGGTCAGGGGGCGCGTGCCGTTCTCCGAGCGGTAACCGAACGGTTCGAGAAAGATCGAGGCCGTGGTGCGCGACGGCGGCTTGGGCAGCGTGAGAAAAATGGAACGGCTGGCGATGCTCTCGGCGGCATCGAGGTAACGCTCCAGGTGCACCGGCGAAATGCTCAGCACATCGCCGATGTTGTCGAAGCCGTGGCCAATGTCGTCGGCGGGGAAATTCTCGGCGGGATTGAAATCAACGCCGATCAAATCGCGCACGGTGTTGTTGTATTCCGTGCGGTTGAGGCGGCGGACGGTGACACGGCCGGGGTCGGGCTTGGCCTTGGCTTCGGCCTTGGCGAGCGAGTCCTCGATGGCGCGATTGAACAACGCGATTTCGTCGGGCGTGGGCTTGGTGGGATGTTTCTTGGGCGGCATTTCGCCGGTGTTCACCTGATGGAGGATGCCGCGCCAGGTCTTGTATTCCGGGAGGATGTTGCGGTCGTCCTTGAATGTCTTGAGGTCCAGGTCCGCCTTGGTGTGCTTGCCGCCGTGGCACTCGTAGCAGTGTTTTTCCATGAACGGCACTGCGGCCTTTTTGAATTCGGTGGAGGCGGCGAAGGCGGGTGCGCCAAACGACAAAGCAACGGCCACCGCGGCGACTTGAGGGAGTCGCGCGGCGGGCCACAACGAAGGCCAGAATCGATTCAACATGCCAATCGGAAAACGGACTTTAAATAAGGCCTATTTATTCACAAAACTTTGGGTTTTGGTCTAGCCATGTTTTGCGTTTTTTAACACCAAATGAGGCTGTTCCGTTGCTGGTTTTCATTCGGTCCGAATCGATTTCAGGAAGTGGAGGACGTCCCCGAATTCGTGATCCTTGAGTTTGGCCTTGCCGCGCATCTTGCCCAGCCACATGTCCCATTCCTCGGCGCTGTAGGATGCTGCGTCGAACAAGTGATGGCACTCGCTGCAGCGGCCATGATAAACCCCGCGGCCGCTCTTCTGGCGCGCGTCGAACGGCGGGGGCTCGGTCCATCCTTTGCCGCCGCTGGCGGTGGGCAAGGGCGTGCGCGCGTCAAACTCCAGCACGCAACGGAATCCATACAACCCGCCGCGCGCTTCCGGGAGGTTGATGAACCGGTAACCGGCCAGCGTGTTGATGGGGTCGAAGAACACCCAGGGCGCGCCGCGCAACACCTTGTAACGGCGCCCGCCACCGTCTTCGTTGAGGCGCTCGTATTCCAGCCGGATTTCCGAACTGTTCATCTCCCTGGTGTACCAGTCCATGCACCATTCATACAGGTTGCCGCCCAAGTCGTGGAACCCCTGCTGGTTGGCGGCGAAGCTGCCCACCGGGGCAAGGTTGCCGCCGTCCGCTGGTTTGTAACCGGGCAACTTGTCCCATTCGCTCATGGTCGGCCACTTCGGACCCCACGGAAAGCGCGCCGGGCCGATGGCGCGATCCCATTCCTGGTCGGTGGGCAGGCGATATTGATCACGCGGGCCGATGCGCCCCAGTTTGCGTTCGTGCTCGGTGAGCCAGCGGCAGAAGGCGAGGGCGTCATTCCAACTGACGTTGTGGATGGGATGATCGGGCCGGGAGTGAACCGCGGCGGGCCACTGTCCGCCGGTGGCCTGCATGAATTGCTGGTAATCGCCGACGCGCGTTTCCCAAATGCACATCAACCCGCTGGCGCCGGGCAGCGGGATGAACTTCATCGCCAGCGCGTTTTCGTAGGGCGCATCCGGGCGCGCCAGCACGGAAGGTTTGGCGCCTTCCGGGGACACCGTGCGCGCGGCGCTCCTGGAATCGCACCCCGCCAGCAAAGCGGCCGCCAGCAACCAGCCGACGACCGGCAAGGCCCGCTCAATCAAAATGTTTCCCGAGGCACGCATTGGGTGTTCAGCCCGGCAACGTAACAAACCGGGGCGCGCAATCCAGCCCGATTGCGCCTGGCGGGGTGGACGAGCGTGCCGGTTCGGAGTTCAAGGGTCATGCGAATAGCCGCGTGTCGAGGGATGCGCTGCGAACGGGATTTTTTATTTTCTTTTTTTGGCGCGAGGCGGAAAGCAGGTGGCGGCCGCGCAAGCGGCGATCAGCGGGGTTCATGGTGGGTGAAGGGTTAAATTTTTATTTTTTTCTCATAGGTGGGCAGAGGTGAGACGACGTGGGATGAGCCGGGGGGAGGCAACTCCGAAATCCGAAGGGCCGAAAGCCGAAAGAAATCCGAATGTCGAAAGCCGAAAGGGGCTTGGCTGTCGAGGTTGCCTCGTTCTGGAAAAGATTTTCCGGCCAAGGCGGAAAAGGGTGGCAAAAGGTGGAATGAGGTGGAAAACGGTGCAAGGGCCGGGTTCACGGTTCGGAGTTCAGGGTTCAGGGTTTTGACTGTAAAAACTGTTTGGGTTAAACGAGTTACGTCAGAAAACCGGGGCCAGTGTCCGAGGTTCCTCAAAAAAATCGGTGCCGGGCGCTGATGTGGATTTACGTGGATTTGGGCGGACCGTCGTAAACCAACCCGACTCGCTCGCGCCCGCGCGCCCGGTTCTGGCGGGGCATATGGGCGCGAGGGTGCGCGGACGGAAGGCGGCGGGCCGGTCCGTGTTGGACGGTGGCGCTCCCTGGCGCATGGGATAATGTGCCATGGAGTGATAGATGTGTCAAGTGGTGATCTGAGCCCCCGCAGATTCAGAAAAAACACCGATGGGAAGCCGACCTGCAAGCGAATGGGGGCAATCGAATGAGGGCAGGGGAAACTTCAAATTCCAAACGCCAAACTTCAGGGAAGCTTCAAGCGGCAAACTTCAGGGATGATCAACGCTGGGTGGGCTGGCTGCGCGGAGCGCGCCGTTTACGGCGCTTCACCGTTGGCAAACCGGGCGGGTCAGACTTTCGAGAGGCGGTTGTCGTGGCAACCTTGAAACGCCGCGCTCCGGAAGCTGGGTTGCCGCGCCCAATTCCTCCCGGCCCAAGGACTCGCTCGCGCCCGCTCGCTCGGCCCCTGCGGGGCCTTCGGATTCGCCGAATTCCTTTCGCCGCTTCCCAAAGCGGCTCAAGTCCTCCGGGGAGGCGAAGCGGCGCGTGTTGAAGGTTCGGAAGCGCATTGGAGAATGCAGTCGTGGGTCATGCGACAATCAGAGCCTCGTCACCTCGGCTGCTACAGCCGATTCAGAAAAAGCCGGGGGCATTGACCGAGGGCGTTCAGTGTGCCATAGAAAGACTGGAATGAGGCTTAATCAAACCACGGGAACGGGTTCCATACTGCAAGGCATTACCTGATAGCAGGGAATCCTTTCCAATGACAAAGGTAGTTATGCATCACCGGATCGTTTCATGAGAATACTCCTCCTTGTCGCGTTAAGAAGTATCAAAGATTAAGATAATGCCAAACAAAACACTGCAGCCGGTTGGCGTTGTCGGTCCCGCTTGCGCGGTCCACTTCGTTGATCCGGCGTGGCTGAGCTGTCGTTAGGTGCTGCAACAATGTCACTGTCAACCGCCACACCAGAGAGGTTGCCGAATATTGAGACACTTCGTCGGCTGGCCAAGTCGATTGCGATGCTCGACGCGATTATCTGCCCGGAGTGGGAGCTTCGGTATTACAGCTATAACTCGCAATGGGGACAAGGCGAAGAGATGGCCTCGATGCGGAATGGTTGCGGTGATGACTGGTTTCTCTTGTTCGATTCCCACGGAGCAGCATTGAAGGGTTTCGCACATGAATACCCGCTGGCGGGGGACGCTTCGTTTGCGACTCGCATCCAGCAGTCAGTCCCTTCTCTTTTCGAGTCGTTCTTGCGCGAGCCCGCTTTCAGTATGGAAATGGCAAGCTTCTGTATTTGGCGTCGCCACTCTGATTCCGTTTGGAGCGTCGTCTCACCGGCGAGCGGACATGTGTCACCTGACGCAGACGGTTCAGCCGGTTTGCTTGGCATTCTGGATGGCAAGCCCGATACCTACCAGTCATGGGCGACAGGCTATTATGAGCGTGAGATAGCCGCGGAGGCCGTGCGCGCGATTTACCATCATCATCCTTTGAGCGATCGATTGCTCACGGCCTTGAATGCAGAACTCGCCCTTTCAGAGGTCACGAAGGATGCAATCGAGATAGGTTATCCGTATGAGCCGAGCACCTAACCACCTATCAAGCCCGCGCGGTCAATCGATAAAAAGGCGTCGGTGCGGGAACATTTTTTGTTCCGCGATCGTCCTGGGAACGAGAACTCCGGCTTGGGCGAAGAGTTTGAACCGCTAATGAATGCGGTAGGTTTAACCGCGGATATCACGGATGAACGGGTGGGAAACCAATGTTCAGCATTCAGCAAGTATTCACCGGCTGGCCTCGCCATTCGGTTGTCGCATTCGATTGATCTTTCTCTGCGTTCGTTGGCGGCTGATTCCATGCTCCCCTTCGCTTGACCGCATTCGTTTGCAGCCTCCCTGGTGTTTTTGGGTTTCCCTCCGGGACGCTGGCGCGTGGTCCAGACGCACGGCATTCGCGACGGCACAAAGGGGTTGCGTTTTGGGGGTTTTCCCGCCAGTGTTCGGCACGGCAACAAGGCAGCCTTGAACAAAATCTTCGCAATCACAGGACCGGCATGAACTGGTATTACGCCGAGGGAACCCAGCAAACAGGCCCAATTACTGAGGCTGACCTCGATGCGCTGTTCGCCTCCGGCCGCATCAACGCCGCCACCCTGGTGTGGCGCGAAGGCATGGCCAACTGGCAGCCGTACGGCCAGGTCAAGCCGGTTCCCGCCGGGGCGCCGGCCGGAACGGTGGCTTGTTCGCAGTGCGGCGGATCGTTTCCTCCGGATGAGGTCATCCAATATGGCGGCCTGGCGGTGTGTGCGACCTGCAAGCCGGTCTTTCTTCAACGTCTCAAGGAAGGCGCCAGTGTGGCCGGCAGTGTGCCGGGCGGCCAACTCTCGCCGGAGGAAATCCTGGCGCGGGATTACGAAATCCGCATTGGCGATACGATCAGCCGCAGTTGGACGCTGGTCAAAGACAACTTCTGGCCGGCCGTTGGGGCTGTGTTTTTCGTCTTTCTCCTCCTCATGGGCGTGGGTTTGATTCCACGCGTTGGCAGCTTTGTTCAGGTCGTCCTCCAGGGCCCCTTGACCGGCGGTGTCTATTATTTCTTCCTCAAGCTGCTACGGGGTGAAGATGCAAGCATCGGTGACGCGTTCAGCGGCTTCGGCCCGCGGTTTCTGCACCTGATGCTCGTGCACGTAACCACCATTGTTTTCGCGGTGCTGTGTTTTTTGCCGATGATCATTTGCCTGGTCGCACTGGGTTTGAGCGTGGGCGCGTCCGGCGGGCGCGGACTGGGATCGGCCGGGTCCGCGATGATCGGGGCGGTGGTGTTGTTTGGCCTGATCGGGGTCATTGGCGCGGTTTACCTGGGAACGTGCTGGACGTTCGCGCTGACGCTGGTGATGGACCGTGGAATGTCCTTCTGGGAGGCCATGCAATTGAGCCGGCGCGTGGTGCAAAAGGAGTGGTTCATGGTGTTTCTGCTGCTGGTGGTCGCCGGGATTGTTGCGGTCCTTGGCATATTGGGGTGCGGCGTGGGCATTATTGTGACGCTGCCGATTTACAATGCAGCGATTGCCGTGGCGTATGAGGACATCTTCAGCGCGCGCGGGCATACTCCGGCATGACGTCGTCCGCAGTCCTCAATCCCGGTTCCCTGGCGTGCCCGAAGTGCCGCGGGCAACTGCTGGCGACAACCGTCCGGCCCACGGTGGAGAACCGGTGTCCGCATTGCGGAACGGTGCTGGAGATTGCGCTTTTCCCCGCGTTCTTTCGCGCACCGGAAGCGCCCCAAGCCGCGGAGCAGGTTCTCACGGAGGGCGAGGCGGCCTGTTTCTATCATCCGCAGAAACGAGCGGTCATCCCGTGTGAATCGTGCGGACGTTTTCTTTGCGCGCTGTGCGACGTGGACCTGGACGGCAAGCATTACTGCCCCAACTGCCTGGAGTCCGGGCGCAAGAAGGGCCGCATCCAGAAGCTGGAACAACAGCGCACGCGTTATGACCAGATCGCCCTCGCCCTGGTATTCTACCCGCTCATCCTTTGCGGTTATCCTTCGTTGATCACGGCGCCCATCGCGGTGTTTGTCGCGCTGCGCTACTGGAATGCCCCGTCCAGCCGGGTGGCGCGCACCAAGCTGGCCCTGGGCATTGCGCTGGCATTCGCGGTGGTGGAAATCGCGATATGGGTGCTCATTTTCATCAGCTTTTTCACATGAGCCTGCTGCCCAAAGACCCGACTTACCACCGCGTCCCCGGCAAGGGCACCGACTTCACCGGCGTTTCCACGCTCTGGCTGGGAGAGGACCATCTGCTGGTGGTGGAGGTGTCCGGCTTCACGGAACGTTACAAGCGCTTTTCGTATCGCGACATTCAGGCCATCGTCCTGCGGCCTACTGTCACGGGCCGGGCCATCAACGTCGTCCTGGGAGTGCTCGCCGCGCTTTGCCTGCTGTTTGCGGCCAACACCAGCGACGCGGTCATCATCACGGTGCTGGCCGGCACGGCGGGATTGTTCGGCCTGGGCATCGTCATCAATACAACGAAGGGGCCGACGTGCGCCTGCCAGTTGCGGACGGCGGTGAAGGCGGAACCATTGAAGGCGCTGGGCCGGCTGGCGACCGCGCGCCAGGGCATCGCGTTGATCCGTGAACGTGTCGAGGGGGCGCAGGGAACGGTGACCGCCGAAGACATCGCCGCGGCGCAGAACCTGCCGCCGGTGGCGGAAGCGCCCCGTCCGCAACCCGTCGCCGCCGCGCCACGCCTGCCGGACCATTACCACGGACGTTTTCACGCACTGCTGTTTTATACGTTGCTGGGGGACGCCGCGCTGGCGGCCACTCATCTGGTCCATCAGGCGCGGTGGATGCTGGTCGTCAACGGACTGATCACCATGGCGGAAATCTTTTTCCTCGTCGGGTCGCTGGTCAAGCAGCAGGACTCGGATGTTCCGCGCCCGCTGCGCCGGGTGGTGTGGTGGACGCTGGGCGGGTACGGGGCCTTGTTTCTGATCAGCATCGCCTATTCCATGTATATCTCGGCCACGCGTCCGGGCATCGAATTGCAAGACCTCTCGCCGTGGGACGATGCGGGCTTGCTGGCGTTGATGATTGCGTCCATGGTGACGTGTGC
>JBFMBT010000048.1:0-27643 GCA_040754875.1 Verrucomicrobiota bacterium | reverse complement strand
CTGGGCGCATCTCCTGCACGAGGGACAAGCCGTTAACCTTCCCACCGAGGAGAAAGCGTCCTATGCGAAATTCTAATTCGGCAATCCCAAAGGGATTGAAGCAATCAGCCCAGGGTTGCCGAGTCTGCGAGGCTACCCTGGGTCATGGGACGGAAATGTGTGCCAACCCTGAAAGGGTTGCGGCCAAACGTGCCGAAGATGCAACCCGGTTGGGGTTGACGAATATTTCGATTCGATTCCCCAGGGGAAAACAGAACAACAATCACGATCAAACGCTTCTCGTTGGCGCTCGTCCCTCGCAACCCTGGGCTGAACGATGGAATCGCGTTGGGATTCAGCCTCTGCACGGCAAATCCACATTCTATGCGAAATTTTAATCTCTCCGCCCTCGCGGTCCGCGAACGCGCCATCACGCTGTTCTTCATCTTCGCTTCGGCACTTGCCGGCATCTACGCCTATTTTCAGTTGGGCCGGGCGGAAGACCCCTCCTTCACGATCAAGGTGCTCACGGTCACCGCGGTCTGGCCCGGAGCAACCGCGCAGGAAATGCAGGATCTGGTGGCCGAGCCGCTGGAGAAACGGCTTCAGGAGTTGCGCTGGTATGATCGCGTGGAAACCATCACGCGCCCGGGGCTCGCGCTGATGACGCTGCAACTGATTGACAAAACCCCGCCCAAGGAAGTTGCCGACCAGTTTTATCAGGCGCGAAAGAAGCTGGGGGATGAGGCGCGCAAACTGCCGCAAGGCGCGATCGGGCCTTTCGTGAACGACGAATACTCGGATGTCTCGTTCGCGCTCTACTCGGTCGAAGCTCCGGGGATGCCGCTGCGCAAACTGACTCGCGTCGCTGAAGAACTCCGGCAGAGATTTCTCCACGTGCCGGGAGTCAAGAAGGTGGACATCGTGGGGGAACAACAGGAGCGGATATTCGTCGAGTTTTCTTATCCGCGGCTAACGACCCTGGGCATCTCGCCGGCGGATATCTTTGCCGCTCTCGCGCGGCAGAATGCGGTGACTCCCGCAGGGTCGGTTGATACGGATGGCGCGCAGGTGTTTGTCCGCCTCGATGGGGCATACACCGGCATTGATAAAATCCGCGACACGCCAATCGTGGCCGGCAAACAAAGCTTCAAGCTGTCGGACATCGCGGAGGTCACCCGAGGCTACGAAGATCCGGCAACGTTCGTCATCCGGCACAATGGAGAGCCTTCCCTGTTGCTGAGTGTCGTGATGAAAGAAGGCTGGAATGGGCTGGATTTGGGCAATGCCCTGCGCGCTGAAAGCGACAAGATCTCCTCCGGCCTGCCATTGGGGGTCAGTCTGAAAAAAATCACCGATCAGGCCGTCAACATCAGTTCCGCCGTGGATGAATTCATGATCAAGTTCGCTATGGCGGTCGGCGTGGTGATGCTGGTCAGCCTGCTGAGTCTCGGGTGGAGAGTTGGAATCGTTGTGGTAGCGGCCATCCCGCTGACCTTGGGCGCGGTATTTGTGATCATGATGGTCACGGACCGGGTTTTTGATCGCATCACATTGGGCGCGCTCATCATCTCGCTGGGGCTCTTGGTGGACGACGCCATCATCGCCATCGAGTCCATGGTGGTGAAGATGGAGGAGGGATTGGATCGCATCCAGGCCGCGGCCTATGCCTGGAGCCACACCGCGGGGCCGATGCTCACCGGGACGCTGGTAACCGTGATCGGGTTTCTGCCCGTGGGCTTTGCCCGTTCGACGGCGGGAGAATATGCCGGGAACATCTTTTGGATTGTCGGATTCTCGTTGATTGTCTCGTGGATCGTGGCGGTGGCTTTCACGCCCTATCTCGGGGTGAAACTTCTGCCTGAAATCAAAGCCGTCCAAGGAGGCCACGCGGGAATCTATGCCACTCCGGGATACCAACGGTTTCGCCAACTGGTCGCCTGGTGCGTGAGGAAAAAATACACGGTGGCGGGGATTGTCGTGGGGGCGTTCCTCATGGCGGGCGGAGGCATGGCGGTCGTGAAGAAACAGTTTTTTCCCAACTCGGACCGGCCGGAATTGTTGGTCGAGGTTCAGCTTCCTTTGGGGACGAGCATCGAGACGACCAGTGCCGCGACACGCAAGATCGAACGCTGGCTGGCCGAACAACCCGAAGCGAAAATCGTGACCTCGTATGTGGGGGCGGGTGCGCCGCGGTTTTTCTTTTCCTATAATCCAGAGCTGCCCGATCCGTCGTTTGCGAAGATCGTGGTTTTGACGCCGAATGCGGAAGCCAGGGATCATCTGAAGCTGCGCCTGCGCCAGGCGGCCGCCGATGGTCTCGCGCCGGAAGCGCGGATTCGCGCGACGCAGTTGGTGTTTGGCCCCTATTCGCCCTTCCCCGTTGCGTTTCGAGTGATGGGGCCTGATCCGGAAAAGCTTCGGGAAATCGCCCGCAACGTCGAAGAAATCATGCGCAAAGACCCGAATATGCGCACGGTGAACGTGGATTGGGGCGAACGCGTTCCCAAGTTGCATTTCGTTTTGGATCAAGAACGGCTGCAACTCATCGGGCTTTCACCTGCCGAGGCGGCACAGCAGTTGCAGTTTCTGCTGAACGGTCAAGCCATCACCCAGGTCCGTGAAAATATTCGCGCGGTAAACGTTGTCGCGAGAAGTGCCGGTCCGGAGCGATTGGATCCAACCAGGTTGGAAAATTTCACCCTCCTGACGCGAAATGGAAAGCCGGTCCCTTTAAGCCAGATCGGACGGGTCGAGATCCAGACGGAAGCTCCACTCGTCAAACGGCGGGACCGTGTTCCCACCATCACCGTGCGGGGCGACAATGTTGAGACGACCCAACCGCCGGATGTCTCATCCGCGATTTGGGCCAAACTTGCTCCGCTGCGAAAATCGCTGCCGGAAAATTATCGCATCGAGATGGCGGGCTCGATCGAGGAAGCAACGAAAGCCAACTCGGCACTGGCGCCGCTCTTTCCGCTCATGCTCCTGTTCATGCTGGCCGTCATCATCATTCAGGTCCGCTCCTTCTCGGCCATGTGGATGGTGATGCTGACCGGCCCGCTCGGTCTGATCGGCGCCGTGCCGGCGCTGCTCATTTTCCACCAGCCGTTTGGATTCAATGCCATTCTCGGTCTGATCGGCCTGTCGGGTATCTTGATGCGGAACACACTCATTCTGATCGGCCAGATTCATGCCAATCAAGCAGACGGCCTTGATCCCTATCATGCGATCATCGAGGCCACCGTCCAACGGTCACGCCCCGTCATCCTGACCGCGCTGGCCGCCGTGCTGGCGTTCATCCCGCTCACGCATTCCGTGTTCTGGGGCTCCATGGCTTATGTGCTGATCGGAGGCACCGCCGTTGGTACCGTATTGACGCTCGCCTTCCTTCCCGCGCTCTACGCCATCTGGTTCCGGGTGAGGGCAACCACGAATGAACCCTGATGGACACGGATTTCTTTCACGGCTTGATCGGAATACAAGCTTGCGAGTTTCCCCTTCCGGAGCTTGCGCCCCTATTTGCGCCGGTAGTCGCCGCGGCTGAAATATTTTTCCAGCCACACGTAGAGGCAGATGAAGAGGTAGCGGCTGCCCATTTCCTTGATCTTGAGCTTGGATTCGCCGGCGCGGCGGTTGCGCCAGGTGATGGGTATCACGGTCCACGAGTAGCCGCGCACAATCGCCTTGAGGGGCAGTTCCACGGTGAGATTGAAGTGCGGCGAGAGAAACGGGCGGCAGCCTTCAATGGCTTCGCGGCGGTAGGCCTTGAAGGCGTTGGTCGTGTCGTTGAGGTCGATGCGGAACAGGAGTTGCACGAAGAGATTGGCCAGGCGATTGAGGCGCAGTTTGAACCACGGATAATCAATGACGCCGCCGCTTTTGACGAAGCGGCTGCCGAAGACGCATTCGTAGCCTTCGTTCAACGTGTTCCAGTAGCGCACCACATCGCGGCAATCATCGGATTCGTCGGCCATCATGATGACGGCGGCGTCGCCCTGCATCTGGTTCAGGCCGAACACAACGGCGCGGCCGAAGCCGTGGTCGCCGTTGTTTTGCACGGGGCGCAGCGCGGGGATGCGGTCCTTCAGCGAATTGAGCAGCGCCCATGTGTCGTCGGTGCTGCCGTCATCGACGACGATGATTTCGTGCGGGATTTTCTGAAGATTCAATTCCAGGTGCAGGTGCTCGACGGTGGCGGCGATGCAGCCGGCTTCGTTGCGCGCGGGAATGACCACGCTGAGGAGTTGCAACTTCGGCAGGGTGGCGGTGGGCTGGGTCATGCAACGCCGGAAAGCTCCAGCCACTCGGGGTGTTCCTCCGCGTGCGCGGCGATTTCGTCCAGGATTTCCTCCAGGCCCGTCTGCGGACGCCAGTTCCAGGCCCTTTCCGCAACGCCGCTGTCGAGCACGAGCCATGGGACGTCGAACGGGCGCGTCGCCGGCTCGCTCGCGATGGTGCGTTTGCCGAAACGCGCGGTGCACCAGTCGCTGAGTTGCGCGAGGGACATGCTTTGCTTGAGTCCGCCGGAGACGTTGACGATGCGCGGGTGGGGCGCGGAAGGTTTTTTCATCTGTTGCGCCAGCAACGGCAGGAGGTCGCGCGGATGCAAGGCGTCGCGCACCTGATGTCCGTGCCCGCCAAAGCCGATGTATTTGAGCGGGCGATGACGCAGCCATGAGTTGATCCAGAAGGTGAAGATGCCCTGGTCCGCCTTGCCGAACTGGCCGGCGCCCGCGAGCACGCCGCAGCGATTGATCCACACGGGAAAGCCGAACGCGCTGCCGTATTCGAGCGCGAGCGTTTCGGAGGCGAGCTTCGTCGCGCCGTAAAGTGAAATGGGCGCGGCGGTGGAAAATGTTTCAGCGACGCCGGCGCGCGTGACGCCGTGCGGCTGGCGACCCTTGGCGAGGTGGAAGGCGTTGCCGCGCGTTTGCAACTTCAGTTCCGCGAGCGCGGCCAGAGAATAGACGCGGCTGGTGCTCAGCAGAATGAAACCGGCGCCATGTTGCTTGCAGTATTCGAGCAGGTTGACCGTGCCGAGCAGGTTGTGTTCGACGACTTGGCGGCTGGCGGTGGCGCCGGAGAGGCCGGCGAGGACACTGGGGTTGGCGGCGGCGTCAATGACCCAATCGGCGGCGGGCAGCGCGGCGACGTCAGACGGCTGGCGCAGATCGCCATGGAAGAACTTCACGCCAAGGCGGCGGAGGGAGGCGCGATTGGCTTCGGAGCCTTCGCGGCTGAGGTTATCGATGCCGGACACCTCGTGGCCGGATTCGCGGAAACCGTTGGCCAGCAAATGTCCAACGAACCCGCAGGCGCCCGTGATGAGGAGTTTCATTCCGCCGGATTTACTACCCGCGGCAAGGGCGAAAAGCAAACATTCGGTGAACTGTGCAAAAGCAGCAAACACTGCAAACTATTACTTGCTGCTTTTGCACCAAAACTGCCGATTCCGCCCGCTTCCGCCCGATATCGGCACGATGGAAATGCTGCTTTGGCGAGGCCTGAAATGGCTGGCAAGCTAGGTTATATTATGGTGAAATTCAGGCAGTTAGAGCGGGCTCAGCCCGAATGGCGGTAGCATCTCCAGATTCGTTCAACCGCGAAGAGTGCCTCCGCTGCAACCATCGCTGGTGGAAAACGTTACCGTCATTTCACCGGACTTTCCTCCGCGCAGAGGAGGGTTGGCCCACCATACGCGGCGGCTGGCGCAGGAGCTTTCGGCCCACAGGAAAGTCCGGGTCGTCACCTCTCCCGGCGCCGATGCCCTTGACGGGGTTGACGTTCGGGGAACAATTTCAGACTGGCACGACGCGAGGGCCATCGTGCGCGCCGCCGAAGCGCCCGGCCCGGTTATCTGGCAATACGTGCCGCACATGTACGGGCGGGGCGGGGTGAATTCCCTAATGCTCGCGGCTCTGTTGGCGCTGAAGGCCAGTGGCCGGCGGCAGGTGGTGATTGCGCATGAGATTGCCGCGCCGTGGTCGCTCTGGCCGCAACGTTTTTGGTACGCGCTGGCGCATCGCACGCAATGGCGGCAAATCCTTCGTTACGCCGATGCCATTGGCTTCGCAACCGAAGCCTGGCTGGAAAGATGGACGCGATCGCAACCCGCCTTTCGCTTCGCGTTGCTGCCGTCGCCATCGAGTATTCCCGTGAGCGACGTTGGACCAGACCACGCGGCGGCGTGGCGGCAGAAGCAGGGATTGCCAGCGCACGCGCGCGTGGTGGCGTTCTTCGGTTCGGTCAGCGAGGCGAAACAATTTCCGTGGGTGGAACGCGCCTGGCGCAGCGCGCACACCGACGCGAAGCCGGTGGCGCTGGTGGCGATCGGCGACTCGCCCGCGACGGACCAGCACGGTCCATTTTTCAAGCCGCTGGGCTATTTGCCGGAGAACGAAGTTTCCCTTGCGCTTCAAGCAGCCGATGTGCTGGCGCTGCCGTTTGTCGATGGTGTGTCGGAGCGGCGGACGTCGTTCATGACAGGGCTGAGTCATGGTTGCGCGGTCGTGACGACCTTGGGGCACAATACAGGGCCGACGCTGCGCGCGCAGAATGGGTTTGCGGCGACGGGGGCAACGGATGCGGAAGGATTTTGCCGGCTGGCCGCGGAGTTTCTGAATGATGATGCGCGGCGCGTGAAACTGCGCGAAGCAGCGAAAGCGGAGTATGCGCAGCGGTATGACTGGCCGGTGGTGGTGGGTGCGTTGCAACGACTTTGCTGGGATTGAGAATGTGGCGAGGCATGCGCGAGTGCGGCTTGGGAATCGTTGATGCTGTTTCACTCCCTTCCCCCTCACTCCGGCCCTCTCCCTTGGGGCGAGGGTGGTGCCGTTCCTGCGTTTGGTGAATGTTATGTGTGTGGTTTGATCACCTTCCATGAGCGCGCTGGTGACCATTGCGATTCCGACGTATTCGCGGCTGGCGTACTTGAAGGAAGCGGTGGCGGCGGCCCTGGAGCAGACGCATCATGCGATCGAAGTGTTGATTGGCGACGATGGATCGACAACGGAGATTCCCGCATGGGCGAAGGAAATGGAGCAACAGCACCGGCGCGTGCGGTATCAGAAAAACGCGCGCAACCTGGGGCTGGCGGGAAACTGGAACGCACTGGCGGAAGCGGCGCGCGGCGAGTTTGTGGTGATCATCGGGGACGACGACCGGTTGTTGCCGGAATTTACGAGCCGGCTGCTGGCGGCGGCGGGCGACGCGAACGTGGCGTTTGCGAATCATTACTTGATCGATTCGGCCGGGCGAAGGCTGGAAGCGGAGTCGCGCGCGCACACGGTGCGATATCAACGCGACGTGCTGAAGGAGGGACCGGTGGCCGATGCGGAGAGTTGCGTGTGGCGCAATTCGGTGCCGATGTCGTCGGCGCTGATCCGGACGGCGGATGCGCGGCGCCTGCGGTTTCGCGAGGAACTGAACACGCCGGAGATTGAATTTTTCCTGCGGCTGGCGCGCGAGGGCGGGCGTTTTGTGTTTGTGCCGGATTATCTGTGCGAATATCGCGTGCATGCGCAATCAGCGACGACTGCGGGGTTGAAGAGTGAGGAGTTGGCGGATTGTTTGCTGCCGTTTCCGGCGAGCGCGTCCGCCGAGTTGTGCAAGCGGGAGTTCATGGGGCCGTTGCTGGTCAACGCGGTGAGCCGGTGTATGTTGCGCGGCGAGGCAGCGCGGGCGCGGCGCTATCTGGCAAGCGAATATTATCCGCGCGACGGAATGGCAATGGCGCGAGTAGTGCAGAAGGTTTGCGCGCGCCTGCCGGGGGTGGTGGGCGGAAGTGTTTATCGGGCGGTGCATGCGTTGAAGGGACGGTGGAGTAGGTCAGTATTCAGTGTTCAGTAATCAGTTTTCGAAGTGTTTGCAGCATGAAGTGCAGGGTGTGACTTGAGAGCCAAGTGAAGGCATCGCTTAAGAATGTCATCGAGGTGATTGCGACGGCGTGGCGGCTGCGGCCGCACTTGCGCGGCGGGCGGCATCTGGTGGGCGTCGTGGTCATGAGTTCGCTGGTGGCGGCGCTGCTGGAAGGCGTGGGCGTGAGCCTGCTGGTGCCGTTGCTGTCGCTGATGATGGAAGGCGAGGGCGTGCGGCCGATGCGCCCGATCACCATGGTCCGGGAATGGATTCCGGGCCAGAGCACCACGTTTTATGTCATCACGTTTTGCGGACTGGTGCTGGGAGCGATTGCGGCCAAAAACATGGTGGCGTTCATCAGCCAGATGCTGGCGGCGCGGTTGAAGCGGCGGATTTCAGTGAACTTGCGCGACGCAGTTTATCGCAAGCTGCAAAACGCAGCACTGAGCACATTCGAACATCGGACGGCCGGCGAACTGGCGAACGTTTGTTTTGGGGAAACATCGCGGACGATTCTGGCGGTGGACATGCTGTTGCTGATGGGACAGCGGGCGAGCATCGGGTTCTTCTATTTGATGATGATTTTGTACATCTCGTGGCAACTGACGCTGCTGACAATCCTGCTGGCGCTGACAATTGGCGGGCTGGTGAGCTGGCTGCATCGACAGCAAGCGCAACGGGGCAAGGAGGTGTCGATCATTAATGAAAAGCTGGGCTCGTGCCTGGTGGAATGTTTCGCGGGCATCCGCGTGGTGCGCGCGACGTTTTCGCAGGAGCGCGAGTTGGAGCGGTTCAGCGAGTTGAGCCATGCGCAGGCGGACATCGAACGCAAGATCACGCAGACCAACGCGCTGCTGCCGCCGATTGCCGAGACGTCGTCGGTGGCGGGCGCTATGTTGATCACGGGGTTTGCCTACTATTGTTTTGTGAGCACCGGCATAATGTTGCCGACGTACCTGGCGGTGTTCGGCTTCATCCTGTTGCGTCTGCTGCCATTGGTGAACCAGTTGTATGGGCTGCAAGGCAACATGCTTTACCTCTCGAACGGCGTAAAGGAAGTGGAGCGCTGGTTGACGTCGCCGCATTATCCGCTGCGGCCGTACGGGAAGGACGAATTCACGGGTGTCAACGAAGCGATCCGACTGGAGGACGTGAGTTACACCTACGAGAACGGCACACAGGCGTTGAAGGGAATTTCACTGACGATACCGGCGGGCAGGACGGTGGCGTTAGTGGGGGCATCGGGCTCGGGGAAATCGACGATTGCAACGTTGCTGTTGCGGCTGCGGCAACCGTCTGGCGGGAAGATCACGGTGGATGGGAAGGATTACTGGGAATTCTCGCCGGAGACGTGGCATGCGCGGGTGGCGGCGGTTGAGCAGGAGGCGTTTTTGTTCCATGACTCGATGGCCCGCAACATTGCCTACGGGTATCCGGATGCGAAGGAGCAGGAGATAACAGAGGCAATTCAAATCGCGCATCTCGAGGACGTGACAGCGAATCTGCCGGAGGGATTGGACACGGTGGTGGGCGAGCGCGGCACGTTGCTGTCCGGTGGCCAGCGACAACGCCTGGCGATTGCGCGGGCGATGGTGCGGAATCCGCGTTTTCTGATTTTGGATGAAGCGACATCCGCGCTCGACAATGTATCGGAGCGGCAGGTGCAGGCGGCGTTGGAACACGCGGTGAAGGGGCGCACGGTGCTGGTGATTGCGCACCGGTTGTCCACGATTCGCAACGCGGACCACATTGTGGTGCTGGACGGCGGTCGGGTGGTGGAGCAGGGGAAGTGGGATGATTTGGTGAAACTGGGCGGGGTGTTTGAGAAGCTGGTGAGTTTGAGTGTGGTGTAACGTGAAAACACCGGTCGTACTTATTTTATTCAACCGGCCGCAGACGACGGCGAGGGTGTTTGAGGCGGTTCGCCGGGCGAAGCCGGAGAAGCTGTTTCTCGTCGCTGATGGGCCGCGCAACGCGGACGAAGTCGCGAAGTGCGCGGCGGCGCGAGCAGTAACCGAGAGCATTGACTGGCCGTGCGAGGTGAAGCGCGAGTTTTCGGAGGTCAACCTGGGTTGCGGCACGCGGCCGGCGACGGGATTGACGTGGGTGTTTTCGCATGTCGAAGAGGCGATCATCCTGGAGGACGATTGCATTCCATCGGAGTCGTTCTTTCGCTTTTGCGAAACGTTACTGGCGCATTATCGCCGGGAAGAACGCGTGATGCACATCAGCGGGAACAATTTCCAGCATGGCCGGCGCAAGCAGTCCTACAGCTACTATTTTTCCAAATACAGCCATAATTGGGGCTGGGCGACGTGGAAACGGGCGTGGAAGCATTTCGATTTTGAACTGAAACGCTGGCCTGAGTTCAAGGAGTCGGAACAGTTCAAGCGCTACTGCGGGAGCAAGCTGGAGCAGGAATTCTGGCGCCAGACGTTTGAGCGTGTCCACGGCGGCGCGCGGGACATCTGGGATTACCAGTGGCAGCATGCCTGCTGGTGCAACGGCGGTTACTCGGTGCTTCCGTCGGTCAATCTGGTTTCGAACATAGGCCACGGCGCGGACGCCACGCATACGGTGAAACGGACGGATGCGCTGGAGATTCCGGCCATGGAGCTGGGAGAGATACGCCATCCGCCAGGGATCGGGCCGGACGAGAAGGCGGACCGGTACACGTTCGACACGGTGTTTGGCGGGGCGGAATTACGCAAACAACGGTCCTTGAAAACGCGCGTGCGGCTTCAGATTCACCTGGCGAAGAAGGCGGTGCTGCGGAAATTGGGCGTGCCGCAAAAATGAAGATTGCACTGTTATCCGACTGGGAGACGCAAGGCGGTGCGGCGAAGGCGACGACGCGGCTGGCGGCCGGGCTGGCAGCGGCAGGGCATGAAGTGGTGCGGTTGATTGGTTGCGCGGGCAATGGGGCGACTGGGTCGGGCGTGCGGTTGTTGAAGCCGTCGCACCCGATGCGGCACCAGTTCGTCCGCAAATGTCTGCCGTCAACAGCGCGAACGGCGTGGGACCAGCGGACGGCGTGCTCGTTGTTAAACGACGAACTGGCCGCGCTGAAACCGGATGTCATCAATGTGCACAACCTGCATGCAGCGGCGTGGCTGGGGTGGACGCCGGAATTGGTGCGAGTGTGCGGCGAACATGCGCCCGTGGTTTGGACGCTGCATGACATGTGGAGTTTCACGGGGCGCTGCGCGTTTAACACGGTGCGCTTGGATTATCTGGCCGAGCCCGACAAGAACTTCGGCTGTACCAAATTCATCTCCGGTTGCAACGCGACTTGTCCAACGCCGCACGAATATCCGTCGCTGGTTCCGGAACGGATTGCGGGCGCGTGGGAAGAGCGCCGGCAATTGTTCGAGTCGCAAAAGGATTTACAGGGCATAAGCCCGTCCCGCTGGCTGGCGGATGAAGCGAAGCAGGGTTTGTGGCGGGAGCGCACGATTCATGTGATTCCGTACGACGTACCGCTGGACGTTTTCAGCCCGGTGAAGCGCGAGCTGGCGCGCAAGGCGCTGGGCATTCATACGACCGGCCCGGTGTTGATGCTCGCGGCGCAAAACGTCGACGACAAGCGCAAGGGCGGGCGGGAATTGATCGAGGCCTTGAAGCGCGTGCGACAGCGGCCGTTGACCGTGCTTTCGCTGGGCACGGGCGCGCTGCCGCTGGCGGACGAAGGAATTCATTACATGCCGTCCGGGCACATCGACCACGAGCGCACGATTGCGCTGGCGTTCAACGCGTCCGACGTGCTGGTGCATCCGGCGCTGGCGGACAATCTGCCCAACGTGGTGCTGGAGGCGATGGCCACGGGCACGCCGACGGTCGCCTTTCGCGTGGGCGGGCTTCCCGAAATGGTGCGTCCCGGACTGACGGGCTGGCTGGCGAAGGAGCCAACGGCGGAATCACTGGTGGCGGCGCTGGAAACTGCGCTCGATGATCTGGCGGATGGACGCGATTTGCGTGCTTCCTGCCGGGCCGTGGCGGAGGCGGAATATGGAATGCCGCAGCAAGCGAAGCGATACGTCGAATTGTTTGAATCAGTGGCACGGATCCAGGGGGCCGCGGTTGGATGACGATGGAACCGCCGCGCATCAGCATCATCACACCGTCGTTCAACCAGGCGGACTACCTGGAAGAAACGATTCTTTCGGTGCTGAACCAGCGTTATCCGAACCTGGAATACATCATCATCGATGGCGGCAGCAGCGACGGCAGCGCGAAGATTATCGAAAAATATGCGCCGCGTCTGGCGCATTGGGTGAGCGAACGGGACCAGGGCCAGGCCCACGCCATCAACAAGGGACTACGCAAAGCAACGGGCGGCATCGTGGCGTATTTGAACAGCGACGATGTTTATCTGCCCGGCGCGTTGAGTGCGGTGGCGGCGGCATTTCAGAAGCATCCCGGGCGCAACTGGGTGGCGGGCGGGTGGATTCTGTTTGGGACGGGAATTGAGATGGAACCCAGTTCGTGGCTGCCGCGTTTGCCGAGGGACGCAGCCTCATGCTTGTATCTGGATTACTGCGCCGCGCAGCCGGGGCATTTCTGGCGGCGGCTGATGTTCGAGAAACACGGGCTGTTTGATGAAACGTGCCGGTATTGTTTCGACCACGATTTCTACGCGCGGCTGATGCTGGCGGGAGAGCGATGCATGCCGTTGGACGTGCAGGTGGCGGGTTATCGATTTCACGGGCAGAGCAAGACGATGGCGGAGCTCGACGGGTTCAAGCCGGAGTTCGCCGCAATCCGGGCGCGGTATCTGGACAAACTGCCTGCCGATGAGGTGCGGCGCGCGCGGCATGTGTTTGAATTGAAGACGAGCTTTGCCGAATGCCACGCAGCGGTGGAGTTGCTGAAGCGGGGAGACCGTGACGCGGCGTGGCGGAAGTTTTCGGCCACGGCGTTGCGCTGGCCGACGAGCCTGAGCCGGCGATTTGGGTGGGGATGCTTGAGAAGGTTGTTGATGGGTGAAGCAAACGAGTAGAGCCAGTTCGGTATTGGGGCAGGTTATCGACAGGTGCGCAGGATGAGATTGCAGGTTAATCTGTTAAAAGACGCGATCCCTGAAGCAGTGGATCAATACTTTCCCCGCCCTGCGCGGGATGCGTTTCACGAAGCCGATACCCAAAGAGTGTTGCACGGCGCGGAATGGTATTCAGTGCTGATAACGCAGGGGGACAACGGATTCTTTCACGTGTTTGCGCCGACGGCGATTCGGGGAACAGCATGGCGGGACATCGACCCGTTCATGGGTTATTTCGGGCCGTTGGTAAAGGCAATCGATCCACAGTTTTTGGAAGCGGCATTGGCCGAGTATCGGAACGCGTGCCAGTCGCTGGGAATCGTGGCGGAAGTCATGCGTTTCAACCCCTTGCTGGAGAATCACCGACCGTTTGAAGGGCGGAGTGAATTGCAGGTGGGGCCGGTCAAGTCGTTGGTCATAGCGGATTGCTCACCGGACGAGGCGGCACAACTGGCTCGCTACAATCAGACGTGTCGTTACGATGTCCGCACCGCAGGCGCGGAATTGAAGGTTGGCTGGCTGGAGACGGAGGAGGAGTGGCAAAGCTTCGCCGCGCTCTATGCTGAATCACTGCGCCGGGTGGGTGCGCATGCCAAGTGGCATTTGGCGGCCGCCGTATTTGAGCGGGCGCGAAGCGTTCCGGCGTTCCGGATATGCGCGGCCAGACAGGATGGGCAACTGGCCTCCGCGAGCCTGATCATCGAACATCCGTTGCAAGCATACTATTTGCTGGCGGCGAACAGCATGCCGCGGGTCAATGGTGCGAATGAGCTTTCCATCCACCGGACCTGTCTGGCGCTGGCGGAGCGCGGTATCGCGCATTTTATTTTGGGCGGAGGCAACTCCGCCTCAGAGGACGATCCTTTGCTGCGGTTCAAACGGAAGTTTTCGCGGAAAGGGCACACCTTGCATTTGGGCAGGATGATACATATGAAGGAAGCGTACGAGCGTCTTTGCGGTGAGTACGAGGCCAAGGCAGGTGTCGAGGCACGAAAAGATTATTTTTTACGATACCGTTTGCTACCTGAGTATGAGTGACCCGATTTGGAACGTCCTGTATTGCGGCAATTGGGGACTGGGTTGGGCAGGATTGAAGGCGCTGGTGGAAACGCCGTCCGTCCGTCTGTGCAAGGTGTTGACCAAGTATGACGAGTCCTCGTCCGATGGATACTTGAACAGCGTGTATGAACTGGCGCGAACGTATGGGGTGCCGGTGCTTAACACCCGGCGTGATGTCTGCCCAGGCAAAGTGGTCACGGATGAAATCGTCACCTGTCAGGGGTTGGACTTCATTGTGGTGTGCTGCTTTGACCGGATTTTAACGGAAAGAGCTTTGCAGAGTGCGTGTCACGCGGCGATAAACCTTCACCCGTCCGTGCTGCCCGCTTACCGCGGGGTCAAGCCGCTGGAGAATGCAATCGTACACGGAGAGCGCTGCACCGGGGCGACCCTTCATGTCATGACTGCGGGGATAGATGAAGGCGATATATTGTTGCAGGATGCTTCCCTCGAGATCCGGCCGGACGACACGTACGGGCAATTGAACCAGCGACAGTGTGAGCTGGCCGGAGAATTGATTCGTAAATTCTTCATCAAGCCCCTTGAATTTCTGTCATCGCGGACGCCTCAGGATGAACGGGCGGTCACAGAAGCGCCCCGGTTGCCAATCCCAATCCATCACACGGATACCGTGGCGGCGATTCGGGAAAGGCACCGGGAGTTCCAAAGCAATGCCAGGTCCGTATGAGATTGCCGATATGCCGCGGGCGTGTGTCAACGCGAGGCACGAAAACCATTTGAATTGACGCTATGAAAATTCTTGTGACGGGCGGCGCCGGTTACATCGGCTCCATATTGGTTCCAGCCTTGCTGGCGGAGGGACATGAAGTAACGGTGGTGGACAACTTCATGCTGCGGCAGAGTTCGCTGACGGATTGTTGTTCCTACGAGACATTTGACGTGGTGCGCGGCGATTGCCGTGATGAAGCGATCATGAAACCGTTGATTGCGAAGGCGGACGTGGTCATTCCGCTCGCGGCGCTGGTCGGCATGCCGATGTGCGCGCGCGATCAAGTCGCGGCGCAGACAACGAACCAGGACGCCATCGAAATGGTCTGCCGGCTGGCGTCGCGCGAGCAATGGATTGTGTATCCGACGACCAACAGCGGGTATGGCATCGGTGAGAAGGACAAGTATTGCACGGAGGAATCGCCGTTGCGGCCGATTTCGCTGTATGGCGTGACGAAGATGAAGGCCGAGGAAGCGGTGCTGGCGCGCGAGAACGGGCTGAGTTTCCGGCTCGCGACGGTGTTCGGAATGTCGCCGCGGATGCGCGTGGATTTGCTGGTGAATGATTTTGTGTATCGCGCCGTGCATGACCGAGCGGTGGTGTTGTTCGAGGCGCATTTCAAACGGAACTTCATCCACGTGCGCGACGTGGCACGCGCCTTTCTGCACGCGTTGAAGAATTTTCAAGCAATGCGCGGGCGCGCGTATAACGTGGGTCTGGACGACGCAAACCTGTCGAAGTTGGAACTATGCGAGCGGATTCAAAAGCATCTGCCAAAGTTCGTCTTTCTCGAAGCGCCGATTGGCGAGGACCCGGACAAGCGCGACTACATTGTGTCCAACCAGCGCATTCTTTCGACCGGTTACAAGACGGAATGGGACCTGGACCGCGGGATATGCGAGTTGGTCAAAGGATTCACGATTCTCCGCAACACAATTTACACGAATGTCTGAACGGGCCGTCCAGGAGTACGTCACCGCGGTCATTCTGGCGGGCGGCAAGGGCACGCGCATCAGCCATCTGCTGGGCGATTTGCCGAAACCAATGGCGCCGGTGGCGGGCCTGCCATTTCTTGAATGGGTGTTGCGGTTTCTCGTGAAGCAGGGCGTGCGGCGCGCGGTGATTTCCACGGGCCATCGGGCCGAAGCAATCGAAACGCATTTTGCGAACTGGCGGGGCGGGATGGAATTGATCTTCGCGCGGGAACAAGAACTGCTGGGCACGGCGGGCGGATTTTTGAACGCGGCGGGTATGGCGCCCCGGGAGTGGAACGCGCAGGCGTGGCTGGTGTTGAATGGCGATTCACTGGTCGTGGGCGATTGGTCGCCGTTGTTCGAAGCGTCAAGAAAAGACGCGGTGGACGGCGCGATACTGGCCGTTGACGTGCCGGACGCGTCGCGATTTGGAACGCTGGAGTGTGCGTCGGACATGCGGTTGCGGCGGTTCGCGGAGAAGCGGCCGGGCAGGGGATTGATCAACGGCGGCGTGTATTTGCTGCACGAGCGGTTGCGGAAGCATTTTTCCAGCCGGCGGCCGCTGAGTTTCGAGACGGATGTCTTTCCTGAATTGCTGGAGCGCCATCGCATTCAAGCCGTGCCGGTGATGGGGGATTTTCTCGACATCGGCGTACCGGAAACACTCGACCAGGCGGATGCGTTTGTGCGCTCGCATCGCGACTGGTTTGGCAGTGAGATTCCGGCTATAACCAACCCGCGCGTATGATCATCACCAAAACTCCCTTGCGCATCAGCTTCTTTGGCGGCGGGACGGATTATCCCGATTATTACCTCAAGCACGGCGGGCAGACGCTGGGAGTGGCGATCGACAAATACTCGTTCATCACGCTGAACCGGCTGGCGGATTTTTTTGATTACACGATCAAGGTCGCGTACTCGCGGACGGAGCTGGCGCAGGCGGCGGAGGAAATTTTGCATCCGTCGGTGCGTGAATGTCTCAAGCACCTGGGCATTCAGCGCGGCGTGGAAATCGGTTATGCGGGCGACCTGCCGGCGCGCACGGGGCTGGGGTCGTCGTCGTCGTTTACCGTGGGATTGCTGCACGCGCTGCATGCGTTGAAGGGGGAGTTGCGCAGTCACGAAGAACTGGCGAACGAAGCGATTCATGTGGAGCACGCGTTGATCAAGGAACGCGTGGGGGTGCAGGACCAGTTCATTTGCGCGCTGGGCGGCTTGCGCAAGGTGGCGTGCGGGAAGGACGGCACGGTGCGCGCGCTGCCGGTGCCGGTGAGCGCGACGAGGTTGGAACTGTTGCGCTCGCACTTGATGATTTTCTACACCGGCATGCGGCGACTGGCGCACGAGGTGTTGGATGAACAGTTGAGTAACACGCGCGAGGGAAAGCTGGAATCGGAGCTCGGTCGCATGGCGGAAATGGTGGATGAAGCGGTGGCGTTGCTGGCGTCGGAACGGGACATTCGTGAGTTTGGTGAACTGTTGCACGAGGCGTGGCAGGTGAAACGGCGGCTGTCCAGCAAGATTACCAACGAACAAATTGATTTGTGGTACGAGCAGGTGCGTCGCGCGGGCGCGGTGGGCGGGAAACTGCTGGGCGCGGGCGGGGGCGGATTCTTGCTGGTGTTCGCGTCGCCGGAAAGCCAGGACACGGTGCGAAAGGCGCTGGCGGACTTGAAGGAGGTCCGGTTCCGCTTCGACTACAGCGGCACGCATCTGGTATATTACCAGGCGCAGCATTAACGTTTTGTGATGAGCAAACCATCGTTTTGGGCGGACAAAAAGGTGCTGGTCACCGGCGCCAACGGATTCTTCGGGCGGAATCTGATGCCGCTGTTGCGACAAACCGGCGCGCAAATCGTCGCGCCTTCGCGGCAGGATTGTGATTTGTTGGAACAGGCTGCGGTGCGCGCGATGTTTGCGGACGTGTGCCCGAACTTCGTCATTCACCTCGCCGCGCTAAGCGGCGGCATCCTGTCGAACAAGAAGTATCCGGCGGATTACTGTTACCAGAATCTGTTGATGAACACACTGGTGCAGGAGGAGGCGTTTCGGGCGGGTGTGAAGAAATACGTCACGCTCATCGGCGGCTGCAGTTACCCGGCGAAGGCGCCGAGTCCGATTGCTGAAACGGAATTGTGGAACGGCTATCCGCAGCCTGAAAGCGCGCCTTATTCGGTGGCCAAGAAAATCAATGTGACGCTGGCCGAGGCGTATCGGCGTCAGCATGGTTTTGACGCGATTGTGCTGGTGCCAGGCAACGTCTATGGGCCATGGGATAATTTCGATCTGGAGCATTCGCATGTGATTCCGGCGACGATCCGCAAGTATTACGAAGCCGCGTTGCGCGGTGATGCGGAAATTGTGGCGTGGGGCAGCGGCAAGCCGGTGCGGGATTTCATTTATATCGGCGACGCCTGCGAAGCCGTGGTGCGCGCGGCGGAAATTTATAGCGGGCCGGACATCATCAACATTTCGTCGGGCGTGCCCACGACAATTGCGGAGTTGGTCAACACGGTGGCGGAACTGGTCGGCTTCCGCGGACAGATTCGGTGGGACACGACAAAGCCCGACGGCCAGACGCACAAGGTCTTCCAGGTGGATCGCATGAAGGAGTGGCTGGGTTATCAGCCGCCCACGACGCTGAGGGACGGTTTGCAGAAGACCATCGCGTGGTTCAAAGAGAACTACGCGAAGGCGCGCCTGGAGGTTGCGGTGGCATGAGCGAGCTACCAAAGTGATGTCGCCCATTTCGTTTCATCAACCGTGCATTTCCCCGAAGGCGGGGGAAAAGGTGACGGCCGTGCTTCAATCCGGGTGGGTGAACGAAGGGGACGTGGTGCTGGAGTTCGAGCAGGCGCTGGCGAAGTTTCCCGGGATGGCGCATCCGGTGGCGTTGAACAGCGGCACGGCGGCGTTGCATCTGGCGCTGGCGGTGGCGGGCGTGGGGCCCGGAGACGAAGTGATTTTGCCGCCACAGACGTTTATTGCGACAGGCTTGGTGGTGTTGATGCAGCGGGCGGCCCCCGTGTTCGCCGATATTAACCCGCGTACGGGCAACATTACCCCGGAGTCCATTGCCGCAAAAATCACGCCGCGCACGAAAGCCATCATGCCCGTGCATTGGGCCGGGTATCCGTGCGACATGGACGAGATTCATGCGGTGGCCCGGCAACGCGGGCTGGCGGTGATCGAGGATGCGGCGCATGCGATTGGCGCAAGCTACAAGGGCCGCCCGCTCGGCACGCTTTCGCGGTTCACGGCGTTTTCCTTTCAGGCGACGAAGCATCTGACGTCGGGCGA
The DNA here is from genome assembly GCA_040754875.1 of Verrucomicrobiota bacterium. Classification (GTDB taxonomy): domain Bacteria; phylum Verrucomicrobiota; class Verrucomicrobiia; order Limisphaerales; family JBFMBT01; genus JBFMBT01. The sequence continues at coordinate 8,703 of JBFMBT010000048.1, read as the reverse complement.
TGGCGGGGCGCTGGCTTGCCGTGACGAAGCGGATTTTCACGAAGTGCGCGCGCGGCGATGGTTTGGCATCGACCGGCGGTTCATCAAGAAGTCAGTGCTCGGCAATCGCGAGGTGGACATCGCGCAACTCGGTTACAAGTATCACATGAACAATTTCACGGCGGCACTGGGGCTGGCGAATTGGGAGGAACTGCCGGCGCAACTGGCGCGGCGGCGCGCGATCGCGGCGCGTTATCGCGAGGGATTGAAGAATGTCGCCGGGATTCAGTTGCTGGAATGCGATTTGGACCGCGAACACGCATATTGGCTGTTTACGATGCGGGTGCAGCGGCGGGAGGAATTCATCGCGAAGTTGGCGTCGCACGGCATTCCCGCGTCGGTGTGCGATTTGCGCATCGACCGAAATTCGGTGTTCGGCGGGTTGACGCCTGGATTGGTTGGGCAGGAGGAGTTCGAGCGGGAGCAGGTCTCGATACCGGTGCACGCGGCGCTGACGGACGAACAGGCGGCGCGGATCATCGAGGTCGTTCTGGCGGGATGGTAGGGGCATACTGTGAGAACTGAATTCACGCTGTCGTATGTGCTGACCACGCGCAACAAGCTCCCGTTGCTCAAGGAGCTTGTGAAACGGTTGGTGGCCAATGCGCAGCCCGACGAGGAAATCATCATTATTGACGCCGCGAGCACCGATGGCACCACGGAGTTTTTGAGGGAATTGCATCGTGAAGGGCACATTCATCAATTCATTTCGGAACGGGATCGCGGCGAGGCGCACGGCTTGAACAAGGGCATCCTGCGCGCGCGCGGGCAGCTCATCAAAGTCCTGAGTGACGACGACGCGTTCTATTGGCCCGGGATTCAGGCCTGCAAGCAGTTCCTGCTCGAACACCCGGAATGTCATCTGATGGGCGCGCAATCGGCGAACACGCTGTTCGAGCGCCCCGAAGCGGTTTACATCTGCCGCGAATTTGACCGCGACTTCGAGGAATGGCGGCGCACCGGGCGGCGTTTTTTTTTCAACGGCCTGCCGTTGATGTTGCGTCGGTCGGCCCTGCCGTTGGTGGGATTGTTCAACGCCGACTGCATTGCGGTGGATTTCGAATTCACCTTGCGCGTGACGGGCAGCGCGAATCTGGCGTGGTATGACTCGGTGCTGGCGTTGCGGATTGACAACTCCGCGAGCAATTATCGCACGCAGTCCGCCCGGATCCTGGCCGAAGTGAAACGTTACGCGCAGATGTACGATCGCATGGATTACGTGACCGGCAACCAGCCACCACCCCCGACGGCATTGCAGCGGCTCCGGCGCGTGGCGGGCGCCACCAAACGGCGCATCCTGGGCCGCATTTTCACGCCGCCGCCGCCACCAGCATCGCCTCCGTCTGTGCAACGCACCCCCGCGAAAGTCATGGAGTTGTGCGATGCATGGCTGGTTGAACACCATCGCAAGCACCCGGGCCGTGTGTTGGTTCGCGAAGAACCGCGCGCCGTACCCGCGGCGACGCCGCCTGCTCCCGTTCGTTCATGAAACCGGATTGTTCGTTGAGCTACGTGCTCACGACGCGCAACAAGCTGCCGTTCTTGCGCGAGGTCATGCAACGTTTGCTGGCCAACGCGAAGCCCGACGAGGAAGTCGTCGCCGTGGATGGGGGCAGTACGGACGGCACGGTGGAGTATTTGCGCGAACTCGCCAACGCCGGACGCATTCACCAGTTCATTTCGGAACGGGATCGGGGCGAGGCCCATGGCATGAACAAAGCGGTCCTGCGGGCGCGGGGCGAGTGCATCAAGCTCATCTCTGACGATGACGCCTTCTTTTGGCGGGGGATTCAAGAATGCAAACAGTTCATGCTCGGGCATCCGGAGGTCGATGCCATTGCGTCTGATGGGTGGATGACCGATTGCACGCGGCCCGACCACTTCGCTCCGGGAATTCATCGCCATGGGTATGAGAACTACCGGGATCATGGAGTGGAGTTTGAATTTTCTGGATTGGGACTCATGTTGCGGCGGCGGTCGCTCGCACTTACCGGATTGTTTGACCCGCGCTTCTTGCGCGTCGACATGGAATTTGCGCTACGGCTGACGTCTGGCCCGGCCAATCTCGCCTGGTATGCGGGTTATCTTTGGGTCCGCATCCAAAACGACCGCAGCAATGGCATCACCGCGATGCAACGGGTCGTCGAGGATACCATCAAACTGCGCCGCTATTATGGTGTGGTTCATCGCGGAGCGACGGCCGCGGTCATTGCTGAAGACGCGGCACGCGCGTTATTGCGGCCATGGAAGCAGAAGCTGACGCGGCGCGCGCTTGCCGAGGTGGAAGCTGCGCCGCAAACTTATCAATTCAAGGAAGACTGGCCCGCCGTGTTTGCGCGTTGCGATGCGTGGTTGGAAAGCAAGAATCGTGAGCAACCGCCGCAATTCCTGACCCGCAACCGCCGCTGATGAACGACGCGACGAAGAACTTCCTCAAGCAGTTCGGCTTTCTCGTCTGGGCGGTGCGACGCGCGCGGCGCGTGAAACAGCGCTACGAACGGTGGCGCGAACAACAACCCTGGGCCTATGAACCGTTGATCGCGCGTTATCTCGCCGAACACACGGAACGCAAGCTGCACATCGGCGCCGGTCCGCACCACCTCGCCGGATGGTTGAACACCGATTTCTATCCGACCTCGCGCGGGATGGCTTTTCTGGACGCGACGAAGCCGTTTCCGCTGCCGGGCAACGCGTTCGATTGCGCCTTCAGCGAACACATGATCGAGCACATCACGTTCGATGACGGGCAGCACATGCTGCGCGAAATCTTCCGTGTGCTGAAACCAGGCGGCAAGGTGCGCATCGCCACGCCCAATTTGCAGTCACTTGTGGAACTGTTCACACCGCAAAAGACCGAAGCGCAGCGACGGTATGTTGATTACACGATCAATCAATATTTTCCGCATGTGAAGGTCCATAATGAATGTTTCGTCCTCAACAATTTCATGCGCAACTGGGATCACCAGTTCGTTTACGATCCGCCGACGCTGCAAGTTGCACTCGAGCGCGTCGGCTTCAAGGATGTGCAGCAGCATCCCATTGGCGAAAGTCCGGATGGACGTTTGCGCGGACTTGAATCGCACGGGAAACAAATCGGCGACGAGTGGAATCGTTTTGAAACCATGGCCCTTGAAGCACGCAAGCCTGACGCACACGGATGAAAATCTCCGCCCTCATCAACACGCGCAACGAGGCGGCCAACCTCGCTGAATGTCTGGACTTGGTCGCTTGGGCCGACGAAGTCGTCGTTGCTGACCAGGCCAGCACCGACGGCACCCGGGACATCGCGAAAACCAAAGGCGCGCGCCTGGTGGACATGCCCTGGTCGCCCGTGGGCAATGTCGAAATCATCCGCAACACTGCCATCGCTCAGTGCGAGGGCGATTGGGTTCTCATCGTCGATGCGGACGAACGCGTTCCGGCAAAGCTGGCCGCGCGTTTGGGTGAGTTGCCGGACAAGACCGACGCCGCGGCGTTCGGGCTGCCGCGGCGAAACTATTTTCTCGGCGTCTGGCTCGAGCACGGCTTCTGGCCGGACCATCAGGTGCGTTTCTTTCGCAAGGGTACGGTGAGTTGGTCGGCGACCGTCCACGAACCGCCCAAGGTGGAAGGGCGGCTTGAACTGTTGCCTGCTGAAGCCGATGCCGCGTTGGAACATCCGGGCTATGCCAATGACCTCGGTGGGTTCATCGAGAAGCTCGCGCGTTACAGCCGCTTCGAAGGCGAGCGCCTTGCCACCACGCTGAAGCCCTCGGTGTGGCCGTACATGGTGCGCCGCCCGCTCGGTGAATTTTACGGGCGTTACATCACCGCGCAGGCGTGGCGGTATGGTATGCACGGCTTCGCGTGGAGCGCTTTGATGGCTGTGTATCAACTGCACGCCGCGATGCATTATTGGTCCCTGCAAAAGAGGCCCGCTGATTCGCCGGCGCAAGCGGGCGAGTTGCGGCGCAACGTGCGCTGGGAAGCATTGCGGGCCAACTCGAAGTGGTTGCGGTTTTGAAACCTTGGCGCGCCCTACATGACGTGTCGCGTAATGGCCCGCCAGCGCGATGCCTGGCTGTCATATTCAAGGCACCGGGCGGGTTCACCGAAACGGTTGAGCAGGCGCGCGCCCATGCGACACAACAAATCGCGCAGGCGGATTTCACCGGGACTGAACTCGCCCAGGCCGGAACTTTCGATGATGCGCGTGCATGGTTCCAGCGCCTGGTTGCCGCGCGTGGCCGTGTAGGTTTCCGGATGACAGCGATAAGCTGCCAGCGGAACCGGCAACACATGGAGGTCTGCGTAATGCCAAAAGCGCGACCACAATTCGAAATCGCCGTGTTGCAGTCGTTCGCAAAGAAACTTTGCTCCCGCGCGTTCCCAAAGTGAACGACGCCAGAAGACGCTTTCCTGCGGGATCCATTTGCCGTTCCACGCCGCGTGGCCGCCCAGATATCGGCCCGAAAAAAACAATGCTTTGCTGTAGCCTGGGCTGCTGTTGATGCCAAACGCGCGGCCCCGTTCATCACACAACAAGCTCGCGCCAACAATCCAATCCACCTCGGGACAATCAGCAAATGCCCGCGCAACCGTCGCAAACGCGCCTGGAAGATAGAAATCGTCTGAATTGATGTACGCCATGATGTCGCCGGTCACCTGCCGCATGCCCCTGTCAATCGCGTCTCCCTGGCCGCCATCCGGCTCGCTGGCCCAATGTTTCAGATGCCGCGCGTATTTTTTGATGGTGTCCGCCGAGCCATCGCGGCTCCCGCCGTCCATGACGATGTATTCAAACGGCGGATGCTCCTGCAACAACACCGAGCGGATTGTTTCCTCCAGGAAGGCGGCTTGGTTGAAACTCGGCGTGACGATGCTGATGCGCGGCAGCGGCCCATTCGTTTCGCGGCTCGCAGCCGGTCGCAACCACGGCCAACCGTTCTTGCCGGGCGGCGGGTCGGGAAAATCTGCCGGGGTTGACGCCATCGTTGCGCTGCAATCTATCGGCTTGCGGACGTTGTTCAAGCTTCGGTGAGCGAACGTGTCATTAGCGCCACGAAAATCTCCACGCGTGCTGGTCGTCCCGGCGTCGTATTTTGCGCCCAACCGCGTCGTGGGCGGCGGTGAACGTTACGCGCTGGAATACGCGCGCGCCCTGGCCGAACACGTGCCGACCACCCTGGCGCTCTTCGACCTGCAAGCCCGCTCGGAAACACTTGGCGCCCTGGCCATCCGCACGTTTCGCGTGAAGAAATTGGACGAACGCCGCGGCTTCCCCATCACGCGCGAAACCTGGAACGCCTTCGGCAATTTTGACGTGTTCCACGTCATGGTTTTTCCCACGCCGCTCGCCGACCTCCTCGCGCTGTATGCGCGGCTCTTTGGCCGCAAACTCGTGTTGACCGACGTGGGTGGCGGCGGAACCTGTTGGAGTGCCTACCTGCAAAAAATCCATCGGCGCGCGAACCTCAACCGCCTGGCGCATGGCCTGGCTTTTTTGTCCGAATACAGCGCCGGCTTTTTCCGCGACTGGCAGCGGCCCAAGGCTATCCTGCACGGCGGCGCGAACCTTCAGGATTTCTCCCCCACGCCATCCGCGTCAGCCGGCTACGCGCTCTTTGTCGGGCGTCTTCTCCCGCACAAGGGCGTGTTGCCCCTGATTGAAGCGTTGAATGGCCACACGCCGTTGCACATCGTCGGACGCCCGTATGACCAGGGTTACCTTGAACAACTGCGTGCCGCTGCTCGCGGCAAACAGGTCCAGTTCATTCTCGACGCGGACGAGGAGGAACTCCGCCGCCAGTACGCCGGCGCAAACGTTGCGCTGCAACCATCACTGCCTTCAACCGAGGCGCCGGAGGACAAATCGGAACTGCTTGGCCTAGTGGCCATCGAGGCCATGGCGTGCGGAAAGCCTGTGATTGTAACGCGCACCGGAAGCCTGCCTGAACTGGTGGTGGACAACGAAACGGGGTTCATCGTTCCGCCGGGTGATGCGTCCGCGCTGCGTGCTCGCGTTGAACAATTGTTGAGTGATGTTGCGCTGTCCCAACGAATGGGTGCGGCGGCCCGCAATCACGTGGAATCTTGTTTTACCTGGGGCCGCGTCGCCCGTCGGGGTCTGGAGTTCTACGACCGACTCCTGGGAAATGAATCACCGCCAGCGGCCGCCTCCAATGAACGCGCGTGATTTGCTGCGTCCCGCCAAACGTTGTGCCGAAGAAATTTACTTTCGCGCCACCGGCAGCCTTAAGCTCACCGGTCGTTACCAACTGCCCTCCCTGCTCAACGCGCGCGCGCTGCTGGGCACAGGCGTTGAAGTCGGTGTCTTTGAAGGCAGCTTTTCAAACTACTTGCTCACGCACTGGCGCGGGCAAAAGCTCATCTCCGTCGATCCGTGGCGAATGTTCGGCCCCGAATACGAAGACATGTGCAACCGCGAGCAAACCGAAATGGACCGCCTGTTCGAACGCACGAAAACGCTCCTAAGCGCGCACGGTCCGCGCTCGGAAGTCTGGCGCATGACCGGCGTGGAAGCCGCAGCCAAAATCAAAGACGGCTCGCTCGATTTTGTTTACATTGATGCGCAACATCACGAGGAAGCCGTCGCGGAAGACGTCCGCCAATGGTTCCCCAAATTGCGCCCCGGCGGTTTGCTCGCCGGACACGATTATCTCGATGGCGAATTCTCTTACGGCAGATTTGGTGTGAAGACCGCCGTTGATCGTTTCATCAAGGAACAGGGATTGTCGCTCCACGTCACCACCGGTGAAGCGAGTCCCACCTGGTTTTGCTTTCGAACATGAGCCGCCTGCGCGTCGCGTTGGTATCGTCCGGACTGGGCCATGTCACGCGTGGCATCGAAGTCTGGATGACCGAACTGGCCGCACACCTGCCCGCGGACATTGACGCGGAACTTTGGAGCGGCGGCGCGCCTCCCGCCGTTCGCGGACGTTCAGCTTGTCATCTGCATGGCATCAGCCGCGACGCCGCCATCCTTCGCCCATGGAGCTGGCATCGACGTTACATTTTGGAACAACTCTCCGTGCTGCCGCGAACTGTTCTCCGCTTGCGCAAATCCCGGTGCGACATTGTTTATTGCGGCGACCCTGTTTTGAGCTGGCATCTCAAGCGCTTTCGCTCCTTCCACCACGCCAAAGTCGTTTTCATGAACGGCATGCGGTTGTCCGCCGGTTGGGCCAGGGACTTCGACGGTGTCCATTTGCTTGCGCCCCCGTATCTGGAACAGGCGCGACGGGAATTGGGCGCGGAAAACACAAACCGCTTTTTTGCCGTGCCGCACTTTGTGGATCTCGAACAATTCGCGCCCGCCAGCGCGGAACAAAGGGCCGCCGCCCGTCAGCAGTTCGGCCTTCCCGAAAAAGCGTTTGTGGTCCTGACGGCCGGCCCCGTCGGGCAGGTGAGCGGCAAACGTCTCGAATGGCTCGCCCAGGAAGTCGCGCATGTCGGGCCGGATTGCGTGCTCGTTTCCGCCGGCGTCGAGGAGGACGGCGCGGAAGACGTGCGCGCGTCGGTGCGCGCCGCACTCGGCCAGCGCGCCATCTTTGTCGGACGCGTGGAACGTGCCCGCATGCCCCAGCTCTACCACGCCGCCGACGTTTATTCGCTCGGCTCGTTGGCGGAGCCGTTTTCCATCGCGATTCTCGAAGCCCTCGCCAGCGGTTTGCCCGTCGTCCATCACGCCGACGACGTCATGCGCTGGCAGACCGGCGACGGCGGCGTGCCCGTGTCGATGTCCAACGCCGGCGAAGCCGCTGCCGCGTTTCGAAACTTGCAGAGTGGCGAACAACAGCAACGCATCGGCCGCTCGGCGCGCAAGCTCGCCGAGACGCGTTACGCGCCGAAAATCGTTTGCGCCGAGTGGGTGCAATGCGTGCTCCGCATCGCCGCCCCGCCGCAAACATGAGCATTGCCGCGGACAACTCCGTCAGCGTGGTCATCCCGACGCACAACCGCGCCGCATACATTCTGGACGCCGTCCAGTCCGCGCTCAACCAAGGCCCTCCCGTCGCCGAAGTGATCGTCGTGGACGATGGCTCGACGGACGACACGCTCGCGAAACTCCAGAGCGTCAGCGACCCGCGCCTGCGCGTGCTTCAACAATCGCAGCGCGGTCCCGCTGCCGCGCGCAACACCGGCTGGCAATCCGCCCGCGGCGCATGGATTCAATTCCTCGATTCCGACGACGCCCTCGCCGAAGGCGCGCTCACCGCGTTGTTGGACGAAGCCGCGCGCAGCCCCGGCCGCATTCCCTTCGGGCAGGCCAGTGTGCACGGCCAGCGGCTGGACACACCGCCGGTTTACTCGTTTTGCTTCGCGCATCGCAGCGGCAATTTGTTGCGCGAACTCTGCTTCTATTCGGCGGGGACAATTCTTTCCTGTTTGCTTCCGAAGGCATCCCTTGCCGCCGTGGGCGGTTTCTCGGACACGCCGGAGACGCACTTTTGCGAAGACTTTGATTTGGCCTTGCGCCTGGCCTTGCATTACGAATTTGCCTATGTGCCGCGAGTCACTTATCGCATCCGCATGCATGACGCCAACCGTCATCGCGCCGAGCATCGCCAGGTTTGGGAATCGTCCATGCACTGCGTCGAACGCCGGCTGGCGGGCGCCGCGCCGGGCGCATTGCGCCGCCGCGCGCGCGCGTACTATGGCGGC
>JBFMBT010000047.1:0-27976 GCA_040754875.1 Verrucomicrobiota bacterium | reverse complement strand
AGAAATTTAGATTTGTCATCGCGACGGCGTTGTTCACCGTCTGAATGGCGGAGGAGCTTGAAAAGCTCCTGTTCAGCCGGTGCACAACGCCGGACAAGCTATACAGGTTTCCAACCTGCTGTATCGCCGATTTCCAATCGCCCAGGCGCGGCAGATGAAAAGGGCATGGCACGTTGGGAAGTTCAGGCACAATTGGGCAGGCTACGCCCTGCAAGTTGGAAACTTGCGATACAGTCCCCGACGTGTCGGGAGAAACCTGCGCTACGCTGGCCCCCTTGCTTGCGCCTTCCCCTGACCACGGGTAACCATAGGCCGTGCCGATGAACGAATTCTCCGACGCCACCCTCGTGCTGGTCGGCCATGGCTCGACGTTGAACGCCGAGTCCGCCGCGCCGACGTGGCAGCACGCCGATGAATTGCGGCGGCGCGGCGTGTTCGGGCAGGTCCTCGAAGCGTTCTGGAAACAGGAACCGGCGCTGGCCGGCGCGTTGCGCGGGGCCTATGCGCCGCGCGTGTTCGTGGTGCCCCTGTTCATCAGCGAAGGCTATTTCACCGAGGAAGTCATCCCGCGCGAACTCGGCTTCTGCCAGTCCGGCCGCGTGAGTTTCCCCTGCCGCCAGCAACGCGGCGCGCAGACCCTTTACTATTGCGGTCCCGTGGGCACGCACGACTCCATGACGCGCGTCATCCTCGCCCGCGCGCAGGAAATCGTGGAGCAACACCCCTTCCCGCGCGCGCCCAAACCTGCGGAAACAACCCTGTTCATCGCCGGCCACGGCACCGGCAACAACGAGAACTCGCGCAAAGCCATCGAACGCCAGGTCGAATTGATCCGCGCGCAGCAGATTTACGCCGGCGTCCACGCCGTGTTCATGGAGGAAGAACCGCGCGTGGGCGAATGCTACCAACTCGCCGCCACCAAAAATCTCGTGATGGTGCCGTTCTTCATCAGCGATGGCCTGCATTCCTACGAAGACATCCCCGTCATGCTGGGCGAACCCGAGCGCATCGTGCGCGAGCGCCTTCAAGCCGGCCAGCCCACCTGGCGCAATCCCACCGAAAAACACGGCAAGCGCCTCTGGTACACCTCCAGCATCGGCAACGAACCGCACATCCCCGACGTCATCCTGGAGCGCGCGCGCGAGGCCTTGTGAGCATGTGCCAAGCGGCCGCAGCCGGGCCCCCAAAAGGGCCAAGCCGTGTGTCTGGTTTGCAAATGGGGTCTTCACCCCATGGAATGATGGGTAAATTACTACGATGGTGGTGGGTATGCACGGTAGAGCAAATGTTCTGGTGGTGGATGATGAACCCGCTGCCAGCGAATACGTGGCGGCCATTCTGGGCCTTCAAGGGTATGCCACGAGCACGGTGTCAACCGCAGAGGACGCGTTGCGCGCCATGAAAGAGTCGCCGGTGGATTTGATGGTGCTGGATGCCGCTTTGGGCCAGACGGACGGATTGGAAGTCCTGGCCCGGGTCAAGGCCGCGCATCCCGAACTGCCGGTGATCATGCTCTCGGGAAACAATTTCGAGGACAAACGCGCCACCGAAGCCCGCCGCCAGGGGGCCACCGCGTATCTGAGCAAAACACTTGCCCCGGGCCAGTTGATGTTGGAAGCCCGGAACGCACTCCGCGCGCGGGAGAAAACGCGGTAGGCCCGCCCCAACGCTTCGCTCTCCGGCATCAGGAGCGTCCGCCATTGCAGTTGACAGCCCGGCATGCTTTCCCCAGCCTGCGCGCATGAAACTTCCCCTCGCGTTGTTCCTGGGCCTCGGCCTGGCCATCCAACTTTCCGCCGCCGAAGTCAAACCGCACCCGGTCACCGCCACCTTTTACATCTCCAACGTGCAATGTTCGACCTGCGTCGAGTCCATCGCCGAATCCGTCAAGAAGGTGAAGAGCGTGACGGATTTCAAAATGGACCCGGCGCAGGGCTACGCGTTGATTTCGTTTGATACGCACGTCTCGAGTTACCATCAAATCGCGCAGTCCGTGGCGGACGCCAGCCCCGTGCACGGGGACAAATACGAGGCGACCTTGAAGTTGAGCGTGCCCGACTATGCCAAGGGCGACAACGCGGCGAAGATTGACGCGGTGTTTGCCAAACAGAAGGCCGACGTCACGGTGCGCACGGTGAACAAGGAGAAGGGTGAATTCGTGTTGCACTTCCTGCCGCTGAAAATCAATCCGAAGAAGGAAGGCCCGCAGGGCTTCAACGCCGGCAAGTTCGGCCATCCGATTCATGACCCCGCGCCGAAGGGGCTCGGCCTGGCGTTTGCGATCAAGCGCGAAGGCGCCAAGGCGGCGCCGAAGAAATAGGATGCGCGGAGAGGGTCGCGAGGGGCGTGACGTCGCCGGGTTTACTTTCCGTGGTTGCGGACCTTGGGCAAAACTTCAAATCACAAACTCCAAACTTCAGAGAAGCACCAAACTCAAATCTCCAATGCGTAATCAATCGCTTCGATGGTTCACCGCAGCGACGCTGTTGGCATTCACAGCGGGTTTAATGCCGGCAGCGGAGTTGAAGCCGCTGGATTTGGGCGGGGTGACGGAGAAGCATTTGATGATTCCGATGCGCGATGGGACGCGGCTTTCGGCGTACGTGTATTTTCCGAAAGGAGACGAACGACTGCCGGCATTGTTCCAGCAGCGTTATGCCGATGTGTCCAACAACGGCACGCGCCTGGCCACGGCGAAGCTGGCGGCGCACGGCTACATCGTGGCGAATGTCAGTTTCCGCGGCGCGCAGCAATCCGAAGGCACGTGGGTGGGTTATCGCGCCCTGGGCTGGGGCGAACTCAAGGACGGCTATGACATCTGCGAATGGCTGGCCGCGCAGCCGTGGTGCAACGGGAAGATCGGTACGTTCGGCGGCTCACAGGCCGGTTACGCGCAGAACTTTCTCGCCGTCACACGCCCGCCGCATCTGGTCGCGCAGTACATGACGGACACGGGCCTGAGCCTGTTTCACGAAGGCTATCGCATCGGCGGCGCTTCCAAGCCCGAACGCTTCAAACGCATGGACGACGTCTGCCGCGTGCCCGCGCACAATCGCGCGTTGCTCGCGGAGTGGCTGCGGCATCCGACGTATGACGATTATTGGGCCCAGGAAAATTGCGCGTTGCACTTCGACCAGATGAACGTGCCCTGTTTCACCATCGGCAGTTGGTATGACTTCATGGTGGTGGGCTCCATCGAGAGTTTCATCGGACGGCAGCATCGCGCGGGGCGCAACTCGCGCGGACAGCAACAATTGCTCGTCGGCCCGTGGCTGCACGGCGGTTATCCCAAGTCGAACAAGATCGGCGAACTGGTGTATCCCGAGAACGCGATGTTCGACGTGTACGCGCACATGGTGCGGTGGTTCGATCATTACCTGAAGGGCATCGACAACGGCGTGGAACGCGACGGCGCGGTGCGTTATTACGCGATGGGCGCGGTCAACGAGCCGGGCGCGCCTGGCAACGAATGGCGCACGGCGAAAGACTGGCCGGTGCCCGCGAAGGCCACGCCGTATTATTTTCGCGAAGGCGGCCTGCTCACCCGCCAATCGCCGAAGATCGCCAGTTCCTCGACGACGTATCTGGCCGACCCGCTCCAGCCGGCGAGCCTGCCTTACACTTCGTTCCCCGGCGCGCGCGATGCGCGGGCATTCGAGAAACAGCCCAATGTGCTGACGTTCACCACCGAGCCGCTGGCGCAACCGGTCGAGTGGACCGGCAAGGTGACGGCGGAGTTGTATGTGTCGTCCACCGTGAAGGACACCGACTTCATCGTGCGTGTCTGCGATGTGTATCCCGACGGCCGCTCGATCCTCATCATGGACATGGTGCGGCGCGCGCGGTATCGCGACGGCTTCGAGAAGGAGGTGCTGATGGCGCCGGACAAGATTTACAAGGTGTCGCTTTACGTGGGCTGGCTGAGCCAGATTTTCAACCAGGGCCATCGCATCCGCGTGACCGTGGCGAGCACCGGCGCGCCATTCTACGAACCGAATCCGAACACGGGTGAACCCATCACGCTGGATTTTCCCACCAACGCCGTCGTGGCCAAGAACACCCTCTACCACGACCGCAAACACGCGTCGCATGTAGCGGCGCCGGTGGTGAAATGAGATATGGGAGGTTTGGAGTCCCGCCTTTAGGCGGCTGCGCGTGGCGAAAGAAAAGACGGCCGGGAATATTCCGAAGCGCATTGCAAATCCACGTCCGGCCGGCTGAAGCCGGGACTCCGAACAAAAAAGGCGGGCTGTTGCCAGCCCGCCTTTTTGTGAATTGTTTCGCGCCGAGGCTTAATCCTGCGTGCGCTTCTCTTCGTCCGCGGCGTCGAAGGCGTGTTGCAACGCCACGAGGTCTTCGCCCGGCTTGAGGGCGTCCAGCGCGGCCTGCTCGGCCTTCAACTGCTCGGCCGTGTAATTGGCCGCCTTGATGGACAGACCGATGCGGCGCTCCGCCTTGTCGATCTTGATCACGCGCGCGGTGACTTCCTGGTCCACCTTGAGCACGTTCTTGATCTTGTCCACGCGCTCCTCGCTGATCTGCGAGATGTGCACCAGGCCGTCGATGTCATGCTGCAGGCCGATGAACGCGCCGAAGCTCGCCAGCTTGGTGACCTTGCCGGTGACCAGGTCGCCGACCTTGTAATACTGGTCGATGTTCTCCCACGGGTCGCCGGAGAGCTGCTTGATGCCGAGTGAAATGCGCTGGTTCGCCTTGTCGATTTCCAGCACCAACGCCTCGACTTCGTCGCCCTTCTTCAACACTTCGGAAGGATGATTGATCTTGCGCGTCCACGAGATGTCGGACACGTGCACCATGCCGTCCAGGCCTTCTTCCAGCTCGACGAACGCGCCGTAGCTGGTGAGGTTGCGCACCTTGCCCTTGATGTGGCTGCCCGGAGGATACTTCTCCATGGCCTTGTCCCACGGGTTGGTCTCGAGCTGGCGCACGCCCAACGAGATTTTCTGCTCCTCGCGGTTGATGCCCAGCACGACGGCTTCGATTTCCTGGTCCGGCTTGAGGACATCACTCGGCTTGGCGATGCGTTTGGTCCACGACAATTCGGTGACGTGCACCAAACCTTCGACGCCCGGCTCCAGTTCCACAAACGCGCCGTACGGCACGAGGTTGACCACGCGGCCTTTGACGCGCGCGCCAATGGGATACTTCGTCTCGATGTTGTCCCACGGATTGGCCAGCTTCTGCTTGAGGCCGAGGCTGACGCGTTCCTTCTCGCGGTTGATATCGAGCACGACGACGTCGATTTCCTGGCCGACCTTGAGCAGTTCGGACGGATGGCCGATGCGGCCCCACGACATGTCGGTGATGTGCAACAGGCCGTCCAGACCGTTGAGGTCGATGAACGCGCCAAAGTCGGTGATGTTCTTGACCGTGCCCTTGCGGATGTCGCCCGGGGTCATCTCGGAGAGCAGCTTGGAGCGGCGCTCGTTGCGTTCCTGTTCGATCAGCTCGCGGCGCGAGAGAACGATATTCTGGCGCTCCTGGTTGATCTTGACGACTTTGAATTCGTAATTGTTGCCGACGAAGCCCGCCAGGTTCTTCGGCGGGACGATGTCGATCTGCGATGCGGGCAGGAAGGCTTCGACGCCGATGTTCACCAGCAGGCCGCCTTTGACGACGCTCTTGACCTTGCCGATGATGGTGCCGCCTTCGTTGCAGATGGTGAGAATCTTTTCCCAGTTCTTCTTGAACTCGGCCTTTTCCTTGGACAGGACGACCATGCCGTCCTTGTCTTCGAGTTTCTCAATCAGGACGTCGATGATGTCGCTGAGTTTGACGGTTTTGATGTCATCGAACTCGTTGGCGGGGATGACGCCTTCGCTTTTATAGCCGATGTCCACCAGGACTTCCTTGGGGCGGACTTCGATGACAGTGCCTTTGACGATCTGGCCCGCGGCAAAGCGCATATCGCTGTGCTTCAGGGCTTCTTCCATGGTCAACATAATGACAGTACTCGCGTGATATCAGTAAGGGAGGCTTGCGAAAGCAGATGAGCTTGCGAAGTCTCCATTGCCTAACGACCGAACGTTGCAGCGGCAACGGAGGGTTGAATGTCAGGTTACTGGTTAACTTTTCTTTTCTCAGCCTCAATGAACATCCCCACACGGGGCGTTCAGGCGGGGTGAGACACTAAGCCAACGGCAGGGGAATGCAAGGGGTTTGTGCAGGGGTATTTATAATCGGCATAATCAGCTTGTAATCAATGTCTTGCCTAAGCTCTGCGCAGCATCCGTTGCCGCCATTTGCGGTCATGACTCGCTGCGTGCAGGACGGCGCCGACGACCACTGTCCGCTCCGTTTCCAACACCTCGTAAACAACACGGTATGGAAAACGATCCGGATAACGCCAACGGATGTTTTTTCGCGGGTGACGGCGACAATTCAGTAGCGGGTTGTGCGTTAATGCGTCAAAGACCCGCAAAACTTCCTCCACGAATTCATCGCCCAAGCCCTCTCGGCACGTGTCATACCATGCGGCGGCTTGCGCAACATCGTCCCCGGCTTCAGGCCGCACGACTACGCGCCAATTCATGATTTCGAGCGGGAGCGCAAACGGGCTTTCATTTCCTTCAGCGGCACGGAAGATGCCGGATCCGCGTGGTGCGCGGCCAGTCGGGATTCTGCCAACGCCTCATCGTCGGCCGATAACGGCGGGTCATCCAATTCCAACGCTCGCCGAATGACCAGTTGTCGCTGTTCAACCGTCAGTGCTGGAAGCTCTTCAAGAACCTGGGCGAAACTCATGGTTGAAAGTTACGCGACCCTTTGAATTATTTCAACGCCATTGGGGCATCGATTATTTTGCGATCGCCGGCAATTCCTCCGGCGCATGCTTGCGTAACCAAAGCCCGGCGCGCTCACGCACACTGCGATCCTTGTGCCACAGCGCCCCTTTGATGGCAGGGATCGCCGGGCGGGCGGCGGAACCGAGACGTTCAGCGAGGTCGATGGCCGTCTTGCCGGCATGTGATTCGGAAGAAGCCAGACCTTCGGCAAGGAGCGGCAGTGCCAGATTTGTTCGACCAACGCAATCAAACAGTCCGCTCGCCGCGATGATTCGTTCACTTAACTTTGACTTTTGCAGTTCATCATCAAATGCACGCAGGGCTGCCGCGTGTGACCGATCATGGTGCAGAATCACGTAAGCGACAACCCGCCGATGCGGATTCTTGAGATCATCGAGCAACGGTTCCATGGTGCGAATGACCTCCGGCGAATGAGATTTCAGTTCCATCAGGAACCTCGTTAGTTCCCACCAGTCGGTCACGCCATCAACCAACGCTTTCAGTTGCTCGGACACTTGATTTGGGTCGAGGCGACAAATCGACATGCGCGCCGTCAGGTTCAAGGAACGCACGTCATTTGGCGGCGTCGCCGTGAAGTTGGCTTCGCCCACTTGCGCGATAAGTTTTTCCCGGTCGGACAATTCGCGAAGCTTGCCCAGCGCATCGCGCCCAGCCGGACCAAGCTTGCCGACGGCCTTGAATTTGGCGAACAGCGCCGGCGTGTAAGTTTCGTTCAATCCCGCAAGCAATTGCGGCATGGCCGGCGCCATTGCCGATCCCAACGCATCGACCGCCCCGGCAGCGTATCGTCGCACCGTTGGATCGGTATCGTTCCACGCATTGGCGAGCGCAGTTACTACTTCCGGCGTGGCCTGCCCGATTGCTCCCAAAGCATAGGCTGACATTGCGCGCTGGTGATCCATCATTGCGGTGTTGGTTTGCTGCAAGACCTTGACCAATGCCGGCACGGCGTTTGATGCTTTTGGTCCGATTTCACCGAGTGCCAGGGCCGCGTAGGCCCCGAATGTGGGATATGTGGGATGGCTTAAGTTCGCGACCAGATGGCCCGTCAGGTGGGACAAACCAGGCCAAACCTGGGCGCCAAGGCTGTCGGTGAAAACCATGCGCGGTCCCCGGTTTGTATCAATGAGGTATTGGCGGAGCGCTTCCTGAGCGGCTCTGTCTTCGGGAAGCAGCCAAGGCAGTGCCCCCATGGCATCGTCAGTCAAAGGACCGATTTCACCAACCGCCGCGATCATCTCCGGGGCCGCCTGTCGGACCGCGAGTGGACCGAGTTCTTTTATGGCCCGAATGGCGGCCCCGCGCATCACCATATCATCTTCTGGCATCGGCAGTCGCTGCACCAATTTCACCGGCATCGCGAGATAAAACTTCCCGTATGCCTGGCTGAGTTTGGAAGGGCGGCGCGCTTTGCGGGCCAGGTGCGGAATGACCTGCGGCCCGATTTGAATGAGTCCATCGACCATTTCCTGACTGCTGCGGCCGCCAACAGACAGGCGTCTTGGTTTCAGCAACTCCTCCACCCTCTCCTGCACCGGATCATGCCGCGGATACACCAGCCCCATGATCGCCACCGCCACGAGAAACGCCATTGCAGTGAAGAGCCAGCGACACCGATTCCGTCGTACTGTATCCCAGTTGATACGCTCCATTACTCCTTTGACCATCAGGTCAAAACAATTGCTCAATTCCTGATCGGCGGCAATTCCTCGGGCGCGTATTGGCGCAACCAAAGTCCGGCATTTTCACGCACATACCGGTCCTTGTGCCACAGCGCCCCTTTGATGGCGGGGATCGCCGGGCGCGCGGCGGGGCCGAGATTTCCAGCAAGCGTCAGGGCGGATTGACCTACTTGCCCTTCCGACGAGGCCAGCCCTTCGGAAATCAGCGCAAGTGGGTGTTCGGTTCGACCCGTAAACTTGAATAGCCAAGATGCCGGGTGGATGCGATGGGCCAGCGGACCGCTTTCAACCAGAGCCTCATACAAACGCAAAGCATCCGCGTGCGACGGGTTATGGTGCAAAATCACACTTCCGGCGAGCGGACGGCACGCGCATTTCGGGTCGGCCAGCAGAGTTTCCATACGGCCGATGACATAGGTGGAATCAGATTTCAGTTCCGACAGGAATTTCATCACTTCCGGCGGGGTACCGACACCAAAGTCGTCGATTATCGGCTTGAGTTGTTCCGGCACTTGCTGTGGGTCGATGCGGCAAATCGCCACGCGTGCCGCGACGCTCAAGGATCGTACATCGTATGACGTCCCTGAACTCTTGGTGTTCGCAACCTGCGCGACAAGCTTCTCTTGGTCCGACAGTTCGTGAAGTTTCCCCAGCGCTTCACGCGCCGCAGGACCAACCTTTCCGATGGCGTGTAATTTGGCTGAAAGCACGACGTTGTCCGTTTCGCTCAAGCCCGCGAGCAACTGCGGCACAACCGGCGCCATGGCGGGACCCAGCTTTCCGGCAGCGTGCGCGGCGTACTGGCGCACCTGTTTGTCGGCATCGTTCCACGCTTTGGCGAGCACGTTTATCACTTCCGGTGCAGCGAAGCCGATATTACCCAAGGCGTACGCGGCCCGATCGCGCCGATTATCGCGCCTGACAATGCCAGCCACTTTGGACGGTGTTGTGGGCGCGGGCAATATGGCCGGCTGCTCCAAAACTTTAATCAGCGCAGGCACTGCCGCGGACGCATTCGACCCAACCTGGCCGAGCGCCATCGCCGCGTACGACCCATGAGTCGGGTGACTCAGGAGCGCGGTCAGTTCAGGAACCAGTTGCGGCAACTCGGGCCAGACTTTATCGCCCAGCGAACCGACGAAAGGCAGGCGCGGGCCGCGATTGGTGCTCTGCAAGCGATGGCGAAGTGCCTGTAGCGCCGCGTCGGATTCTGGCAGCAGCCACGCCAGCGCCCCCATCGCTATTTCGGGCGGAACCGGTCCCGGTTCATTGACCGCCGCAATCACCTCCGGCGCCGCCTGCCGGACCGCGAGCGGCCCCAGTTCGATGATCACGCGCACGGCGAACCCGCGCACCACCTCGTCATCAGCCGGTCGCGGCAGACGCCGGGTGAGCTTTTCCGGCAATGCATCATAGAGTTTGCGATAGGCCCGCTCGAGTTTGGAAGGAGCGCGCGCCTTCTCGATCAGGTGCGGAATGACTTCAGGCCCAAGGTCAATCAATTCCTCCATCATCGCGGGCTCGATTTGCCCCGTGGCGGGCAGACGTCCTGGGTCGAACAATTTGTCCACCTTCTCGCGCACCGGATCATGCCGCGGATACACCAGCGCGACCACCCCCAGCGCCACGACAAACGCCACGACGAATCGCCGGCGACGCCCCTTCGGCTTCGCATTGCCCTCGGTTGATGCCGACGTCATCACATTACTCGATTACTCCGTTATTCCCTCATCTCATTAACACCCTGCTTCAGCGGGGTGTCCAGGCGGCACCGTGGCAAAAAACCGTTTCAACGGTTTTCCACGCGCACACTTCCATCTTTCTGTCCCCTATTTTTCTGTCAGCTCCCCAACTTCGAACCATGAACTTGGAATTTGGCTTTCGGATTTCCTTCGTCCTTCGTCATTCCCCGAGCGGCCCTACCCCCGATACTTCCCAAACAAATCCTCCTTCGGCCACTCCTCGATGCCATCGGCAATCTTGTTCAGTTCGGTCTGGATCGCTTCGTCGGGCAGCTTGGGGTCGCTCTGGCGCAGGTTGAACAGCGCGGCAAAGCTCACGCCGTCCCAGCGCCGCACCAGCCACGTGCGCGTGCCAGGCAGGCTGCCCGCGTGCCCATACGTCGCCTTGCCGCTGGCCGCATGCGGGCGCACCTGCCAGCCGCATGCGTAATAAACATCCGCCAGCGCGCCATCCGGCTTGCGCGACACTGGCGCGGGCGGTGGCTCATACATCGCGTCAAACGATGCCGCCTTGAGCAACGGACTGTGCCGCGGGTCATCCAGCGCGGCGGCAAAACGCACCAAATCAATCGCCGACGCAATCCACGCGCCGTGCGCATCCATCGCTTCCAGATAAAATCCGCCGTACGGCGACGGCACCTTCTCCGGCGTGTTGGGAAACACGCTGTCCGCCAGTTCCTCCGTGGGCATCCAGTAACGCACCTCGCCCGGCGCCTGCTTGCCATCGAGCGTCGCTCCGATGCGCATCCGCTGGATGCCGGCGGGCCCGAGCACCCGGCGCTTCACGTAATTCTCGTAAGTCATCTTCGTCACCTTCTCGATGACGCGCCCCAGCACGCAGTAGCCGAAATTCGAATACGCGTATTGCGTGCCCGGCGCGAAATCCAGCGGCTGCCCCAGCATGAACCGGATCACCGCGTTCGCGTCCGCCGGCGGCGGCGTGCCCGCCAGCGCCGCGATGAACTTCGATTTGAACATCGGGTCGCCGCTCTTGCCGCGGTCCCACCCGCCCGTATGTTGCAGGCATTGGCGGATGGTAATGTCGCGCAACCGCGCATCCGGCGACGTCCCCGGCGCCAGGATCGGTTTCAAATCGATGTAATCAAACGCGCGATCATCAAGTGCCAGCTTCCCTTCCTCGACGAGCTTCATGATGGCCACCGCCGTGATCGGCTTGGAAATGCTCGCGATGCGGAACAACGAATCCGGCTCGATCGGCTTCAAGTTCGCCCGGTCCGACCACCCGTAGCGATGCGCGAACACCAGTCGGCGGTCCTTCACGATGGCGAGCGCGCCGCCGGGAATTTTGCGCGCGCGCATGAAGCTTTCCATCGCGTGGTCGAACGCGCCCAGCGATTTGGGAGCAGTGACCTCCGATGATTTGAGTTTTGAAATTCCTCCGGCCAACGCCACGCCGCACACGCCGAGGAACTTCCTGCGATTCCACGCCCGGGAGAGATTTTTCATGGGTATGCCGACAGCCTGCCACAAACTGCACCCCGGAGCAAAGCGCGAAACTTCAAATTCCAAACCTCAAACTTCAGAGAAGTCCCAACGGGAACGCGGACTGCGTCGAAGCCCAGCAGCAGCGTGCAGTCTGAAACCATCGCTGAGGTGGTTCGTTTGATTGTAGTACGTGTGATCATGACGCCGCACAAACACAGCATCGCAGGCAATCCCATGCGTGCGTTGACAGGCGACACGCTGCGGCTGGGGACAGCCGCAGTCCGGAATCTTCATGAAACCTTCGTTTCGCCTACCACGCGTAAATCGTAATTCGTAAATCGTAAATCCCACTCCTATTTCCCTGACGCCGTGTATCCCAGCGTCCCTTTCAAAAATCCATACCCCAGCGCGCTCGCGGCGCTGATGAGGGCGATGCGCGTCAGCGGGTTCAACGCCAGCGTCAGGCGCGAGTCGCGCATGAAATCAAACACTTCGCCCATGCGCGCGCCGAAGACGTCCATTTGATAACGATAGTAAAGCACGGCGCCCGCGAAACCCGTGGCACCCGCCAGCAACGCCTTGAACAGGACCAGTTGGTAACGCCCTTTCTTCGCGCCGCGCAACGCAAACAATCCGCCCAGCACCACCGACACCAGCGCCAGCGCGAACGCCACGCAAAAACTTGTTTGCGCCAGCTTCGCGCCGTCGGAGGAAAGTTTCAGGAAATAGGGAAACGCGCCCACCACCACGAGCTTGAGCAGCGGCGCATACAGGTGATATCCGCCCACCGCGCCACCCGCCGCCGCCACCAGCGCGCAAATCCATAACCAGCCGCGGGTCATAAGAAGAGTCGCGGGTGGATGCCTTACACGGTCGGACCCGGTTCGCGCGGCGGCAACGGCGAAAATTCATCCGCGTGGTACGAGCTGCGCACCAGCGGGCCGCTGGCCACGTGCAGGAAGCCCATTTCCTCGGCGACCGCGCGATATTCGTCGAACTTCGCGGGCGAGATGAATTCCTCGACCGGCAGATGTTTCAACGTCGGTTGCAGATACTGGCCGAGCGTGAGGATGTCGCATTGGGCGTGGCGCAGTTCGGCCATCGCGGTCAGGACTTCTTCCTCCGTCTCGCCCAGGCCGAGCATCAGGCCGGACTTGGTGTAAACGGAATCGCCGACGCGCGCCTTCACCTTGGCGAGCACGCTGAGCGAGCGGTCATACGTGGCGCGCGAACGCACCGCCGGCGTGAGGCGCCGCACGGTTTCCAGGTTGTGATTGTAGATGTGCGGTTGCGCAGCCAGCACCAGGTCGATGGCGAAATCGCGGTCCAGAAAATCCGGCACGAGCACTTCGATGATGATGCCGGGATTGAGCGCGCGCACGGCTTCGATGGTCTGGCGGAAATGTTCCGCGCCGCCATCGGCGAGGTCGTCGCGCGCCACGGCGGTAATGACGACGTGTTTGAGCCCCATGCGGCGCGTGGCTTCGGCGACGCGCGCCGGTTCCTCGGCCTCGAGCGCGAACGGCTTGGCGGTGCTCACCGCGCAGAAGCCGCAGGCGCGCGTGCAACGGTCGCCGGCGATCATGAAGGTGGCGGTGCCTTTGCTCCAGCATTCCCAGTGGTTGGGGCACTTCGCGCTTTCGCACACGGTGTGCAGGCGCAGGTCCTCCAGCAGCGTGCGCGTGCGCGCGAAGGTGTTCTGCGTGGGCAGACTCACGCGCAACCACTCAGGCAGACGCGGCCGGGGCTTGGGGGCAATTTCAGCAACGTTCATGTCTCAATCGAACGCGAACCTAATCGCGGCGCACCGGAAAGGCAATCGTTCACGCCTCGCGCGCTTCCAGTTCGCGCCAGAACGCGGACAGTTCGTCCGTATCGAAATCCGCCAGCACTTCGCCATCGACTTCGAGGACCGGCGCGAGGGTCTGGCCGGAGAGCGCCTGCATTTCGTGGAAGGCCTCGCGATTGGCAATGACATCGACCTGCTCGAATTTGATGCCATGGGCACGGAGCCAGTCGATGGCTTCATGGCACCAGCCACAATACGGTTTGATAAAAAGGCGGACGTGTTTGGGTTTCATCACAACGCAACGGCGCAAGATTGTGCAGGACGCTGGTGGATGCAAGCGGAGTTTGGTTTTTCATTTTTTGCGGCGGGCAAACTTGCCGTTATGTGGCGGAAGCGGGCGGAATCGGGCGGAAGCACAGATCGAAATTTATAACTTGCTGACAATAAGCAGGTTACAACCCAGGGCTGGCCGTAAAGAAAACCACAAACGCAACTCTCACCCAGTGAACAACTTATGCGGAAGGGCAGTTTTTTTACTTCAAGGCCCCCAGCGTGATCTCCACCAGCGCGGCATCCTTCTCCGGACTCTTGGGAAAAAAATCCAGCGCGCGCAGATAACGCGGGCGCTCGGCTTCCGGCGTGTTCTTGTCGGTGACAATCTTCACCAAGTAAGGCAACGCATTGACACCGCGCGAACGCCAGAGGATGTCGCGCCCGGCAGGCGTGTTCCAATCGTTGCCAACGGCTTCCAGCCAGGCGGCGAGGTATTTCGCCTCCTGACGGTCCGCGCCGATGCCGAGCGCTTCGAGATACCAGCGGTCCTTGCCATCGTGCTGGCGCGCCAGTTGCGCCCAGAGCGCGGGCGCTTCGGGCGACGTGTGGTGGCGCAAGGCGAGGGCGCATTCGCGGCGCACCTGCGGCGAAGGATCCTGCGCGAGTTGCTTCACGTAAGGGATGACATCCAGTTTGCGTTCGCGTGCAATGCGCAGGCCGGTGATGCGGATGTCGGCGTCTTTGTCCCTCAACGCCTGGCCGAGGTATTTTTGTTCACTGCCTTTGATGCGCGCCAGCAGGTGCAACGCCCGCGCGCGCATCCGCGCGTCACTGCCGTTCCAAAGCTTCAACAACTCACGTTCGGCCTGCCCTTGCAGCTCATGCAGTTTCGTCCACGCCAGGTAACGCGCGGCCAGGTTCGGCGATTGCAACGCGGCCGCGCAACCTCCGGCCGAGGTGAAATCGAACTTCGGCGTCGCGGCCTTGTGGCCCTCGGGCGCCACGCGATACACGCGCCCGCGCATCTTGCTCAAATCGCGGTCCGCCATGTTGTGGCCGCCCACGCCCGCGTCGTTCCAGTCCGCGATGTAAATCGAGCCATCCGGCGCGGCGCACACATCCGCCGGGCGATACCACGAATCGCTGCTGGTGAGGATGTCCACCATCTCGGCCTGGTATCCGGCGCCGTCCGGTTGCACCGGATACGCGCGCACCGTGCGCGGGCCGGCGTCGCAATGAATCATCTGGTTCTGAAATCGTTTCGGGAGCAACCTGCCTTCATACACGAGGATGCCCGTGGGCGAACCCGCGCCGGTGAACAACAGGTTGGGCACCACGCCCGGATCGTTCTGGTGCCAGTGCTGGTAAGGAATCTCCTTCTCCAGATTCGTGCGCGGCGTCTTCCAGGCTGCGCCGGTCATCTCGTCCTTGTAACCGTAATTGCCGAATTCCATCACGTAATTGATGCGCACGCCCTTGTTGCCGTCGTCATCGTTGTCCGACTGCCAGAGCGTGCCGAAGGAATCGACGGCCACCTCGTAATTGTTGCGGAAATTCCAGCCCAACGTCTCCACGTCGCTGCCATCGAGGTTGCAGCGGAAGACCAATCCCTCGCGATACGGCTTGCCGTTGGCGTTGACCTGATTGCCCGCCAGGTCCGTCACGATTTCCCATTCGATGCCGGTGACCGGGCCGTTGAGCGGCAGCTCTTTCGTGCCGCCCTTGGGCCGGCGCAACTGCGCGCAGCCGTTGCCGAAATTGAAATACAGCTTGCCATCCGGCCCGAACACAAACGCGTGCATCGCGTGATCGTGGTCGCCCGGCGAATTGTCCAGAAACAACAACTCGCGCTTATCAGCTTTGTCATCGCCGTCCGTGTCCGTCAGGATGAACACATAAGGCGACGACGAAACGATGACTTTTCTGCCCAGCACGCAGATGCCCAGAGCGGCATTCACGGTGGGGTCCTGATAAAACACTTTGCCCGCGTCCGCCGCGCCGTCGCCATTGGCGTCTTCGAGAATCACGATGCGATCGCCGCCGGGACGTTGTTCGCCCCACGGCTTGTTCATGCGCGGCGAGATGCGGTAATTGGCGCCTTCGGTGATCCACACGCGGCCGCGATGGTCGATGTCCATGTCCGTCGGGTTGATCATCATCGGCTCGGAAGCGAAAAGCGAGACGGCGAGGCCGGGCGCGGTGGTGAGGGACTGGAGCGATTCGCGCGCCGCTTCGGGGCCGGAACCGCGTTCGCTGGCCGACACCGCCGCCTGGTCTCGCGCGGCCTGCAAATATTCGCCGGGCGGACGTTCGGTGAAGACGAGGAACTCGACTTCCGCGCCGCCGTTCTGGTCCGTGCCGCCGTTATCGAGGCCGGCCCTCGCCTGGAAGCGCGTGAAGTTCTGGCCGACCAGATCGTAGGCAATCACCGACGGCGCGTGCGTGCCGATGCCAAAGGCGACGGGCTGGCCGGCGATTCGCATTGGTTTTCCGGCAGCATTGAGATTGACCCGCGTGTCGCCCCAGCCCTGCGTGGCCTGGCGCCACTTCAAATCCGTGAGCTTCACCGTGCCGCTGGGGCCGATGAGCCGCGGCTCGGCCCAGTCCGCCCAGTCGCAATTATAGCCGTGCTCGCCTTGCGAAACGACGAGCCAGAGTTGTTGCGCGCCCGTGATATCGACGTCGATGTTCACCGCGCCCTGCTTGACGATGCCGCTTTTGAAAATCGGCGCCTTGCCCTTCGCCGCGCGCTTGCCCTTGCCATCCGCCTGCGCAAATGCAGTCGGCAACCCCAGGCACAACATGCCCGCCACAACCGAGAACAGAACGAGATGACGTTTCATAAGCTTAGGGCTGTTTCAAAAAATTCTGTAGCGGCATTTAGGTCCGGCGCCAGGAGCGCGGCGTTCACGCCGCTTCAACGCCGCCAGCACAAACCACGCTGAAGCGGGCTAAAGCCCGCGCTCCACTTGCGGCCACAGTTAAACTGCAACCGCTCTAAGGTTTCCGCACTCACGGTAATTGACATCACTCACCAACGGCGTGTTTACCAAACCCCGTTCTCCCTCGCCCCTCAACGGGAGGAGAGGGACGGGTTGAGGGCGAGCTTCAACCACCCACTGACTTCTGACTTGGTTTTCAAATCCATCCCGCCCACACCAAACGCAAACCCCGCGACTTCGCAAACCCGCCTTCCCAATCGCAAATCAAAAATCCAAAATCGCAAATCCCAACCTCACTCCTGGAACAATTCTCCCACCGCCACGGTGAAGCCGGCGAGCAGTTTGGATTGCGCCTTGTCGCCGGGTCGCCAGCGGCCCAGCAGCTTGTATTGCGATTTCTCCAGGAACAACACTTCCACGGTCTGCGCCTCGGGGTCGATGAGCCAGTATTCACGCACGCCGTGCTGTTCGTAGAGATCGCGTTTGTCGATGCGGTCGCGCCGGCGCGATTCCGGGGAGATGATTTCCGCGACGAGGTCGGCGGGGCCTTGCAGTCTTCCCTGGACGATATTCAATCGCTCCTTGGCGACATACAGCACATCCGGCTGGGTCGAGCGATGCGGTGAAAGCACCATGTCCACCGGCGTGAACACGACCTTGCCCAAACGGTGCACGGTCACCCACGGCTTCAGTGCATCATAAAACCGTCCGGTAATCTCCTGGTGAAAAAAAGAAGGCGCAGGCGACTTAAGCAATTCCCCATCCCATAATTCGACCGGCTGCGTGGTTTCCGGCAGTTCAGCCTCCAGTTCCGCAAAGGTCCAGCGGCGGCTGGCGGCGCGCTTGGCGCGCGGCTTGGACTTGGCGGCAATCATGGGGAAATGTTGGCCGATTGCGCGCCCGCCGCAAGTTCATTTCTGGCGCCTTGGCGCGCGGCGCTTACGCCGCTTCAGCGCAATTACCCCCGAACCGATGAAAACCCATGCTTGACGTGCGGACAACGAAGCACCTGACGTTCGCGCCCACCTGCGGACAGAAAAATACGGGACAGAAAATGAAGGGGCAGGTTCGGACTGCTACGTAGAGCCCGGGCTGCTGTCGTCATACAGTATTTGACATATTACAGCCTCGCGCTCTTCGAAGCCTTCTTTACCAACCGCATAATCTCTTCCTTCGGGAGCCTCAACCACCTTCCAGCAAAAAAAACAATGAGCATCAACCTTTGTCTGCTTCCTTCATGGTAGAGGTCATCATAATCCCAACCCAACTGGGCCCTGCACATACGATCCAGCAGCTTGAGAAACCCTGGACACTCTCGGTCAAGTTGATCGTCCGACTCCATCCACTCCGTTATTTTTTGCTCCAGCTCATCCACGTTCGCGAATTCGAGCGGTCCACTTGAAACGTCCAGGTCCACGTCTGCAACCAGTTGCCCTCCGATTGCCTCCAGGAAATCCAAAAGCGCTTTCTTCCTGGCATCGCGGTTCGCCCATTCCCCGAGAAAAGGCTCAGTTAACTCAAGGGAAACCACCCGGTTCAGAGTGCCCTTGAACTCGGGAGGAATGACGATGTCACGTGACCGCATCAATTCGCCCAAAGCCAATAGCTCGGCATTTTCACCGGTTGAACCGATGCGCATCTCGCCATCGAAATAATTCTCGCGATAAAACTGAATGACCCACGCGCCTTGATTGGCTTTGGGAATCCCTCTGATCTCCCTTTTCACTTCGGTGTCCCAAATGCGCACCACGCCACGCGCATAATCATTTTCAAGCAACTTTTCGCCCCAATGACCCATAGCGATTTTGATCAAACAAATGCAATTCGCCTCTATTGACGTGTTTGGCGGACTCCGTCTGGCACGCCGGGATGGCTGTGGCGCGGTGGCGCCTGCCGCAAGCTCATTTCCCCCGCTTCTTCGCCAGTTCCTCGCGCGCCGCTTTGATGGCGTCTTCCATCTTCGGCTTGGTATCCAGATTCACGAACAATTCGTCGTCCGCGACCCTGGACGCCACGCCGTTCTTCGGCACCTCCACCTTCGCCAGCCACAGCAGCGCGTTGAGCATCACCTTGCGGAAATTGTCGTCACCCCAGTTCACATGAAAATGGCCGCCGGTGAAGCCGAAGCCGCGCCCGCCGTCGGGCCGCTGCACCGCCCACATCATGACTTCGTCGCGGCCCTTCATCGCCTGGATGTGCGGATACGGCCCCTTGGGATACACGTAGGGGCCATCGCGCGTGGCATCGGAGGGCTTGGCCACCAGGATGCCGGTCACGCCCTGCATGCCTTCGCGGAAGCGCATGTTGAAATACCATTCGTCCTTCACCGAAAACGCCTTCACGCCGCGCGTGATGGGGTGGTTCGGGAACTTCTGGTAATCCGGCGTCCAGATGGGGTTCACGGAGAACGAGTTTTCGTAATAACCACCAATCCATTCCGTGAACTCCGGCCCGCCCTTGTCCTTCTGCACCTCCACGCCGTAATGCGCGCAGCCGAAGCCCACGCCCTTCTTGACCAGTCCGCGCAAAATCTCCAGGTGATCCTCGATGACCGCCGGATGCTTGCCGCCGCCATCCGCGTAAATGAACACCGCATCCGCGCCGTCAAACGCGCTGGGACTGCTGACCCAGCCGTTGGTATGCACTTCCACGACCAGGCCCGGCACGCCCTGGAGGCATTTCTCCAGCAACAACGTCCCCGCGCGAAACTCATGCATGAGCGGCGGATGGCTTTGCTTGCCGGCGATCATGACCAGCTTGCGCGGCTTGTCCGCGGCTTGAAGCGAGAGGGTGCCGAGCAGG
This sequence comes from Verrucomicrobiota bacterium, assembly GCA_040754875.1. Taxonomy (GTDB): domain Bacteria; phylum Verrucomicrobiota; class Verrucomicrobiia; order Limisphaerales; family JBFMBT01; genus JBFMBT01. Next base: position 8,473 of record JBFMBT010000047.1, on the reverse strand, counting down.
GCGAGAGCGAGAAGGAGAGCAAACTTTTTCATGGTGGTAATCATGCGACGAGCCGCGAGCTTAGGTCATTCAAAGCCGTTGGAAAGCCGGAATTGCACCTCGTAGATTGAAGAACCCGCACTTTGTAGCGCAGGTTTCCAACCTGCTGTATCGCCGATTTCCAATCGGCTGGGCGTCGCCCCTCCCAACGCGTGGCACTTGCCCCTTCCGGACCGCGGCTGTCCTCAGCCGCAGCGGCTCGCCTGTGCTGACAAGTCAGGAGGTTCGTTGGATCGCATGTCTGTGCGCCATCACACGGAGATAACGTTTCAGCCGGTCCCATACGTTTTTCAGCCCATGGAGCGCACGGACGAATTGTTGCTCATTTTGCCGCCTTTACAAGCATGGGGGGCTCGTTAGCATTTAGGGCGTGTCACCACGTTCAGGTCTGGCGGTCGTGTGTCTTCTGGCCTGCCGGGTTGCCGCCGTTTGCGTCGGCAATACGGAACGGGATGACGCGCCGGCGTTGACGAATTATTTCGTGCGCTCGTGGCAGGTGGATGAGGGGTTGCCGTACAGCACGGTCAATCGCTTGGTGCAGGATGGGAAGGGTTATCTGTGGGCGGGGACGATGGGAGGGCTGGCGCGGTTTGACGGGGTGAATTTCAAATTGTTTACGTCGCCGCTGGTGGCCAGCGTGGCGGCGCGGAACATCCGGGCGCTGGCGAAGGAGGCCGATTCCACGTTGCTGCTGCTGCCGGCCGTCGGCGGAGTGGTGCGGTGGAAGGATGGCGTGTTCAGTCCGCATCCGATGAGCGAGGCGATGGCGGGGAAACAACTGGAATATCTGTTCGTGGAACCGACAGGCGCGGTATGGGTCTGCCCGGCGGACAAGAGTTTCGTGCGCTGGGAGGCGGGCAGGATCGCGGTGTTCACGAACACCATCAGTCCCGGGCGCGGTTCGAAGCCGTCGTTTGCGATGGATGCGGAGGGGCGGGCGTGGGTGGCGCGCGACAATTTCCTGGGCTGGTTCGACGGCCGGGAGTTGGTGCGATTTCCGGAGCAACCGGGCGCGCCGGTTTACCTTGCGCGGAGCGGCTCGGGCGGCATCTGGGTTTGCGGCGGGAACGAACTGTCGCATCTCAAAGGAGGGCGGTTATACGCGGTGAGCACGAACCTGCCCTGGACGGCGATGGGCGGCAAGGTGCTGGACGTGTTTGAGGACAGCCGGGGCGCGGTGTGGATTGGCACGGCGTCGCACGGGTTGTTTCGATTTCTGGACGGCGAGTTTGCGCGCGTCGATACGTCGCACGGCGGCATCAACGCCATCATGGAGGACCACGAGGGGAGCATGTGGGTGGCGACGGAAGGCGGAGGCATCAACCGGCTGCGGCAGCGGATTTTTTCCAACTACGATTCCAAAGCCGGGCTGCGCGACGATGTGAGCGACGCGGTGTGCGAGGATGCGCAAGGCAATGTGTGGCTGGGCAACCGCAACGGCGGATTGGCGCGCATCCAGCGCGGGCGCGTGACGCTGGCGCCGTTGTTCGAGGGCCGCGTGCGGCTGGGGGTGAATTCGGTGTGCGCGGATGACGCGGGCAACATCTGGGCGAGCACGGCGGTGGGGTTGTATCGGTGCACGATTGGGGAACCGCCTGTGGCGAAGAAAATGGATGCGCGCATGACGGCGGTGCATGTGTTGTTCAAGAGCCGCAACGGCGACATCTGGGTGGGGGCGGACCCGGACATTTTCGGGCGGTTTCGCGGGGACGAGTTTCAGTCGGTGGGCGAGGGTTTGAAGCGGGTGCGGACGATTGCGGAGGATGCGAGCGGAGCGATCTGGGCGGGGACCGACAGCGGGCAATTGTTCCGGCTGGCGGGCGAACAATGGACGCGCTTCACGGAGGCGGACGGCCTGCCGAAGGCGCCGATTCAATGCCTCTACGTGGATGGCGACGGGTTGATGTGGATGGGAACAGTCGGCGGATTGTATCTGTGGCGGGGCGAACGGTTCTTCCGGTTCACGCCGGAGGATGGGCTGACGGATGATGTGATTTACCAAATCCTTGAAGATGACGACGGGCGATTGTGGTTCGGGTCACGCCGGGGAATTTTTCACATGGCGAAGCAGGAGTTGCTGGGTTTTGCGGAAGGACGGGTGGCGCGTTTGAACAGCGTGTCGTTTGGCAGCAGTGAGGGGTTGCACGGGGTCTATTGCTTTGGCTCGTGCCAGCCGATGGCGTGGAAAGGGCGGGACGGGCGGTTGTGGTTTGCGACCAAGCAGGGCGTGCTGGCGGTGGAGCCGGGCGCGCTGCAACGCAACGCGCAGCCGCCGCCGGTCTTTGTCGATGAATGCCTCGTCAATGATCGGGCGGTGGCGCTGGCGGAAAGCATCGAGGTGCCGCCGGGCCGAAGGAAACTGGAGTTCCGGTTCACGGCGCTGAGCTATGCGGCGCCGGAGAAAGTGCGCGTGCGCCATCAACTGGAGGGCGTGGACGAAGGCTGGGTGGAAACGGGCGGGCAACGCTCGGCCATTTACTCGGGGCTGGCGCCGGGGAATTACCGGCTGCGCGTGACGGCGTGCAACAACGACGGCGTGTGGAACGAGCGGGGCGCGACGCTGGCGTTCATCGTGCTGCCCGCGTGGTGGCAGACGTGGTGGTTTCAATCGGCGTGGCTGGCGGCGTTCGCCGTCGCCGTGGCGCTGAGCGCGCGGTATTGGTCGCACCGGCGGCTGCGGTTGAAGCTGGAGCGGTTGGAACAGGAGCACGCGCTGGAGAAGGAGCGGTCGCGCATCGCGCGGGATTTGCACGATGGCCTCGGGGCGAGCCTGACGCAGATTGGGTTGCTGGCGGACATGGCGCGGCGCGAATCACTGCCCGCCGAGGAATTGCGCGAGCAATCGGCGCAACTGGCGGGCCGCACGCGGGAGATGGCGCGCGAACTGGACGCCATCGTGTGGACGGTCAACCCGGGCAACGACACGCTGGAAAATCTGGTGACGTATGTGTGCCAGGTGTCGCAGGAATTGTTCCGGCTCACGCCGATCCGTTGCCGGCTGGATGTGGCGGAAGACATCCCGCCGTGTTCGCTGACGCCGGAGGCGCGCCACGCGCTGTTCCTGGTGGCGCGCGAGGCGATGAACAACGTCATCAAACATTCGCGCGCCACGGAAGTCTGGCTGCGGACGCGCGCCAGGGCGGGTGTGTTTGAACTGATGCTGGAGGACAATGGGCAGGGATTTGACGTCGAGGCCGCCATGCGCTCCGGGCGGAACGGCTTGCGGAACATGCGCACGCGCCTTGAGGAATTAGGCGGGGAGTTTGCCGTCCGCAGCGGCCAGGGCAAGGGAGCGACGGTTTCGTTGAGATTCCCATTAAAGTGAACCCCAGAAATCATATCACGGTTGGCCGGCACGATTGGAAGCGGGTGGCTCGGAGTCCCGGCTTCAGCCGGCCGGCGCGTTGCAGTTCGAAGGGCGTGGGATTTCCTTTGGCAGTTTGCGCGGCGACGCCCAACCGCCCCGCACTGCGGGGCGGAACTCCAAACCCAGCGCGCCTTCACCCATTTCCCGGTATCCCCCAATTGAGGTATTGAAAGGAAACGGCGGCACGCGAACGTTATGAGCATGTTTGTCACCCTGGCCATTGTGGAGGACAGCGCGTCGATTCGCGGAACGCTGGAGAAACTGATTGCGGACACGCCGGGTTTCACGTGCGTCTGCGCGTGCGACACCGGCGCCGAGGCGTTGCGGCAGATTCCGAAATTCATGCCGGACGTGGTCATCATGGACATCCGGCTGCCGGACATCTCAGGCATCGAGTGCACGGCGCGGCTGAAGGAGATTGTGCCGCAGACGCAAATCCTGATGTTCACGGTGCACGAGAACAACGACCACGTGTTCCGCGCGCTGGAGGCGGGCGCGTGCGGTTACATTTTGAAGCGCTCGACGCCGGCGGAAATCATCGAGGCGATCACGGACATCAAACAGGGCGGCGCGCCGATGAGCAGCGAGGTGGCGCGCAAGGTGGTGCAGTCGTTCCGCAAGGCGGCGCCGGCCAAGTCGCCCGAGAACGAGCAATTGACGCGGCGCGAGGAGGAGATTCTGACGTTGCTGAGCCAGGGTTACGCGAACAAGGAAATCGCGGAGAAATTGTTCATCCATTACGACACGGTGCGCACGCACTTGAAGCATATTTACGAAAAGCTGCACGTGCGGTCACGGACGGAGGCGGTGATCAAGTTTTTGCATTGAACGGCCCGTCCTCGAAAGCGGGAAGCTGACAGAAAGATTACGGACAGAAAAATGGGAAGGGGACTGAAATCAATCGAATGGGGGAATGACTCACGCGAAGGATGCGAAGGTTCGGTAGCAGGCGTAAAAAGAACTCCCTTTCTCCTTTGCGGACTTGGCGATCTTTGCGTGAGGCTCACTGGTCGGTTGTTGCAATCGGTTGATTTTGAGCGGTTTGATGGGCTTTTCCCGTCGTATTCAAAAATCACTCGATTGGGGAATAGAGATGGGGCGTGGGGGCCGGTATGGTTCGAGCATACCCTTAACCGGACCAAACTACTGACATGCAAACATCCCTATCACCTGCTTCCAAAAAACTCTTTCGCTTCCTGCCGCTGGCGCTGGCGGGGTCGGTCGCGCTGGTGGCGCTGGCCGAGCCGTTGCTCTTCATCGATGCGTCGGACCCGAATGATCCGCAGATTTCGTATGACGAAGATCCGTACCTGCATTTTCCTGATGTGCCGGAATACCCGACGGTAATTTATCCCGAATCGGGCGCGGGCGCGCTGGGCAGCACGGCGGACCCCTACACGGGCATGGCGCCAGTGGTGAAGACGAGCGAGCCGGACACGTACAGCCTGTCGCCGGCGAGCGTGTATTACACGGCGCCGGCGGAACCGCCGGGACCGAACGTGCAGCTTGCTGCGCCGATCAGTTTCGACTTTGGGCCGGGGCCGGTGGCGGCGGAGCACATCCAGGTGCGGAGCGCGACAGCCTATGATCCGGCGGTCGGTTACGGCTGGGGCGATGTCACCAAGGTCGCCGAGCATGACAAAGGCGGCAGCGACGCAGCGACGCGGGATTATTGCCGGCCGAACGGCACGCCGTTTTACGTGGACATTCCGAACGGCAATTACCGCGTGTCGTTCCGCATCGAGGGCGGGAACCGGTCGATGCGCGCGAACGGGTTGCTGGAGTTTTACACGATCGGCGGCACGACGAGTAATTCGTTTCCCATCAAGATCACCAACGGGCGGTTGCGCCTGGAGATGTTCGGCTCATCCACGCCGATCAACTCGCTCGCCATCAGGCCCATCCCGGATGAGGAATGGAACAAGCCGACGATTTTTCTGGCGAGCGATTCGACGGTGGCGAATTACGCGCCGGGGTTTTATCTGATGGGCTGGGGCCAGCCGTTGCACAAGTTTTTCACGGGCGACGTGGTGATCGACAACCAGGCCAAGCCGGGCCGCAGTTCCAAGAGTTTCGTCGAGGAAGGCTCGCTGGCCACGATCGCGAACCGCCTCAAGCCGGGCGATTATCTGTTCGTGATGTTCGCCATCAACGATTCGGCGGACGACAACTCGAACCGCAAGACGCGGGCGGATTCGACGTTCAAGGCGTACATGCGCGTGTATGTGGATGCGGCGCGCACCAACGGAGCGATTCCGGTGTTTGTGCCGGCGCAAATCAAATGCACCTACGACCTGTGGGGCCGGTTTTTCAACAGCGTGCAGGGTTATCCGCAGGCGATGCGCGAGTTGGGCGCGGAGTTAAACGTGCCGGTGCTGGATTTGAACCGCATGAGCATCGAGCACCTCACGGCGATCGGCGTGCCGGAGGCGCGGTCGTGGTATGCGACGAACCCGAGCGGCGGGTTTGATTACATTCATCTGTCGGAGAAGGGCGCGCACGGTTACGCGGGGTTGGTGGCGAAGGGCATCAAGGATTTGAACCTGCCCATCGCGCAATATCTCATCCCGCCGCCCTCGGTGCCGGCGGGCTTGGCGGCCACAGCGGTTTCTTCGACGCAGATTGATTTGTCATGGGCGGCGAGCGCGTCGGCGGGCAGTTACAACGTCAAACGCGCCACGAGCAGCGCTGGGCCTTACACCACGGTGGCGCGCGTCGCGGGCACGAGTCATGCGGACACGGGCCTCGCGCCGGGCACGACTTATTACTACGTCGTTTCCGCGGTGAATGCATTGGGCGAGAGCGCGGACAGCGCGCCGGCGAGCGCCGCCACGCTTGCAGGACCATCGGCCACGCCGACCGGCCTCGCAGCGGTGGCGGGCAACCAACGCGTGGAGTTGCGTTGGAACAGCTCGGCAGGCGCGACGGGCTACAATGTGAAGCGTTCAACCACGAGCGGCGGGCCTTACGCGGTCATCGCCAGCCCGGCGGACACTGGTTATCTGGATACAAGCGTGGTCAATGGGACGACTTATTATTACGTGGTGTCGGCGGCGAACAGTTACGGCGAAAGCGCTGATTCGAGCCAGGTGATGGCGACGCCGGCGACTGCCGCGCCGTCGAATGCGCGGTACGAATTCGAGGGCAACGCGAGTGACACGAGCGGCAATGGTTATCATGGCACGGCCTCGGCGTCGGTGACTTACACGGCGGGAAAGGTGGGCCCGCAGGCGGCGCAGTTTGACGGAGCGAGCGCGCATGTGTTGATTCCGCGATTAATTGGCACGAATTTCACCATCGCGCTGTGGGTGAAGACGACCGACACCGGCGGCACGGGCGCGCAATGGTGGTCCGGCAAGGGCCTGGTGGATGGCGAAGTCAGCGGCAACACGGCGGACTTCGGCTCGGCGGTGTTGAACGGGCGCTTCGCGCTGGGCATCGGCAATCCGGACACAACGGTCGTGACGACGACGGCCATCAACGACGGCGCGTGGCATCATGTGGCGGCGACGCGCAATGCGGACACGGGCGAGATACGCTTGTATGTCGATGGCGTGTTGAACAACAGCGGCACGGGGCCGACCGGCGCGCGGGCCGCGGCTCCGGCGTTGCGCATCGGCAGCATTCAAACCGGCGCGGCGGCGGGGTTCCTCAACGGCGCGATTGACGAGGTGCGCTTGTATGACCGCGCGCTCGCAGACGCGGAGATTGCGCTACTGGCCAGTGGAGCAATCCCGCCGTCGCCACCCGCGGGTCTGACGGCGACGACCATTTCGAACAGCCGAATCGATTTGTCGTGGACGGCAGGCTCCGGCGCGACGAGCTACAATGTGAAGCGCGCGACGACGAGTGGAGGGCCGTATGCGATGGTCGCCACGGGCGTGACGGCCACGAGCCACGCGGACATGGGATTGAGCGGCGGCACCACTTATTACTACGTCGTCTCGGCGGCCAGTGACGGCGGCGAAAGCGCCGACTCAAGCGAAGCCAGCGCCACGACGATGCCGGCGGGCACGACTTACAGCGGCCGCGCGACGGTGCTGAACGTGAACATTCTCGGCGTGACGAACAGTTGGTCGGACACCGGCGCGTTGCCAACGGAAGGCGGCGCGCGCGAGGCGTCGCTGCTTTCGGTGAACGAGCCGGAGTTGCTCGCCGCCGATGTGGCGCATGCCGCGGTGATTGGCCAGGGTGATCGCACACGAGCGGAGGTGTCGGCGGCGCGGTTTGCGCTGCAACTGGGTGATGTGACGGTGGGCGCGGAGTTTGTCATGGCGCGCGCCGAAGCGGTGTGGCAGACCAACGGCACCACCGTCAGCGGCAGCTCCGAGGTGGCTGGCCTGGTTGTCAACGGCGCGCCAGTCGTCGTGACCGGCGAGCCGAACCAGACCGTGCTGTTGCTCAACGGCCACGTGATCATCAACGAACAAATCGCCACCACCAACGCGATCATCGTCAATGCGCTGCACATCATCATCAACGGCGCGGCGGATGTGGTCGCGAGTTCCGCGCAAGCGGGCATCGCGATAGTGACGCCGCCCGACTGCGACGGCGGGGATTACATCACAGGCGGCGGATGGATTACGACGCCAGACGGCGCGAAAGGAAACTTCAGTGTCGCCGGCGGCATCCGCGATGGCGTGTTGTGGGGCCACCTGAATTACAAGGACCAGGGCAGCGACATGACCGTGAAGGCCACGAGCATCACCGTTTACCAGCAAGGCAGCACCGCCAATTCGCGCCGCATCGAAGGCACGGCGGAAATCAACGGCGCGAGTGGTTACACGTTCGCCGTCGAAGTGACCGACAACGGCAACCCCGGTGCGGCGGATGTGTTCGCCATCGCGTTGTCCAATGGTTACCTGGCGAGCGGCACGCTGGGCGGCGGGAACATCCAGTTGCATCAACCCTGCGAGTGATGCGCGTCATTACGGATAGGCCCAGCCGCAGCGCAGAGACGCGCTGTGGCTGGGCGCCGCTTCGCTTTGCGTCGTGGGATCCAATTGCGGTACACCAACGCCAATCTGCTTGACAGTCATTTCGCGGCGGAAGCCAATGGCTTCGTGA
>JBFMBT010000046.1:0-28160 GCA_040754875.1 Verrucomicrobiota bacterium | reverse complement strand
CCTCGGCGTAAATCTGCTTCGCCAGCGCGAGGCCGTCCCCATCGGCCTCGGCCAGGCCGATGAGTTCCTCCAGCCAGGTGGTGCCGGCGGTCTTGAGATGCACGCCGGCGTTGAAGCGCGCGAGGGCGCGGCGGATGGGCGCGTAGATGGAAAATTTGTCGCTGCCGGAATGGACGCTCAGCTTGAGCGGGCGCGGCAGGCCGTAGCGCTGGATCGCAAAGGCGATCACGGCGAGGTCGTCGTTGAATTCCTTTTCGAACTGCGCGACGTCGCCGACGTAATCGACGCCTTTGTTGAAGCGGCCGGTGAACTTCGGCGCGATGGTTTGGACGGGAATTTTTTCATCGGCAAGTGCGGCGAAGATGATGAGCAATTCCGGCGGCGTCTGTGGGGCGTCCGTTTCGTCCATGGAAACTTCGGTGATGAAGTTGCCTTCGCCCCTGGCCGTGGCGATGTGGCGGTAGATGCGGCCCGCCTGTTGCACGGCGAGCAGGTATTTGCCCGCGATGCGCTCGACGTCCGCGCGCGTGGTCTGGAACGGCGCGTCGATGCCGGGAATCTCGATGCGCCCGGCCAGTTCCGGATGGCGTTCGGCGAACGCCTGCACGTCCGCGCCTGCAGCGGGCTGGCCGATGGCATCGGCGACATCAATCGTAAAGAAATCCGAGTGCGGGATGAAGCGGTCCACGGTCTCGAGGCGGATGTGGTCGGCATCGACATGATAAGGCTTGTTCCACCCCAGCGCTTTGACGGCGGCATCCGCCGCCGCGCGCACGCTGGCGGGTTCGGAGCCGATGGTGGTGTGTTCGCGGTTGGATTTGTTCCAGACGGGCACGACCTCGACGCCTGCGTTGGCCGCGAGGATGCAGGCCTGCAATTGCGCGCGGGCCTGGTGCGCGAAGCGGTCTCCAACACCAAAAGTATATCGCTCAATTGTCAACATGGGGAGCGAAGGTAACGGGGCGGGTGGAAAAGGAAATAGTGGAGTTGCGGGGCGGGGGATTTGCGATTTGCTTGTCGCGAGGGAGGAATTGACCGGATGGATTGGCGGCACCGTAAGCGGGCAGGATGCCAGGATGCCCGCGGTCCGGGGGTCATGGCTCCGGCTGCCATCCGTCCTTGCGGAAGGCGAGCGTCACCGAACCCGCATCACCCGTGTAATGCACGGGCACGCCCCGCCGCGCAAGGCGGGCGCGCAATTCCTGTTTCGCCTGTTCCTGGGCGGGGTATTCGGAGCAACTGATAATGAGCAACCGCGGTTGCACGGCGGCCAACAGGTCATCGAGCACCGGTTCGCCTTGCGCGGGAAGGCCGGTGACCACGATGTCCGCGCGCAGGTCGGGCTCGCGTTCGAGCAAGGCGCGTTGGCCGGATTTGCCGAGGTCCGAAAGCAACAACACGCGCGCGCCATGAAATTCACCGCGCAACACGATGGCGTTGTCGTCGCCCTGGGAGAAGTTGTCGTCCGCCAGCGGGTGCAGGACCTGCCAGGGGCCAAGGGTGTCACCGCGACGGACCGGCTGCCAATGTTCGGGCGTTTGTTCCAGTTCCTGAAGGAGACGCCGGTACATGGGCGAGCGCGAGCGCACGGCGCTGGTGATAATTTTATCAATGCGGAATTGTTCGCGGACCAATGGCGCGCCGCCGACGTGGCGAAGATCGCCATGGGTCAGCAGCAGGCGCGGCAATGAATTGACGCCTTGCGCGTGAAGGTAGGCGGCGACGACGTTTTCGGTGGCTGATTCGTTGCCGCAATCAATGAGCAGATCGTGTTCGCGGCCGGGCGCGTCGAGGTGGATGGCATCGCCGCCGGGCAGCGCGAGGACGGTCAGGCGCGTGGTGGTGCGGGCATCATGCCAGCGGGCGAGCGCGGGCAACAGGAGCGTCGCGAACGCCAGTGCCGTGGCCATGCGCCAGCGCGGCGCGAAGGCCACGCGGGCAATGACGAGCAACAACAGCGCGTAATAGCTGAAATACATCATCGTGGTGAACGACGGCACATAAACCCAGGCGGCGGGGAGGTCGGCGAACCATTCGCTCGACACGACCATGGCGCGCATGAAGAACCAGGCGGCGTGGTTGAAGCAGCCGGTTAATCCCGGCAGCCACGTGCCGCAAATCAACGCCCCGAGGTTCGCGGCCAGCGCGCACCCGCTGAGCGGAACCACGACGATGTTCGCCAGCAGGCTGACGGGCGTGAACAGATGAAAGTAATGCGCGATGAGCGGCAGCGAGCCCAGCCACGCGGCGAACGAGGTGACGATGCTGGTGGTCAGCCAGCGCAGGATATCATGTGCCCGACGTTGCCAGCGCGGAATGAGTTCCGGAGGCAGAAACGGGTCCGGCTGCAACAGGCGGTCGCGCCATTCGATGAACGGCGGCACGAGCAACCCGATGCTCAGCACGACGAGGAAGGAGAGTTGGAAGCCGGCCTGGAACAATTGCTGCGGATCCCACATCAGGATCAGAAACGCCGCCGCGCCCAGCGAATTCAGCAGATTGGAGGGCCGGGGCAGCATCCAGCCGGCGATGATGACGGTCATCATGATCGTGGAACGCACGGCCGAGGGCTGCCAGCCGGTGGCGGCGGTGTAAAACCAGAGCAACGGCAGGCAGATCAGGCCGACGTGGAAGCGCGGCACGTTGGCCGAGCGCAGCAGCGCGATGAGAATGCCGGCGATCAACGCCACGTGCAGGCCGCTGATGGCAAACAGATGCATCGTGCCCGAGCGCATGAACGGCTGCGATACTTCGCCGTTGAGGGCGGTGCGCCAGCCGAGCGTCATGGCGCGCAGCAGATCCACAGTTTCATCCCCGGCGGGCAGTCCCAGCCCGAGCACCCCATGCGCCCAGCGGCTGAATCGCAATGACCAGGGCGGGCCGCGCGGGCTGTCCGGCGTCAGCAACAACCGCCAATCCTGCGGACCATCCGCGCGCAGGTGATAGAAGATGCCTTGGTGCCGGAGATACGCGCGGTAATCGAACAGACCCGGCGCTGCCGCTGTTTGCGGGCGGGCCACCACACCGGTCACCTCCACCACCTGGCCCGCGTAATACTCTTCGCCCAACACACCGGGCGTGCCGACGGCCACCACGCCGTGCGCTGGTTGCCATTGGGCGCCGCAGCGGATGGCCTCCACGCGAACGCGCGCCAGCGTGCGATGGAATTTCCTTTCGTCGCGTTCCTGGATGCGCTCGGAAGGCGTCCCGGTCAACACACCGCGCACCGTGACGAGTTCGGGCCGGTCGCCGAGCAGCGTCCGCAAATCATGCGGGCAAATGACCGCCGTGCGGGTGGTTTGATGGGTCCAACCGGCGAGCACGAGCAGAACCGGCAGGACCCACGGCAGATGGCGGGCGGACAACATGGCGGCGCACAGCGCGAGAAACGCCAGGGGAAACAGCACGCGCAACGATGCGTCCACGCGCTCGCCAAGCACGACGCCCGCCCCGTACCACACCGCCGCGATCAGCAGCGGCCATTTCCGCAGTTGTTCGGCCCCCACCATTTGCGCCATTTCCCGATTGCCCAAAGCGCCACCATTGCCGCCGCGGCGCCGCACGTGTCCAGGAGCACGTCCCACGGCGTGCCCATGCGCGACGGCACGAGTGATTGATGAAATTCATCGGTGACCGAATAGAGAAAAGCAATCCCAACGGCGCGGCGCGCCTCCGGTCCGGACCATGGCCGGGTGTCGCCTCGTGCCGGCTTGCGCAACGCGCGCCACAAGAGCAGCGCGAGGATGGCGTATTCGGCCACGTGCGCGCCTTTGCGGACGGCGAACTGCACCTGGCGGATGGCGGCGTCGGTGATGGCGGGATTGATCCAGCGCAACAGCGGCCCGATGATGCGCGAGGTGCGCTGGGTGGACATCAATTCGGTGGAGCCGGCAAAGATGAGGGACATCCAAATAAGCACCGGCAGCCAGTATCTGAGGAATACACGGCTCACTTGTCCAGCCGCGCGATGGCCGCGCGCAATTTGCGTTCAACGTGTTTCTGTTGCTCCGGCGCCAGGAGCTTGTTCCCGTTGCGCTCGCAGACGTAAAAGCTGTCGATGGCCGCGCCCCGTTCGGTCGAGACTTTCGCCAGCGAAATGTCCAGGTCCAGTTCGGCGATGGCCTGGGAAATGACGTAAAGGAGACCGATGCGGTCCTCGGTCTCCAGGTCGATGACGGTGCGAGTGTCGGACGTGTCGTTGTCAAACTGGATGACCGTGGGCATGCGCTCGCCGGCGACGGACTGGTAAAGCGGGGCGATGGGCTTGCGCGCCAGGATGATTTTGGAAAGGTCCAGCTCCTCGTTGAGGCTGGCGTCCAAAAACTTTTCAAACGCTTCGCGTTCCTCGCGGTTGACGAGCTTGCCGGTGGCGGCGTCGGTGACAAACAGGCTGTCGATGGCGATGTAATCGGCGCGGGAAAAAATCTGCGCGCTGAGGATGTTGAGCCCGGCGGCGGTGAGCGAGCCGGCGATCTTGCTGAACAAACCGGCGCGGTCCCAGGTGCAGACGCGCACCTCGGTGTAGCCGCGGTCGGGATTGTTGTGCCAGCCGACGACTGGTTCGAGCGCGTGGTCCGCGAGGTCCATCTGCAAGTGCATGAAACGATGCACCAGCGTGACATCCTCCATGATGTTGCGGGCGGTGTGGGAAAGAAAGTAGCGCGGTGGCAGGTTGGCAAAATGCGCGCCCACTTCGTCCTCGTGAAAGGTGGCGGGCATGATCTGGCGCACTTCATCCGCCAGGGCATCGCGTTGCATTTCCTCGGCCTTTTGCAGCGCCTCGCTGCCGCTGAATTGCGTCATCGTCCGCTGGTAAAGCGTCCACAACAGCGAATCCTTGAAGTCGTTCCACAATTTGTCGCTGGTGCCGAGGGAATCAACAAACGTGTGGAGGGTGAGCATGTTCAGGTTTTCCACCGTTTCGATCTGCGCGGCGAACTTGTGGATGACCGCCCGGTCGTCGAGGTCGCGCCGCTGGGAGATCTGCGCCATGAGCAGGTGTTTCTCGATGAGCAGGCGCAGGCGCGCGTTGGTGGCGGCGTCCAGGCCAAGGCGTTTGGCGACGCGCCCGGCCATCTGTCCGCCGGTGATGGAGTGGCGGTCGGATTCATCGACCTTGCCGGCGTCGTGGAGCAGGAGGGCCAGATACAGCACGAACGGCTGTTCGATCTGCTGGAAGATGCCGGCGTATTTGCTGAAGGGCGCCTCGGTGGCTTCCCAGACCTTGTCGAGCTTCTCCAGGCACATCAACGTGTGCTCGTCCGCCGCGTATTGATGGTAGAACTCATGCTGCACCAGGCAGGTGAGCCGGCCGAATTCGGGCACGTATTTGCCGAGGAATCCGACATCGTGCATCTCGCGCAAAATGGGGGCAACGGCGCCGCGCTGGTTGAGGATTTCCAGAAAGGTTTCGTGAACGTGCTCGTCCGCGATGAAGCTGCGGTCCACCAGCGCGAGCTGGTTGCGCAGGAGTTGCGCGAGGTCCGGGTGGAGCTTGAGGCCGCGCTGTTGCGCGTAGAGGAAGACGCGCATGAGGCGGCGCGGCTGGTCGCGGAACACGCGGTTGGACGCGGGATGAATCTGGCCTTCGTAAAACTTGAAGCCGTCCAGCAGCGTTTCGTTGGCGCGCTGGCGGCGGCTGCGGATGAGCTCGCGGAACGAAGGCAGGCGGCGGTCGGGCTGGGGCAGGAGCGCCAGGCGCTGTTCGAGCGTCCGGGTGATGAGATAGATGTGGCGCGCGTGGATGTAGAGGTCGCGCATGAATTTCTCCAGGCGCACGCGCGGCGAACGGTCCGTGTAACCGAGGCTGTGCGCGACGGCCGGCTGGATGCTCTTGGGCAGCACGTCCACGGCGCGGTTGACGGTGTAATGCAGCTCATTGCGCACGCGCAGGAGGAAGTCGTAGGCGTTCTCGAGCTGGCGGCGCTCGGTGTTGCTGACGAAGCCGCGCTCCTCGAGGTCCGCCAGCGAACGCGTGCGGTACTTGAAATAAGCCATCCACACCAGGTTCTGGAAATCGCGCAGGCCGCCGCAGCCGTTCTTGATGTTCGGCTCCTGCATGCAGGCGGAGTTGCCGTATTTGGCGCGGCGGGCGGACTGGTCCTCGAGCCGCGCGGCGATGTATTCGTCTTCGTATCCACGGACACACTTGGCGAGCACCACGGCCTGCATGCGCTGGAACAACGCGCCGTCGCCCGCGATCAGCCGCGCCTCGATGAGCGAGGTCTTGGACTGCATGTCCGCGTTGGCGACCATGACGCAGTCCTCGACGCTGCGCACCGAATGGCCGACCTTGAACCCGAGGTCGTAGAGCGTGTAGAGCAATCCGCCCACGCCGGTGAGCGCTTCGAGAAAGGGATGCGCCTTGTTGCGCGTGACCATGTCGCCCTCGTGCAGGAACATGATGTCGATGTCGCTCTGCGGATTGAGTTCGCCGCGGCCATAACCGCCGATGGCGACCAGCGCAAAACGGGGGACTTTTTTGTCGGCGAAGCCCGATGCGCTGCGGACAGCTTCCAGGACATTCTTCAGCAACAGGTCCAGGATGAGGGCGCGCGCGCGGCAGATCTGGACGCCGCTGACGCCGGCGCGGTGCTGGATTTTGAGGCGATGCGTCTCGACCTTGAGGAACTTCTTGTAGCGCATGAGTTCCTGGGCGGGCGAACGCCCCGCGGGCAGGGGGAGGACCCGTTCGGCATGCGTTTCAATTCGTTCGGACAGATTCGGCATTGCGGCGGCACGATAGGCCAAAATCATTGGAACGCAAGCGGGCAGCTCGGAGGAAAACTCCATTTTGCCCGGGCGAAGGCAAAACAGGTTCAGCCGCGCGCGTGAACAACGCGGCAGGCGCCAGCGTCTGATTTGGTTGAAGCGTCAGCCGGCTGGCGCGATTCCGCTTTATCAATGAAAACTGCATCGCTTTTGTTCGTCCTCTTCCTCGCCTGCGCCAGTCCCGCGCGCGCCCTGACACTCTACGTCGCCCCCGGCGGAAACGACCAATGGTCCGGTCGGTCGGCCGAACCAAATGCCCAGCGCACGGATGGGCCGGTGGCGTCGCTGGCGGGCGCGCGGGATGCCATCCGCCGGCTCAAGAGCGCGGGGCCGCTCAATGAACCGGTGCGTGTGGTGGTGGCGGATGGCGCGTATCATCTGGCGGCGCCGGTCGTGTTCACGCCGCAGGACAGCGGCACGGCGCAAGCACCGATCACTTATGAAGCCGCGCCACGCGCCCGGCCCGTCTTCAGCGGCGGCCGCGTCATCAGCGGTTTCAAGCCGGGCGCCGACGGTGTGTGGACGGCCGAGATTCCGGATGTGAAGGCGGGCCGCTGGTATTTCGAGCAATTGTTTGTGAATGGGCGCCGGGCCACGCGCGCGCGCACGCCCAACAAGTTTTATCACTACCTCGCGGGCAAGGTGACGACGAACATCGACCCGCTCACCGGCAAGGAGGCCGACCTGTCCAACCGCGCGTTTCGCGTGAACGCGGCGGACATCGCGCCCGTCGCGGGCTTGAGCGGGCAGGAATTCTCCGATGTCACGCTGGTGGCGTATCATTCATGGGCGATTTCGCGGCATCGCCTGGCGAAGATTGATGCCGCGACGCAGGATGTGTTTCTCACCGGCCCGGCGCGCTGGCCGTTTTTCAAGTGGGGACCGGGCCAGCGTTATCATCTGGAGAATTACCGCGCCGCGCTGGATGCGCCGGGCGAATGGTTTTTGTCGCGCACGGGCACGTTGTATTACCGGCCGTTGCCGGGCGAGAACATGGCGAAGGCGGAAGTCATCGCGCCAGTGACGACGCATTTTCTGCAATTCACCGGCGAACCCGAGCAGGGGCGCTTCGTGGAACACGTCGCGTTCAAGGGGCTTTCCTTTCAACACGGCCAGTATGTGCTGCCGCCGCAAGGCCACAGCGACGCGCAGGCGGCGTTCGCGATTGACGCCGTGGTGCTGGCCGATGGCGCGCGGAACGTCGCGCTGGAAGATTGCGAGATTGCGCACATCGGCACGTACGCGGTGTGGTTTCGCAAAGGCTGCCGCGACGCGCGCGTGGTGCGCTGCCATTTGCACGACCTGGGCTGCGGCGGCGTGCGCATCGGCGAAGGCGTGATTCAGGCGAACCCCGCCAATCGCACCAGCCACATCACGGTCGATAACAACATCATTCAATCCGGCGGGCGGATCTTCCTGGAGGCGGTGGGTGTGTGGATCGGCCACAGCGGCGACAATCAGGTGACGCATAATGACATTGGCGATTTTTATTACACCGGCGTGTCGGTGGGCTGGCGCTGGGGTTACGCGGAGAGTCTGGCGGCGCGGAACAAGATTGATTTCAACCGCATTCATCACCTCGGCTGGGGCGTGCTGAGCGACATGGGCGGGGTGTACACGCTCGGCCCTTCGCCCGGCACCACCGTGAGCCACAACGTGGTGCATGACGTGTATGCGTACAGTTACGGCGGTTGGGGGCTTTACAACGACGAAGGCAGCTCGGACATCGTGATGGAAAATAATCTCGTCTATAACACCAAGACCGGCAGTTACCATCAGCATTACGGGCGCGAAAACATCATCCGCAACAACATCCTCGCGTTCAGCCTGGAAGGCCAGGTGCAGCGCACGCGCGTGGAACCGCACGTGTCGTTCACGTTCGAGAACAACATTGTGTACTTCAAGCAAGGCACGCTGTTGTCGAGCAATTGGAAGGACAAGAATTTCCGGCTGCGCTCGAATCTGTATTTCAACGCGGCGGGCCAGCCCGTCACGTTCGCGGGAATGCCGCTGGCGGAATGGCAGAAGCTCGGGCACGACGCGGGTTCGCTGGTTGCCGACCCGTTGTTCGTGGACGCGGAGAAATTCGATTTCCGGCTGCGGCCCGGTTCGCCCGCGGCGAAGGTCGGTTTCAAGCCGTTCGATTACACCAAGGCCGGCGTGTATGGCGACCCGGCGTGGGTGAAGAAGGCCGCGAGCCTGGAATTGCCGGCATTCGAGTGGGCGCCCGCGCGGGCCGTGCCGCCGTTGAGCATCAAAGACGGGTTCGAGACCACGCCCGTCGGCAAGCCCGTCACCGAGGCGAATGTCAGCGTGGACAACAAGGGCGACTCGATTGCGGTCACCGAGGAAACGGCCGCCAGCGGCAAGCGGTCGTTGAAGGTCGTCGATGCGCCCGGGCTGCACGCGGCTTACATTCCGCTGTTTCAATACGTGCCCAATTACACGAACGGCGCGGCGCGGTGCGCGTTCGATATCCGCGTCGAGCCGGGCGTGCATTTTCAACACGAATGGCGCGACCAGCACAGCCCGTATCGCATCGGGCCGACGCTGACCATTCGCGACGGAAAACTGTTTGCCGCCGGCAAACCGGTCGTGGATGTGCCCGCGGGCAAATGGGTGCGCGTCGAAGTGCGCGCCACGCTCGGCGCGCAATCAACGGGCACATGGGACCTGGCGGTGACGTTGCCCGGGGAAAGCGTGCGCGAGTTCAAGGCATTGAAAAACGGCCACGCGGATTGGAAGTCGCTCCAATGGGTCGGCTTCGTGAGCCAGGCGCAGGAGAAGACGGTGTTTTATCTGGATAATGTGGAGTTGAATGCGCAGAAGTGAAGAGCTGACAGAAAGATGCGGGACAGAAAAATGGGGCGGAGGCAAATCACGGAGGAGTCACTTCATACGCCTTCACCGGAAAGTTTGCGGCTTCCTCGGCGGATGCGAAAAGCTTTTCGTCGAGATTGCGAAAGGCGGGGTCGCGGTCCAGTTCCTCGGTCACGAGGTCATCACGGCGCACGACGATGAGGCGGGCTTGCGAGCGTTTGAAATCAGCCGCGCGCGGGTGCAGTTGGTCGCCGTGCCACGGTTGGTTGAGAAAGTAGGCGATATACATTCCCGTGCGCCCGCCCGGCAACAGCGCGCTGCCGGCAATCGGGTCTTCGATCTTCGCGGCGGCCAGGCGGTCGGCCATCTGGCGCGCGACGTAATTGGCCGGAATGGGCAGGCCCGCCAGCGCCACCAGCAGCCACACCACCGCGGGCAACGCAAAGGACGCCGTCACCAGGCGGTTCGCCAGCCAGAGGCGTTTCTCGCGCTGCTCGGGCCGGCGGTTCGCCAGCCATTCCGCCGCGCCCACCGCCGCCACCCAGAGAAACGGCCACACCGGATAAAAGTAACGTTGTTCGCCTGCGAACAGGAAAACCGGCAGATAAATCGCCGCCATCCACCACACCGGAATGATCGCCCAACGCCAGCGTTGTTGTGCGAACGCTTCGCGCCGGTTGCCCGCGAATGGCAGGCAGAGAATGATTCCCGCCAGGCCGAAGTAACACAAATCCGCGCCGCCCAGCACCTGCGCGACATCCTGCGGTTGCAGTTCGGCGCCGCGGCTCAGCAGCAGCCCGATGTCCACGCCGCCGAGCAATTGCAGAATCTTCGGCATGTTGCCGGCGATGACGCGCAATTGGTGCCGCGCGTATTCCTGATTCGCGAACGGCGACCAGTAGGCGTAGCTCTTCGGGTCCGGGTCTTCCCACGACGTGATGCGGCCCGGCTCCGGCGCGTGAAAGGTGCGCCCGAAGGGATGGTAGCGTTCCACGTCAGCGGGTCCCGCGATGGCGTGATTGATTTTGCCGCTCGTGGAAAACGTGAATCCGCCATACTTCAACGACAGCAGCGTCATCCACGGCGCGCACAGGCAGGCGAAGGTGATCCACGTGATGGCCAGTCCGCGCACGATGGCCCGCCACGCGGCTTTGCCGGTGAACCACCACGCCAGCGCCACACTCGCGCACACGAGAACCATCAACGGAAACGCCACCGCCTTGGCGAAATACGCTGCCGCCCAGAAAAATCCGCCCACGATGGCGAAGCGCGCGTTGCCGAACCAGCGTTCATCCGTCAGCCACGCGATGGCCAGTGCCACGAAGCCGGCCAGCAACAAATCCGGCGTGATGTAGCGCACCGACCAGAACACGCTCAACGCGGCGGCCACCCACAAGCCGGCGATTTGCGCAGGTTCGGAAAGTTGGAACCGGCGAAACACCGCGAGGCAGCCGATGCTGAACACGAGTCCCGAGCCCGCCATGACGATGCGCGCCGCCGCGAGGTCCGGCACGCCCAGCGCCATGAGCGGCGCGATGAGCCAGCTCAACAGCGGCCCCCAATAGCCGGACACCATGAGCTGCGTTTTGCCCTCGGCGTAATAGGAGGCGATGCGCAGGTAGGCGACGCCATCGGCGTTGAGGAGGTCGCGATTGCTGAACGCGGCTGCGGCCAGCAGCCCGGCCTGCACGAGGAACGCAAGCCAGAGAACCGGCGGCACTCCGCCAAACTTCGCCGGCCGCTGTGCGGTGTCCGTCATTTATGATTTACGATTTATGATTTCGCGCCGTGCTGCAGGTGGCGTTGAAGACCCGCCACAGAATCACGCCCTCCCTTTCAATCATCAATCATAAATCGTAAATGCCGTCCCTTGACGCTCGCCCGCTGCTGCCCTACCTTCGCCCCATGAGTTTGGAAATCTCCATCGAGTATTGCAGCATGTGAAACTACGAGCCGCAGGCCGTCGGTCTGACGGAGAAGCTGCTCAAGTTGAAACAGGAGATCAAGTCGCTGCGGCTCATCCCGGCGGGCGGCGGCGTGTTCGAAGTCACTGTGAATGGCAAAAAGATTTACTCCAAGCTCCAGACCGGCAAGTTTCCCGACCCCGACCAGATCGTCAAAGACGTGCGCAACCTGCGGTGAGACTCCAGGCGCAAGACGGGGCAGGCAGGGTGTTCTTTGCGGAGAGTGATGGGTGCCTGGTGGCCCCCGCGGTCTTCAAAACCGTCGTCGGTTCGTTAACCGGACCGAGGTAAGTTCGATTCCTACCCTCTCCGCCATTTCTCAATCGTCCTCCTCCTCGTCCTCGTCCTCGTTCTCGAAGTAGCAACACGCAACCCGCAGCCTTCACCCCCGCACCGTAATCGCGCATTCATCCCCTGCCCGCTCGCGCACCGCTCCCACCACCACCGCCTGCGCATAACCCGCCTGCTGCAACTCCGCCACGCACGCCGCCGCTTCACTTGCCGGCACGCTCGCCAGCAAACCGCCCGCCGTTTGCGGGTCGAAAATCAGCGGATACCGCTCGTCGCGCGCCGCTTCCTCCACGTTGGCAATCGCGCGGCGCAAGCGCACATTCTGCGGTTGCAACGAACTCAGGATGCCCGCGCGCACCGTCTCCAGCGCGCCCGCCAGCAACGGCACTTGGGCTAGTTGAATTTCCGCGTCCACGCCCGACGCCTTCGCCATCTCCACCAGGTGCCCCAGCAAACCAAACCCCGTGACATCCGTGCACGTCGTCGCGCGATGCCGCAGAAAACATTGCGCCGCCTTGCGATTGGAAACCTGCATCGACGCCACCGCCGCCTCGATCCACGCGCCCTTCGCCCGGCGCCGCATGTCCGCGGCGAACAACGTCCCCGTGCCCAGCGGCTTGGTGAGAATCAACACCTCGCCCGCCTTCAGGCCGCCCTTGCGCAACGCCCGGTCCGGCGCGACCAATCCCGTCACGCTCAGCCCAAACGCCAGCTCCGGCGCTTCCGCCGAATGCCCACCCACCAGTGCCGTGTGACTTTCGTTCAACACTTCGACCGCGCCCGCGAGCAACTGAAACAATTGCTCCTCCACCTTGCCTTCCGCGCCGTACGGAATCGTCGCGATCGCCAGCGCCGATTGCGGCTCCGCGCCCATCGCGAAGATGTCGCCCAACGCGTGATTCGCCGCGATGCGTCCGAACACATACGGGTCGTTGATGAACGACCGGAAAAAATCCACCGTCTGCACGGCGGCCATGCCCGGCGCAAGCGTCGTCAATGCCGCGTCATCCGGCGCGTCAAGTCCGATGAGGATGTCCGGCCGCGCCACCGGCTTCAATCGTTGCAACACACGCGACAACACATCGCTGCCCACCTTCGCGCCGCACCCGCCGCAACGCATCGCTGTCGAAGAAATTTCCTGCGACGACGCCGCATCGCCCGTCGCGGCCACCGCCGCTGGCGGCGCCGCGTTCATTTCCGGCAGCTCCTGGTATTTTCGCATCCAGCGACGGTCGATCCAGTCCTTGAGCCGCCAGAGGTTCGCGCCTTCAGCCGCCCACGGCCCGCGCGACGCCACGGCGTATTGGTCGCCCGTGCTGATGAGGCTCAGGAATTGCGTTTGCGGCGCGAACGATTCCGGCGCCAGGCCGTTCAACACCTGCCGCAGATTGCGCGCCAGCGGCGGCCCCTGCCGCACCGCGAACACGCCGGACTTCGGGCGCGGGTGATTGACCACCGCCGCGATGTCGCCCGCGGCAAACACATGCGGATGCGACACCGATTGCAGGCAATCATTCACCAGCACGAACCCCTGGTCGTCCGTTTGCAAACCCGCGTCCGCCAGCCACGGCGCGGGCGACGCATTCGTGACCCACAGCAACGTGTCGAACGCCACGCGCTCGCCCGGCTGGCAGATCAGTTCGCCCGCCTTCACTTCCACCACGCGATGATTCAGATGCACGCGCACGCCGCGCTCACCGAGGATGCGCGTGAAGATGCGCTGCACGCGCGCGTTGTGCGTGGGCAGCACCGTCGCGGAATCCGTAACGAGATGATGTTCGAGCGTGTCCGGCTTCGCGCCGCTTTCCGCGAGCAACCGCCGCAACCGATGCTGCGTGCACAACGCCAGTTCCACGCCGCCCGCGCCGCCGCCCACCACCACGATGCGCCACGGTTTGCCCGCCCGTTCGCGCGCCTGCGCCAGAATGTTTTCCCAGCCGCTGATGAAACGGTCGATCGGTTTCACCGGCAGCGCATGTTGCAACGCCCCGGGAATGTCCCGCGCCCGCGGCGTCGAACCGATGTTGATCGACAGCAAATCGAAACTCGCCGGCGGCCGCCCCGCGCAATGCACCAGCCGGTTCTTCAAATCGAGCCCCGTCACCGTGGCTTGATAAAACTGCGCGCCGGCGAAGTTGCACAACGGTCGCAGGTCGATGTGCGCGTCGTCAAATTGATAATGACCCGCGATGAAGCCCGGCAACATGCCCGAGTACGGCGTGTTGACATCCTTGCAGATGAGCGTGACCCGCACGCCTGGCATCGGCTCCATGCCGAAGCGCTTGAGCACGGCCACATGCGAATGGCCGCCGCCCAGCAGCACCAGGTCCTTCACCACAGGCGCATCCGTCCGGTTCACGCCCCGCATGATTCAGAGGGACCCGCGCCGTTTCAATGTTATTTGGACGGCCGCAGCGCGAGAAATCGGCTTTGCAGCCGCGCCCGGCATGGCACAATGGCCCGTGAACCACGCACATGCACGCCCCGCTCACTCGCCGGCGCTTTGCCGGTTTGACGGCCGCCTCGCTCGCGGGATTCGCCTTGCCCGCGTTTGCCGCCGCGCCGAAACCCGCCGCGCGCGACCTGCGCATCAAACGCCTCAAGGTCACGCCCATCGCACTGCCCGATCCGCCCATTCTCGCGGCCAGCGGCTGCCACGGGCCGTATTTTCTGCGCACGATTGTCGAACTGGAGACCGACGACGGCATCACCGGTATCGGCGAAACGCAGGGCGACGAACGCGTGGTGCAGGAACTCGAACAATGCCGCAAGCTGGTGGAGGGCAGGAGCGCGTTTGCGTACCGCAGTTTCGCCGCGCCAATGCGCGACCTGCGCACCAGTGTTTATGCTGGCATCGAAATGGCCTGCCTTGATGCGGTCGGCCGCGCCACGGGACGGCGCGTTTGCGAATTGCTCGGCGGTCCCGTGCGGGAGGAGGTCGAGTTCGCCGCGTATCTGTTTTATCGCTACGCCGCCGATGATCCGCGGGTGTTCGCCGATACGCACCTCGTGGACCGACGCGGCAAGGGCGACCAGGCGCTGGATCGTTGGGGCGAGGTGCGCACGCCGGAGGCAATGGCCGAAATGGCGTGGCAATTCCATCAGCGCTGGGGCTTTCGCGTCATGAAACTCAAGGCCGGCGTGCTCGAACCCGAGGTTGAACTGCGCACGCTGCAACTCATGAACGAACGGTTCGGCGGCAAGGCGCCGCTGCGCATCGATCCCAACGGTCGCTGGTCGGTGAACACCGCCATCCGCATCGGCCGGGAGTTGGACGAATTGCCGCTCGAATATTACGAAGACCCCGTGCAAGGCCTGCGTGCCATGGCCGATGTCCGCCATCAGACCGGCCTGCGGCTGGCCACCAATTCCTGCGTCACGCGCTGGCATCATCTTCTGGATGCCCTCGCCGTGAAGCCCATCGACGTTCTGCTGGCGGACCTTTATTGGTTCGGCGGCATCGCGGGCGTGCAAAGCCTCGGTGTCGCCGCGGAGAATGTTGGCTGGGGCCTCAGTTACCACAGCAACAATCACGCGGGCGTCACCATGGCGGCAATGATTCACACCGGTGCCATCACACCGCAACTGACCTACGCCGGCGACACCCATTACGTCTGGCTGGCCGACGGCGCGGACATCATCCAGGGAAGCAACCTGCCGATTCGCGGCGGCAAGATGAAAGTGCCCGCCGCTCCCGGACTCGGCGTGCAACTGGACCCCGACAAACTGGCGCGCGCCCACGAAACCTGGCGCAAATCCGGCATGCGCCGCCGTGATGATGCCACCACGATGCGCCGCTTCGAGCCGGGCTGGAAACCAACGCTGTTGTGAAACATGGTTTTGCGGATGCAAACCACACGCTTGAAACCTTTTCCACCTTGCCCGCGTCTTCATTTTTGAATTCCACCATGCAATCAACGAAACCCTCCTTTGCTCTCATCCTGGTCTCCGTGTTTTCCCTCGCCGCCAGCGCTCTGGCCGCGCCGAAACCGAACGTTCTCTTCCTGTTCAGCGATGACCAGCGGGCCGACACCATCGCCGCGCTCGGCAATCCGGTCATCAAAACGCCCAACCTCGACGGCCTGGTGAAATCCGGTTTCGTCATGCGCAACGCGTATTGCCTGGGCGCAAACGTCGGCGCGGTCTGCACGCCCAGCCGCAACATGCTCCTGAGCGGGCGCGCTTATTTTCGCTGGCCCGGCCGCCTCGCCTCGGGTGATGACCCGAATTTTCCCGTCTCGATGAAGGAGGCTGGCTACGAAACCTATCACCACGGCAAACGCGGCAACACGGCGACCGATATCCAGAAGAAGTTCGATTACGACAAATACGTGAAGGACCTCGAAGACCGCACCAACGGCGAACCGTGCAAGACGATTGTCGATGAAGCCATCACCTTTCTGAAGGAGCGCAACGCGGAAAAACCGTTCTTCATGTACCTGGCCTTCAGCAATCCGCACGACCCACGCGTCGCCGCGCAGAAATATCTGGACCTCTACCAGCGCGACGCGATCCCGTTGCCGAACAATTATCTCCCGATGCATCCGTTCGACAACGGCGAGATGGCCGTGCGCGATGAGCAACTCGCTCCCTGGCCGCGCACCGAGGCGGAGATCCGCAAACACTTGCACGATTATTACGCCGTCATCAGCGCGATGGATGCGCACATCGGCCGGCTGCTGGGCGAACTCAAGGCGCGCAAACTCTACGAAAACACCATTATCATTTACTCAT
Source organism: Verrucomicrobiota bacterium (assembly GCA_040754875.1). Lineage (GTDB taxonomy): Bacteria > Verrucomicrobiota > Verrucomicrobiia > Limisphaerales > JBFMBT01 > JBFMBT01. Next base: position 11,580 of record JBFMBT010000046.1, on the reverse strand, counting down.
CCGACCACGGCCTGGCCATGGGCAGCCACGGATTGATGGGCAAGCAGAGCCTGTACGAGCACAGCATGAAGCCGCCCCTCATCTTCACCGGCCCGGGCATTCAGCGCGGCGATTCTGGCGCGCTGGTGTACCTGATGGACATTTATCCGACCGTGTGCGACTTGGTGGGCGCGAGGATTCCACCCACGCTCGATGGGAAAAGTTTCGCCGGTGTGCTTCAAGGCCGGCAAGCCAAAGTGCGCGACACGCTGTTCCTGGCGTATCGCGACGTGCAACGCGCCATTCGCGATGACCGCTGGAAGCTCATCCGCTTTCCGCAAATCAACAAATCGCTCCTGTTCGATTTGCAGAATGACCCGCAGGAATTGAAAAACCTCGCCGACGACCCGGCCCACTCGCAGCGCATCGACCGCATGCTCGGCTGGATGCGCGACTGGCAGAAGCAGCTCGGCGATGGCGACCCGCTGACCGTCGCCCAGCCGAAGGATCCGCGCTGGACGCCCCCTGCGAAACTCGATCCACCCACCCCGAAAAAAGCCAAAGCGAAAGGGCAAAAATGAAACTTCAAATTCCAATCTCCAAACTCCAGAGAAACTTCAATCCACAATCCTCAATCGCGAGCGATGCGGGGCATCGCGTGCGCGCCGGCGTCTTGGAGTGCGCCCAGCCCTCTGGCGCTTTGGCTCGCGGTCGCAAACGCAGGCAAATCTTGCTCCAGTTTGGAGTTCAAGCTTCAGCTTGTGGAGGGAGACGTCACCACGCATTTGGCGGACTTGGTTCTGGCTTCGTTCTTTGTCCTTCGAACTTCTTTCGTCCTTCGTCCTTCGTCCTTCGTCATTTCCTCCTTCTCTGGAGTTTGGCGTTTGGATTTTGGAGTTTCTCTTTGCCGGCCGCCGATGCCACGAAACGGCCAAACATTTTGCTCATCGTCGCCGACGATCTCGGTTACGGCGAACTCGGCTGCCAGGGCAATTCCCAGATTCCCACGCCTCACATCGATTCCATCGCGAAGAATGGCATCCGTTTCACCAGCGGCTACGTCAGCGGGCCGTATTGCAGTCCCACGCGCGCGGGCTTGATGACCGGGCGTTACCAGCAGCGCTTCGGGCATGAGTTCAATCCCGGCCCCGCCCAGACCGCCGTCAACACGTTCGGCCTGCCGTTGACGGAAACCACCATCGCCGACCGCTTCAAGTCCGCCGGCTACGCCACCGGCATGTTTGGCAAATCGCACCTTGGCTACGAGGCCCCATTCCATCCGCTGAAGCGGGGCTTCGACGAATACTTCGGCTTCCTCGGCGGCGCGCATTCCTATCTCGACGCCAGCGCCGACGCCGCCAATCCCATCCTGCGCGGCACCACGCAAGTCAGCACACTGGACCACACCACCGACGCCTTCGGCCGCGAAACCATCGCGTTCATCGAAAAACACGCGAAGGACCCGTGGTTCGTCTATCTGCCCTTCAACGCCGTTCATGGCCCGCTGGAATCCACGCAGAAATACCTCGACCGCTTCAAGCACATCGAAGATGCCCGGCGCCTCCGTTTCGCCGCCATGCTTTCGGCGATGGACGACGCCATCGGCGCTGTTCTGGAAAAAATTCGTGCACTGAAGCTCGAGGAAAACACGCTCATCTTTTTCGTCAGCGACAACGGCGGCCCCACGCCTTCCACGACGTCGGGCAACGGCCCCTTGCGCGGCTTCAAGTCGCAGACGTGGGAAGGCGGCATTCGCGTGCCGTTCATGGTGCAGTGGAAGGGCAAGCTGCCCGCCGGCAAGGTTTATGATCATCCCATCATCCAGCTCGACATCCTCCCCACCGCCCTCGCCGCCGCCGGAGTAAGCGTCAAGCCCGAGTGGAAACTCGACGGCGTGAATCTCCTCCCCTACTTGCGCGGCGAGAAGAAGGGAGCGCCCCATCAGGCGCTTTACTGGCGTTTCGGCCAGCAAATCGCCATCCGCGTGGGCGATTGGAAACTCGTGAAGGCCCCCGGCGCCGGCGCGGATGCCGGTGAACGCGCGGCCAAGGCCTCGACCGCAGGCGCGCATCTCTACAACCTGGCGAAGGACATCGGCGAACAAACCAACCTTGCCGACAAAGAACCGGCCAAACTGAAGGAACTCGCCGCCGCGTGGGACAAATGGAATGCCGAACTCATCGACCCCAAGTGGATTCCCAACCGCGCCGGCAAGAAAGGGAAAAAGAAGAAATGAAACGAATGAAACTTCAAACTCCAAACTTCAAACTTCAGAGAAACTCCAACCACCAAGCCACAAGCTTGCCAGCGCCGGACGCTTTTGAGCGTGTTCGTTCATCGACGCGTGTCCTTCGCTTGTTTGGAGTTCAAGCTTTAGCTTGTGGAGGTGAGCGCCGGTTCGCGCCTGGCGAATGTCTTTCCTCATTCGTCCTTGGTGTTTCGAACTTCATTCGTCATTCGTCATTTGTCCTTCGTCATTCCCTTCTTCTTTGGAGTTTGCTGCTTGGAACTTGGAGTTTCCCCGCGTCCGCCGCGGAACTTCCCCAACGCCCCAACATCATCATCGTCATGCCGGACGACCAGGGTTACGGCGACCTCGGCTGCCACGGCAATCCCATCTTGAAGACGCCGCACATCGACGGCTTTTACAAGGATTGCCTCCGCTTCACCGATTTCCACGTCAGCCCCACCTGTGCGCCCACGCGCTCGGCGTTGATGACCAGCCGCCACGAATTCCGCAACGGCGTCACCCATACCATCCTCGAACGCGAACGCATGACCCTCAAGGCCACGACCGTCGCGCAGGTGCTCAAAGGCGCGGGTTACGCCACCGGCATCTTCGGCAAATGGCACCTCGGCGATGAACGCGAATACTGGCCCGACAAACGCGGCTTCGACGAAATGTTCATCCACGGCGCGGGCGGCATCGGCCAGACTTATCCCGGCAGTTGCGGCGACGCGCCGGACAACAAATATTTCGACCCCGCCATTCTCCACAACGGCAAGTTCGTGAAGACGAAAGGCTATTGCACCGATGTCTTCTTCGCGCAGGCGATCCAGTGGATGGACTCGAAACGCAAGGCCAAGGCGCCGTTCTTCACCTACATCACGCCCAACGCCCCGCATGGCCCGCTCGATTGCCCCGAGGATTACGAGAAGCGGTACACCGGCAAAGTCCCACCCAACGCCGCCAAGTTCTACGGCATGATTTCCAATATCGATGATAACTTCGGCAAACTGCTCGCGAAGCTCAAAGAGTGGGGCATCGAACGCGACACGCTCCTGATCTTCATGACCGACAACGGCGGCACTGCCGGCGTGCAGACTTACAACGCCGGCATGCGCGGCAGCAAAGGCACGCCCTACCAGGGCGGCACACGCGTCCCCGCGCTCTGGCGCTGGCCCGCCGCATGGAAAGGCGGCGTGGACATCAACCAGCTCACCGCGCACTACGACCTGTTCCCCACGTTCGCCGAACTGGCCGGCGCGAAACTTTCCGACGCTGTCCGCCGCCAGATTGAAGGCCGCAGCCTTGTGCCGCTGTTGAAGGATCCGAATGCCCCGTGGGCCGACCGCCTCTTCGTCACGCACGTGGGCCGCTGGGACCACGGCAAGGCCGCCCAATCCAAATACGCCGCGTTCAGCATTCGCAATTCCCGCTACACACTCGTCAATGCCACGCGCCAGGGCGAGAAATGGGAGCTGTTTGACCTGCAAAATGACTTCGGCGAAAAGACCAACCTCATCGATTCCAAGCCCGAAGTCGCGCGCGAACTCCGGGCCGCCTACGACCAGTGGTGGGACGAAACCCAGCCCTACCTCGTGAACGAAAACGTCACCGCGCCCAAGATCAATCCCTTCAAGGAACTGTATTGGAAACAATTCGGCGGCGGTCCCGATGCGGAATTGCTCCGCCGCATGGATCCCACGCTGCCCTTTGAAATCGGCGGGCCAAGGAAGGCGAAGAACAAACAGAAATGACTCAGTCTTACGTCGCCATTATTTCCGACTGCTTCGCCAACCCACGACCGTTCCCCTGGGAGGGGTGGGTTTCCCCGCACAATCCCAATGCGAGACAGGGAACAAGGGAGCGGGGTTCATTGCCAATCCCCATTCATTTCCAACCAGCGCCAAAAAAACGTTTTCCTTGGGTTGACACCTCTATCACTTGTTGCTACAGTCTTCTCATGCGCCAGGGAGCGCCACCGTCCAAAACGGACCGGCCCGCCGCCATCCGTCAGCGCACCCCCGCGCCCACGCATCGCGCACCCCCTTGTGCCCCAAGCGATCCTTATTCCAGTATCTTCCGCATTGGCCGGAAATTTTTCCCGAGAGCAACGCCCAACTCCGTCTGCAACCACGGCAACCAAGCCATCCCAGCGCACCTGTCCCCGCACGCATCACGCATCACGCATCACGACGCCATCCCGGCTCATCCCGCCTCGTCTCACCTCCGCCCACGTATGAGGAAAAAATAAAAATTTAACCCCGCCACCCACCATGGACGCCGCTTATGCTCCCGTTGGCACCTTTCGGATTTCGTTCCTTCGGATTTGTTTCGGATTTCGGCACTTCGGATTTCGGGTTTGCTTGCCACGGTCCACCCAAATCCACCTAAATCCACATCAGCGGCCCGGTAAAAAATTATTCCACGCGCCGCTTTCGACCCTGTTCGAGCTTATTCGACCTTATTCGAGGCTATTCGAGCCTATCATGGGGGGAGGGGGGATAGCCCTCTCACGTGGCCGTCTGCGTCGCGGCATGCGATTCTCCGGATGCTCCGCCAACCCGCAGCCATTCCCCTGCTGGGAGGGGGTGGGTTCCCCCGTCCAATCCCAACACATAATATTCACAAGACGCGGCACACGACGCTCCCTCTCCCCAAGGGAGAGGGCCGAGGTGAGGGGGAAGGGAGCGTCATTAAATCCACGATTCACTCATCACTTTCATGGGAAGGCGCGAGCCCTTTGTTTCACCCTGGCAGTCCTCTTCCTTGCCTCGTCCCCCCTCGTCGCCCCCGCCCAAACCAGGAAAAACGACAACGCCCAGGTCAAACAGGCCAGCCAGCAATTGCAGGATGCCAACGAGGGCCTCAAGCAATCCCGCGCCCAACTTGATGCCGCGCAAAAGGATTTCCGCCGTGCCGAATCCACGCACGAAGCCGCCGCCGCCAAGGTCCAGAAGGCCCGCCAGACCGCCGCACAGGAACAAGCCGCGAAACTCGACTTGAACAGCGCAACGCAAACCGTCGAGTCCGCGCGCAAGGAAGTGGACACTCAGCGCGCCTCGCTCGTCGCGCAAATGAAAGCGCAGAGCGGCTACCAGTCCGCCGTCAAGGACGCCGAAGGCGCCAGCGCGCGCCTCAAGGCCGCGCGCGATGACCAGTCCCTTTCCGCCGCCGACCGCCAGCAACGCGAATCCGAACTCTCCAAAACCATCCGCCTCCCCGTCGAACTGGAGCGCCAGCGTGTCGATGCGGACCCCGCGCTTCAATCGGCCCGCCAGCGTCTGGCGGGCGCCGAGGCCGCGCTGGCCGCGCTCCGCGCGCAAATCCAGAAAGCCGCCGAGGCCGATCCGCAGGTGCAAGCCGCACTCAAAGAGTGGCGCCAGTCCGAAACGGGCCTCAACAAATCGCGCAATGAAGTCGCGCGCGCGCAAAAGGAGGTGGCCTCGGCCCAGGCCAAGGCCGACCGCGAGCGCCAGCAATACCAGCAGGCGCTTGCGCAGGACCGCAAGGACGACAACAAAAAGAAGAAGAAAAAGAATTGAGGTTACGCCTCGATCCAACACTGCAACCTGCCATGGCGCCGCGCGCCCAATTTGCCATTTTCTCCGCCCTGCTGGCCTTCCTGGTCGTTGCCCTTTACTGGCCGGTCCGCGATTTCGAGTTTCTGGATTTCGACGACCATCTTTACGCCACCAATGCCAAGGTCCTCGCCGGCCTGTCGCTCGACGGCGTGCGCTGGGCTTTCACCACATTCGACGCCAGCAACTGGCATCCGCTGACGTGGCTTTCGCACATGCTGGACGTGCAACTGTTCGGCCTGAACGCGGGCGCGCGCCACCTGGTCAACGTCCTCCTGCACGCGCTCAACACCATCCTGCTCTTCTGGTTTATCCGCGTGGCCACGGGCGCCACCTGGCCGGCGGCGTTCTGCGCGGCGCTCTTTGCCTGTCATCCGTTGCGCGTGGAATCCGTGGCCTGGATCGCCGAGCGCAAGGATTTGCTCTTCGCCTGTTTCGGACTCCTGAGCCTGATTGCCTACCTCCAATGTCATCGCCGGCAAAGGCCTTCACTTCACTGGCTCGCGCTCCTGTTCTTCGCATTGAGCCTCCTCTCCAAGCCCATGCTCGTCACGCTGCCGTTCATTCTGCTGCTGATGGACTGGTGGTTTTTGCAGCGCTGGAATCCGGCGGACTTGCCCCAATTTCATACCCATCCCGGCGCGCGCCAGGCATTCCTGCGTTTGTGTGTCGAAAAGTGGCCGTTCTTCCTGCTCACGCTCGGTTCGTGCGTCCTGACCGTGCTCGCCCAGCGCAGTGAAATCGCCGTCATGCAGGAAGTGGGCTTCGGATACCGCGTCGCCAACGCATTCATTTCCTATGTCCGTTATCTGGGAACCACGTTCTGGCCCCTGGACCTCGCCTCGCTCTATCCATTGCCGCCCGCGTGGACCGCCTCGGAAATCGTCGGCAGCGCCGCGTTGCTGGCCGCCATTACCTGGCTCGCCTGCCGCTGGATGAAGGAATCGCCGCACCTGGCCGGCGGGTGGTTCTGGTTTCTCGGCACGCTCGTGCCGGTCATCGGCCTGGTGCAGGTGGGCAACCAATCCATGGCCGATCGCTACACGTATTTCCCGCACATTGGTTTGCTGATCGGCGGCGTGTTCGCGGTGCGCGGGATGCTTCCGGTCGCTTCCTCCGCCGTCGTCGCGGCCTTTGCCCTCATCGCGTGCTTCGCGCTCACCCGCGCCCAACTCCCGCATTGGCGCACCAGCCTCGCGCTCCACTCGCGTTCTGTGGCCGTCACGCGCGACAACTACACCGCGCACCTGTTCCTCGGCAACGCAATGATGATTCAGAAGCAATTCGACCAGGCGCGCCACCACTACGAAACCGCCTTGCGCATCCGCCCGGTCTTTCCGCGCGCCTATCGCGCGCACCAAAACCTCGCCACCCTCTTCGCCTTTCTGGGGCGCCACGACGAAGCCTTCGAACACATCCACTCCGCCGTGCGCCTCAACCCGCGCGACCCGGACTTGCTCAACAGCCTGGGCATCGCCCTTACCCGCCGCAATGACCTTGCCGCCGCCGAACAATGCTTTCGTGAAGCCCTTCGCCTCAACTCCGCGCACGAGTCCGCCAAAATCAATCTCGGCCTTGCACTCGGCGCGCTCGACCGCCAGGACGAAGCGCTGCAATGTTTCCTCGACCTCGAACGCCGTGGCTCCACCGACCCGCGCGTCTATTATCAAATTGCCTGGGCCGCCGGGCGCAATCGCGACTTCATCGCCGCCCGCCGCCATCTCGAAACGGCCCTGCGCCTGAAACCCGACGACCTGTTCTCCCTCCAATTTCTCGCCGCCGTGCATGAGGAAACCGGCGACGCGGCCGCCGCCCTCCGATGTTATCGCGAGGCCGCGCGCCATCACCCGGCCAATCCCACGCCCCAGCTCGCGCTCGCGTGGTTCCTCATCAACACGCCTGACGCGCCATTGCGCGATCCCGCGCAAGCCGTCTCCCTCGCCGAACGCGCCCGCGAACTTTCCGGCGCGCCCACGGTTCAACTGCTCGACATTCTCGCCTCCGTTTACGCCGCGGCGGGTGACTTTGAAAAAGCGACCCAAACCATGGAACAACTGATGCCTCTCGCCGAACCCGACGCCCGCGCCCGACTTCAAGAGCGCTTGAAACTCTACCAGTCCCGCCGCGCCAAACCCAAATGATGGTGATGTGGAACGCGCGCGTTTGCCCCTCGCCCGCACGCGGTTCCACGCGGATGGGTTCGATACCTGAGGACAAACGTCCACCGCACATCGGCCCATCCCGGGCGACAGCCCGGCGCGCGCCCTCGTTCAAACTCATGAAAAATATAGTTCTGGTTTCCTCCGCCGCGCCCGCGTTGACCCGCTTATATTACCGGGTGCCCCGGATCATCTCCCGCGGCACGCAGGGAAAGGACGTTTATGAAAACGAAAGTGATCGTTATCGCACTGGCAGGAAGTTTGACCCTGGGCGCGTTCAACGCGACGGCGCTGCACGAAGTCTCCGCTTCCGTGCAAATCAGCGCCGCGGTGGATTTCCATGTCCCGCTCGCCACGCACGGCGTGTGGATCGATGTCGATTCCTATGGCCGTTGCTGGTACCCGAGCGGCATCAGCGTCGGCTGGCGGCCGTACTCCTACGGCCATTGGGTCTGGACCGACTGCGGCTGGTATTGGGTGAGTGATGAACCGTGGGCGTGGGCGTGTTACCACTATGGCCGCTGGGTGTATCACCCGCGCCACGCGTGGATCTGGGTGCCGGGCGTCGAATGGGGCCCCGCGTGGGTTTCCTGGCGCGTGGGCGGTGGGTTCGTGGGCTGGGCGCCGTTGCCGCCCCGCGCGGATTTCCGTGGCGGCGTCATTCTCGCCGCGCACGTGGATCTCGCGCCCGAGCGGTTCGTCTTCGTGGAATCGCAGCGCTTCCACGAGCGCTTCACGCCGCGCACACTCATCGTGAACAATCACACCGTCATTCAAAAAACCACGCACATCACGAACATCAAACGTGAGGACAAGGCCATCTCCGGCTCCAGTTCGCAGCGCGTCGTCGTCAACGAAGGCCCCGGCCTGGGTGTCGTGCCCAAGGGCAAGATGCGCACCGAGTCCATCACCGAGGTCGTCCGCCAGACACCGGCTCCGGCCGCGGTCATGCGCAAGGAAAAGCCCGCCGGCCCGTCCGCGCCGCGCGTGAACGATCGCAAACCGGAGCGCCCGGCTGAAACCCGCCGCGAAACGGTTGACCCGCGCCCGCGCGAAAACATCACGCCGCCACCTGCGAAGGGTGTTCCTCCCACCGGGCGAAAGTCGCCGCCGCGCGTGCCCGATCAACCGCCGCCCGGCAAGGCCGCTCCGGACAAGGGCCCGCCGGACAAAGACATCAATCCAGCTTCGCCGGACAAACCGCCCGGCGGTCCTGAGCAGCCGCGTGGCGGTCCCCGTCCGGGTGGCAAGGGCAGGGGCAAAGACCGCGGACCGAAATGATTCCATGAAACCGGAAACCGAAAGGCTTTGAACTTGGAACTTCCCTTCCAGGCGCGGTTGCCGCACAGTCCAGTCTCGCTGAATGTCTGGACGTGCCGGCACCGCAGTGGTGGCAAAGGAATGCCTGTTGATTCGCGCGCGCTTCGCGGCGGTGGTTCTTTCCTTTCTGGCGCTCGCTTCCCCCTCGCCTGGTGCGCCCTACTTCGTGGCGAAATGGGGTGGCGAATCCGGCACCAACGTGTTCCTCCTGCCCGAAGGCGTTGCCACGGATGGCGCCGGCGCGGTGTTTGTCATGGACCCGTGGAACACGCGCATCCTCAAGTTCAACCGGGCAGGCTCGTTCCTCAAGTCTTGGGACCTGCCCGGACGGCCCATTGGCGCGGCGGCAGGCTCCGCGGGCCAGGTTTTCGTCGCGGATACCACGTTCCAGCGCATCCTGAAATATGACGCCGAGGGGAACTTTCTTTTGCAGTGGGGCTCGCCCGGCGTCAACGACGGCCAGTTCAGCAGCATCGTCGCGATCGCCATCGGGCCAGGGGATGTCGTTTGCACGCTGGATGCCAACGCGGCCCGTGTTCAACGCTTTTCCGCGACCGGCACGTTCCTGGGCAAATGGGGTGGGCCGGGTGAAGCCAGCCACGAATTCTCGGCCCCCGTGTCTCTCGCGGTCGATTCCCAAAGCAATATCTACGTGGCCGACCTCCGGCTCGCCGCTAATGAAATCAAGAAGTTTGATGCCGCCGGGAATTTCATCACGCGGTGGTCTCTCGTCACGGGCAACGCCACGGCCATCGGCCTTTCCGTCGGCCCGGCGGATGAGCTGTTCGTCGCGGATGCACCGAATGACCGCGTGCTCAAATTCAGCACCACCGGCACGGCGCTCGGCCAATGGGGCGGCCCGGGTGACGCGGCCGGCGAATTCAACCAGCCGATGGCCCTTGCGGCGGACGCCGATGGCAGTGTTTTTGTGTGTGATCGCTTTAACCAGCGCGTCCAGAAATTCACGGGCACGGGCCAGCATCAGTTGGAGTGGGGCCGCGAAAGTTCGGGAGGCGCCGTCATCAGCGGCGTCAGTGGGATTTCCACGGACGCCGCGGGCCACATTTACATCACCGAAACCGGCACGCATCGAATCCAGCAATTCGACCCGCAAGGACGGTTGCTGGCGCGGTGGGGTGACAAAGGCGCTGCTGCCGGACAGTTCAACGCGCCGGCCGGCATTGTCATCGACGCTGCCGGCAATTTCTTCATCGCCGACACCGGCAATTCGCGCGTCCAGGTGTTTGCCCCCGGCGGCGCGTTTTTGCGCCAGTGGAGTGTTTCGTTTCCGGTCGCCCTCGCCTTGGACGGCCTCGGCAACATTTATGTGGGCAGCAGTTCGCGCGTGCAGAAGTTCACGGACCAGGGCGCACTGCTTTTGGCGTGGGGCAGCAGTGGCGCCGGCCCGGGCCAGTTCGATGGGCTCAGCGGCCTGGCCGTGGACAGTTCCGGCGCGGTCTATGCCGCCGACACCTTGAACCACCGCATCCAGAAATACCAGGCCAACGGGTTCTTCATCCGCCAGTGGGGTGCGTTCGGGTCGGCTGCCGGCCAATTCAATCGTCCCACCGATGTCGAGGTTGATTCCTTGGGGCGCGTGTTCGTCACGGACCAGGGGAACAACCGGGTGCAATGGTTTGACGCCAGCGGAAATTTTCTTGGCCAATGGGGCCAGGCCGGAACACTCGACTCCCAGTTTGCGGGCCCGTCTGCCATCGTCCCCAACGGACAAGGCGATGTTTTTGTCGCCGACCCGGGCAACTGGCGCATCCAGCGCTTTTCCTTTATCGGCCCCGGCCTGCAAATCCAGCGCTCGGGCTCGGACGTGATCCTTCAGTGGTCCCTGGCCAACACGGGATTTTCGTTGGAAACGTCGGCTGCGATTGGCCCGGCGGCCAACTGGTCGCCAGTCCTGATTGCGCCCAGCGTCCGCGGCGGCCAGAACTTCGTGACCCTTTCGCCCTCCACCCCGGTGTTTTTCCGTCTTCGCAACCAGTAAGAACCACTTTGGGCGACACCAAACGAAAAGGCCCGAAGCTTTCGCTGCGGGCCTTTTCGATGAGAGGGCAGGAAGGAAAATTACAATGTATGCCCTGAGACCGTGCAGGTCGGCGAGGAGGAGACCGTCGTGGTGGCATAGGTGCCGCCTGCCGGGCAGGTCGGAGAGGTGCCGCCCTTCAGGTAGGCCGCCGCGTCCGTCAAACCGACGGTGTCGGTGCTGGACTTCTTGTTTTCCAGCGCCCACTGCTGCACCGCGCCGTCAATCTGCTTGAGGTTGGCGATACAGGAGTTCTTCTGGGCCGTGGTGCGCGCTTTC
>JBFMBT010000045.1:0-28272 GCA_040754875.1 Verrucomicrobiota bacterium | reverse complement strand
AAAGCCAACCCATCGAACTTCCTGAAGGAACCGGTGCGGTTCGCCAAGCAGGTCGGCTTCTACGTGCAGGGCGCGGTGGAGGAATTCAACGCGGTGTATCTGGCGATGGGGCTGGTGCCGTTCGCGTTTTTTCCGTTCATGCAGAAGCGGGAGCGGGCGTGGTTGAGCGGGCTGACCGGGATCTATTTCTGCCTGGCGGTGATCCTGTTGATATTGCTCAATCCGGCGCCGGACAAACAGAGCCTGAACCTGAACCGGGTGTTCTTCACGTCGTCGCACGTGGTGATCTCGATGTTCATCGGCTACGGGCTGGCGCTGACGGCGGCGGTGTTACTGACGAACTACCAGGATTTCCGGCGTTGGGCGCTGGGCGGCGCGGCGGCGGCGACCGGGGTGGCGTTGTACGCGCTGGCGAGCCTGGAGAGCCAGTTTGCGCTGGCGCAGTTCACGGCGGTGTTCGGGCTGGCGCTGGGATTTGTGACGGTGGTTTTGTTCACGCTCTGGCGGGCGAAGCTGCAATTCTGGTTTTTGATGTCGATTTACCTGGTGATGCCGGCGCATTCGATCCTGACGCATTGGTCGGACAACGAGCAGCGGGGACACCTGTTTGGGTTCTGGTTCGGGCATGACATGTTTACGCCGCCGTTTGACATCTATCCGCCGATGGCGCGGGACGCGGTGTTGTACGGGGGAACGGATCCGGGGCGGTTCAACCCGACCTACATGATTTTCTGCGAAAGCTTCATCGACGCGAAGTATCGGCGCGACCCGGACTTCGACCGGCGCGATGTGTATCTGATCACGCAGAACGCGCTGGCGGACGGGACGTATCTGAATTACATCCGCGCGCATTACAATCGCAGCGCGCAAATTGACCCGCCGTTTTTTCAGGAATTGCTCCGCAGCGGCAAGGAGAAGCAATCCAACAAGGAAACGAATGTTTTTGCCCAACTGGCCTTCAAGGTACTGGACAAACCGTTTCTCGAGCTGGGTGACAAGATCGAAAAGAAACGCCGCGCCGGGACATCGTTCTTCCGGCCGGAACATTTCACGGACCTAACCTCGCTGGCGGCCAAGCTCAAGAGCGGCGGCGCGCCAGCGGGAGTCAGCCAGTATCTCAAGGAGAACCTGTCGCCCAAGACGGTGGAATTGCTGGGCGGCAACGATGAGAAGGCGTTGCGCCGCGCGCTGGCGGCAGATTTGAACGTGTTGCTGGAGAAGGAGCTTGTTTTCACGACGAACCGGTTTGCCGAGGTGGCATTGACCGAGCGGACGCGGCGGTTCATCGCGCAGGACCCCAGGAGCCACACGCGCATCCGGTTGAACCGCCTGTTGCTGGAAGAGGCTTATCCGAAGGAAATCGAAAAGAGCAAGGGCGGCGTTTATCCCGACCTCGAAATCAAAACCGCTTCGGTGGAGGATTCCTCCATCGCTTTCGAGGAATATGTGCAGGACGTGCAACGCCGGCGCGCCATCGGGCAGTTGCGCCCCGGCGAGGATGTGCGCGTGGAGGGCAACCGGCTGTCGGTCAGCGGGCAGGTGGCGGTGATGGCGATCAACGCGATCATCACGCGGATCATGTTCGAGAAAAACCCGCAGCACGAATTCTACGTGGAGGAAAGCTTCCCGTTGGACTGGATGTATCCGCACCTGACGCCCTACGGCATCATCATGAAGATCAACCGCGAGCCGTTACCGGAATTGACGGAGGACATCCTGGCCAAGGACCACGCGTTCTGGAGCAAGTTTTCCGAACGATTGATCGGCAATTGGATCACATACGACACGCCGGTGAAGGACATCTGCGATTTCGCCGACCGGCTGTATGGACGGCGCGATTTCACGGGGTTCCAGGGCGACCCGAAATTCGTCCGTGACGAGAACGGCCAGAAGGCGTTTTCGAAGTTGCGGAGCGCGATCGCGGGTGTGTACGGCTGGCGCATCAACCAGTGCAGCACCAGGATGCAGGAGATTCACAGCAAGCCGCCGACGGAGCAGCAGAAGCTGCTCCCGGAACTGGAGCGGTTGAACAAGGAACAGGCGCGCATGGTGCGTGAAGCGGAGTTCGCGTACAAGCAATCGTTTGCGTTCTGCCCCTACAGTCCCGAGGCGGTGTTCCGTTATGTCAATCTGCTGCTCGGGTTGCACCAGCAGCATCGCAACCGGCTGGAGGATGCGATTCTCATTGCGACCACGGCGCAGAAGTTTGACCCGGAGAATGAAAATCTCAGCGGCCTGGTGGACACGTTGAAAAACATGCGCAACCAGCAGGGCGCGCAAACCCAGGCGGCCCCGGCGTTGCCACCCACCGTGGCCACCGCGCCGCCCGCGGCCAGTCTGGCGGCGTTGGAGGCACAGTTCAAAGCGCAGCCGACCAATCTGCAAGCCGCGGTCAGTCTGGTGTCGGCTTACCTCCAGGCAGGCAAACACAAGGAAGTCTTCGCGATCCTCGATTCGATGGTGGAAAGCCCCAACGCGGATTACAACTCGTTGTCCGTCGCGGCGGAGGCCTATGCGCGGTTGCAAGACGTGCCGCGATTGGAAAAGGCGCTGTTGCGTCTCGTGCAAGTGCTGCCGGAAAGTCCGGAGGCGTGGTACGACCTCGCCGCCATCCAGGCCACGATGCGCAAGAATACCAATTCGCTTCAGTCGCTCAGCAACGCGCTGCACTTCAGCGACCGGCGCTTCAAGCAGGATACCAATCAGCGAAACCTGCGCATCAATGTGTCATCCGACGCGCGTTTCAACATGCTGCGGCCCACGCCGGAATTTCAGAAGCTCACCAACGCGCCGAAGGGTTGACGCGTCACTTCGCCTGCGGCGACTGCATTTCGTAATTGAGCACCGAGAGACAGTAGATCGCCGCCGTCTCGCTGCGCAGAATCAATTGCCCCAGCGTGATGGGCAGCGCGCCGCTGCCGCGAATGGCGTTGATCTCCGCGGGTGTGTAATCCCCTTCCGGCCCAACCCACACGCCGATTGTCTTTGGCCGGCGGCTGCGTTCCGCGTGGTAAGTCTCGAAGTGTTCGCGCGGATGGCGGCTGTCCGCCTGCAACGTCGCGATCAACGGCAGGTCAAACCGTTCACCGCGCGCGAGAAAATCCTTCGTGGACATCGGCGTTTCAATCTTGGGCAGCCACGCGGAGCCGCATTGTTTGATGGCTTCGATGGCCGTGGCCTCCCATTTTTCAATCTTGTGCTCCGCGCGCTCGGCATCGACCTGCGCCACGGTGCGCTCGGATAAAATCGGGACGATGCGATGCGCGCCCAGTTCGGTCGCCTTCTGAATGATGAGGTCCATCGTCTTGCCCTTGGTGATGGCCTGGAGCAGCGTCAGTTCGTAGGGCAGCGGCGCGATGGCATGGCGCTGCGTGACTTTCAGCACGACTTCGCCGCGCTCGCACGAACGCACCTGGCACATGATCTCGTGGCCCGCGCCGTCCAGCACGACCACGCGCTCGCCCTCCTTGATGCGCAGCACGTTCACCGCGTGATGCGCCTCGCGCTCCGGCAAGGTCAGTTCCTGATGATGCGACGCCGACGGCACATAAAATCGATGCATGATGTCTCCTGCCCTTTCTGACCCTTATGAACTGAAAAAACTCTTCGCCGTTTCGAAAAAGCTCTTCGATTTCGGGTTCACGTTCTCGTCGCACAACCCGGCGAACTCTTCGAGCTTCGCGCGCTGGGCCGCGTTTAGTTTCGTCGGCACTTCCACCGTCACGCGCACATGCAGGTCGCCCCAGCCGTACCCCTGCACGTTTTTCACCCCCTTGCCCTTCAAGCGGAACACCGTGCCCGTCTGCGTGCCGGCCGGTATCTTGATTTGCGCCTTGCCGCCCAGCGTGGGCACTTCCAGCTCGGCGCCCAGCGTCGCCTGCACAAAGCTGATCGGCACTTCGCACAAAAGATCGTCGCCGTCGCGCTCGAAGATGTCGTGTTCCTTCACGTGCAGCACCACATGCAAATCGCCCGGCGGCCCGCCGCGCACACCGGCCTCGCCATTGCCCGAGGAACGCAGGCGCACGCCGTGGTCCACGCCCGCCGGGATCTTCAGCTTCACCGTCGAAGTCTTTTCCTTGCGCCCCGCGCCATGACAGGTCTTGCACGGCTTTTCGATGACGCGCCCCGCCCCTTCGCATTGCGGACACGTCTGCGCCACGCGAAAAATTCCCCGCACCGTCAGCACCTGGCCGTGGCCGTTGCACATTGAGCACGTGCGCATCTTGGAACCCGCCTCCGCGCCGGTCCCGTGACACGTCGCGCACGCCTCCAGCTTGTTGACGGAAATCTCCTTCTCACAGCCCAGCGCCGCCT
Organism: Verrucomicrobiota bacterium; assembly: GCA_040754875.1. Classification (GTDB taxonomy): domain Bacteria; phylum Verrucomicrobiota; class Verrucomicrobiia; order Limisphaerales; family JBFMBT01; genus JBFMBT01. The sequence goes on along the minus strand of JBFMBT010000045.1, from coordinate 23,955 downwards.
CCTCGAACGAAATCTCCAGGTCGTAACGCAGGTCCGACCCGCGCTGCGGCCCCGTTGGGTCGCGCCGTTCGCCGCCGAAAAATTCCTCGAAGATGCTCCCGCCCGCGCCGCCGCCGAACACCTCGCGGAAGATGTCGAACGGATCATGAAACCCGCCGCCCCCGCGGAATCCACCCGCGCCCGCGCGCGCCCGCGGATCAAACGCCGCGTGGCCGTATTGATCATACGCCGCGCGCTTTTGCGGGTCGCTCAACGCCTCGTAGGCTTCGCCGAGTTCCTTGAACTTTTCCTCGGCGTGTTTGTCGCCAGGATTTTTGTCCGGGTGATATTTGACGGCGAGCTTGCGATACGCCTTTTTGAGGTCATCGGCGCTGGCGTTCCGTTCCACTCCCAGAACTTCGTAATAATCGCGCTTGGCCATATCAACCCGTTGCGGGTTTCTTCGCCACAATCACCGTCGCCGGACGGATCAATCGCTCTTTGAGTTTGTAACCCTTGCGCAACTGCTGCAGCACGTGCCCTTCCGGCACGTCCGCCGACTCCTGTTGTGACACCGCCTCGTGAAAATTCGGATCAAACGGCTTGCCCGCCGCGTCAATCTCCTCCAACCCCGCGTCCGCCAGCACGCTCTTGAGCTGGCTTTGAATCATCGTAATGCCCGTTTGCAATGACGCGGCCGCCGACGCGTCGCCATTCTTGGCTGCCGCCAGCGCCATTTCAAAATTGTCGATCACCGGCACCAACTTCTCCAGCAAACCTTCGTTCGCGAACCGGACGGCGTCTGAACGCTCGCGTGCCGCGCGCTTCTTGTAGTTGTCGAGTTCGGCGACCGCGCGGACATATTTGTCCCAGTTCTCGGTGGCTTTGGCGGCGTTGGTTTTCAATTCTTCAATTTGTTCGGCGGTCAACGGTTTGATTTCGGGCGCCGGCGCGCTGGACGTCGGGGGTTCCGCCACGCCGGCTGCTGGGCTGTCGGTGGTTGTCTTGTCAGTTTTCGCTTCTTTGCTCATGTCAACGACTCAAAATGCCTTAGGGGCGTTCCAACATACACAAGGGATGCACCTCAAGCAACGGGGCCTACTGCTGCTTTTTCGCCTTCAATTCCAGGTGCAGGTCGCGCAACTGCTTCGGCTCCATCGGCCCGGGCGAATCGGTCATCAAACACACGCCCTTGGCCGTCTTCGGAAACGCAATCACGTCGCGGATGCTCGGCGTGTTGCACAAAATCGCGCACAACCGGTCGAAGCCCAGCGCAATCCCGCCATGCGGCGGCGCGCCGTAACGAAACGCCTCGAGCATGTAACCGAAACGCAGCTTCGTTTCCTCCGCCGAGATTTGCAGCACTTCCTCGAACACCGTCTTCTGCACGTCCGGCTGATGAATACGAATCGACCCGCCGCCCAGTTCGACACCGTTCACCACGATGTCGTAATGCTGGCCGCGCACCTTCTTCGGGTCGGTTTTCAAAAACGGAATGTCCTCCGCCACCGGCGCGGTGAACGGGTGATGGCTCGAATACCACCGGTTCTGCTCCTTGTCGAAGCTCAACAGCGGGAAATCCACCACCCACAAGAACTCGAAGTGCGCCGGATCGATTGTCAGCTTCCCCTGCCCTTTCAGCACGTCCGCGCAATACAAACGGATCTTGCCCAGAATCTCGCACGCGTTCAGCCACTGGTCCGCCGCGAACAGAATCAAGTCGCCTTCCTCGATCGCCAGCTTCGTCTTCAACGCGTTCTTCTCCGCGTCGCTGAAAAACTTCACGATGGGCGATTTCCATTCGCCGTTCTCCACCTTGATGAACGCCAGCCCCTTCGCGCCGAAGCTCTTGGCGTACTCGGTCATCGTCTCGATCTGGCCCTGCGTCGCGCAGGCGAGCCCCTTGGCGTTGAGCGCCTTCACCACGCCGCCGTTGGCCACCGCGCCGCTGAACACCTTGAACGCGCTGCTGCGGAAATCGTCCGTCAAGTCCACCAGTTCCATCCCGAACCGCGCATCCGGCTTGTCGATGCCGAACCGGTTCATCGCCTCTTGAAAACTCAGGCGCTTGAACGGCGTGACAATGTCCATGCCCAACGCCGTCTTCCACACGCGCTTCAACAGGCCCTCGATGAGCGCGTAAATGTCCTCGCGTTCGATGAACGACATCTCGATGTCGAGCTGCGTGAATTCCAACTGCCGGTCCGCCCGCTGGTCTTCGTCGCGGAAACAACGCGCAATCTGGTAATACCGCTCCACGCCCGCCACCATCAGGATCTGCTTGAACTGCTGCGGCGATTGCGGCAGCGCGTACGCCGTGCCCGGATCGCGCCGGTTCGGCACCAGAAACTCGCGCGCGCCCTCCGGCGTGGACTTGAACAACACCGGCGTCTCGACCTCGAGGAACCCCTGCTCATCCATGAAAATGCGCGTCGCTGTCGCCACCTTCGACCGCAGCCGCAGGTTGCGCGACATCTCCGGACGCCGCAAATCGAGATAGCGATATTTCAACCGCAACTCCTCGTTCACCTTGCTCGCCACCTCCGGATCGTCCACCGGGAACGGCAGCACATCCGCGTGATTCAACACCGTCAATTCCTTCACGAGCAATTCGACTTCGCCCGTGACAATTTTCGGATTCAGCGTGCCCGCCGGACGCTGGCGCACCTTGCCGGTCACCTGCACCACCGACTCGCTGTGCAACTTCGACGCCGCCTCGAACACCTCCGCCGGCAAATCCGACGGATCGAACACCGTCTGCGTGCGCCCCTCGCGGTCGCGGATATCGAGGAAAATGACCCCGCCCAGATCGCGGCGTGAGTGAACCCAACCCGCCAAAGTCACCGTCTGCCCGATGTGTGCCGGGCGTAATTCGTTGCAATGATGCGTCCGTTTCATGAATCCAGTCGCGGCCCATCCGGGCCAGGGAGCGGCGATGTTGCGGGAAACACCGCGCTTTTCAATGCGAAATTTCTTGAGGAAGGCTTGGGGCGGACACTGCCCCCGAAGCACAACCTGGCCGGGGCGCGGCGTTGACGCCGCGCTTCACTGTCCGCCCGCCCGCGGGCCAAGGGTTCCGCCCCGGTCCGCTCTCGCGCTGAAGCGGCCTGAAGGCGGCGCCCCGGGGCAGTGTCATGCGCCCGAGGCTGGCAAGCGCCGTTCGCCGTCTCCTGGTTTGGAATCTCAGACAAGACGGATGCCCCCTCCCCCCCCGATAAGCGCGAATAGCCTCGAATAGCCTCGAATAGCGTCGAATAACCTCGAATAGGCTCGAATAACCTCGAAGGCGGTGCGAAGAACATTTTTGCACGGTTCAAAGGACGGGCTGGAGTCCGGGTTCATGGCGCGAATTTTTTATAGATGAGCAGAGGTGAGACGATGTGGGACAAGGTGGGCACTTCCCCAACGCCCGATAAGCGGCGCTGAAACGGGCCATGCGTTTGAGGATACGCTCCGCCCCTGCCCCTCCCAGGGGAACGATCGTGGGTTGGCGAAGCATCCGGGAGACTTGCCTTCGCCAGTGAGGTTCGTAATGCGTGGGCGCGGGGGTGCGCTGACGGATGGCGGGTGGCCGACCCGTCCCGGTCGGGGGCGCTCCCTGGCGCATGGAAGCAGTGTGCCATGAAGTGATAGATGTGTCAAGTGCCGCACTGAAGGCTTCCGGATCGCGGGCATTCTGCCCGCTTACGACGGAGCAAGCCGGTTCGGGCGGAATTCTTCCCCTGCCCGGCGTGCCAGATCGTAAGCGCGACTGGAGTCGCGCGGTCCGTCGGCGGGTCGGGCATGCCGATGGGGCCGCCAATGCAGAGATTGACTCCCGCCTCATCTTGCGCCATTAGATGCCGCGTGCAAATGGCAGGGCATCTCGCCGGGACAATTATTCGTTTCCTTTTCATCGCAACCCTCGGCGTCTTCACCGCCAATGCAGGCCACCCGCTGGACGACTACGACCTCGGTCCCGGCCTGACGTTTCTCGAAGAAAACGACCTCTTCCTGAAAACCGACCGCCACTACACCCAAGGCATCCAGTTCAGTTACATGTCCGCCGACAAAGGCGACACCAACTGGACCGCCAAAGCCATGGACTGGCTCCCGGCGTGGGGCGGTCTCACTCCCAGGGCCTGGCGCTTCGGCGCCGTCATCGGCCAGAACATCTACACTCCCTCGGACATCAGCACCCACACGCCGTCGCTCGGCGAACGTCCTTACGCCGGCTGGCTCTATGTTGGACTCGCGTTGCATCGTCGCGGTTCCATCAGCGAAAACTGGCGCGCGCTCGACGCTCTCCAGCTCGATGTCGGCATCGTTGGCCCGCAGGCCTTCGGCGATGAGGCCCAAAGCTGGGTCCACGAAATCCGCGGCTTCGACCAGCCGCAAGGCTGGGCTCATCAACTCACCACCGAGCCGGGCCTGCATCTCAAATACCAGCGCCTCTGGCTGCGCCGCTGGGGCACGGACAAATGGGCCTTCGACACCATTCCCTCCGCCGGACTCGCATTGGGCAACATTCAAACGGCTGTGCGCGCCGGCGGCGCCGTGCGTGCCGGCTACAACCTCCCCTACGACTTCGGCGTGCAACACATCGACTCCCTCTCCATCACCTCCAACGGCCGCTCTCCCTCGCGCGCCAACAATCTCGGCTTCTATGTGTATGGCGCCGCCGAAGGCCGCGCCGTCGCCTACTCCACCTTTATGGACGGCAACCTTTTCCACGCCAGCCAGAGCGTCGAGCGCAAGCCCCTGGCCGCCGACCTCAAGGCCGGCTTCGTGCTCACGTGCAACTGGCTGGAGGCCGGCTACGCCTACATCTTCCGCACCCGCGAATTCCTCGGCCAGCGCGAAACCGACGGATTCGGCTCCGTCTATATCAAGCTGCGCTTCATCCTGCCGGAGAAAAAGCGAGCCTTGGGCGAATTGCACGACGCCCCGTGAACCGAACCTTGGCAAAAGCGCGGCATTTGCTATCTTCACGTTATGACATGGAAGGAACTGTGTGTTGACCGGCGGTTTCAAGACTTGCCGTTCAAGGTCGAGTTGAACGGACGGGGACAAATCATCACGAGTCCGACAAGGAATTCCCACGGGTACCTCGCATTTCGAATCGGCGAACTGTTGCGCCAACACCTTCCTGACGGCGAAGTCATCGTCGAATGCGGTGTCGAAACCACCGATGGCACGAAAGAGGCAGACGTTGCCTGGCTGACCAAGGAACACTTTGCCAAAGTGAGGGACGAATTCAGTTGCTCCACCGCGCCCGAGATTTGCGTCGAGGTCACTTCTCCCGGCAACTCACGGGCGGAACTGCTGACTAAGAAATCCCTGTATCTCGGCGCTGGCGCGCGCGAATACTGGCTTTGCCACGAAACCGGGCGGATGGAGTTCTTTGGCCCAGTCGGCAAAATGCGCCGTTCGAAGCTAGCCCCGAAATTTCCCCTCCACATCCAATAGGCAGCCGGTCGCGACCTGCTCGCCAATCGGCAATACTTTCCCCGGTTGCTTTCCCCTGGGCATTATGGTCTATTGTGGTTCGGACGCGTTGATGCGCCCGCAATGCAAACAAACTAAAGAAAGCCGTTATATGTCCGCCATCACCACCGAAGAATCCACAGTCGCCGTCAAAACGCGCGAACTGTGCCAGACGATCGTTGACCTCCCCGAGTTCCAGGGAATCCGGTCGCGCATCGAAGCCTTCCTCGCGGACGACGCGGCGCGCGGGCTTTATGACACGCTCAACGTCAAGGGCCAGATGCTCCAGCAGAAACAGCAGATGGGCATGCCCCTCAGCGACGACGAAATCTCCGACTTCGAGAAGCACCGCGATCAGTTGCTCGCCAACTCGGTTGTCGTCGCCTTCCTTGATGCCCAGAAAGAGATGGGCGCCATCCAGGACTCGATTTACAAGCGCGTCTCCAAGACCTTCGAACTCGGTCGCATGCCCACCGAAGACGACCTCAGCGACGGCTCGTGCTGCGGCAATTCCGGTTGCGGCTGCCACTAGGGAGTGACGATTTGCGATTGACGCGCGCCCGGTCGAAAGACCGGGCGTTTTTATTTCTCTTTGACCCCGTTTTCAGCGGGCGCCCTCTCCCTCAGACGCATCACGCATCACGCATCACGCATCACGCCCCATTCACCACATTCCGCGCCTTCCCCGCCAGAAACACTTTCAAATTGTCCACCGCCGTATTCAACAACCGCGAACGCGCCGATTTCGTCGCCCACGCGATGTGCGGTGTTATGAGACAATTCTTCGCGCCAATCAACGGATTGTCCGCCACGGGCGGCTCCACGGCCAGCACGTCCAGTCCCGCGCCGGCAATCCGCCCCTCGTTTAGCGCGAACGCCAGCGCCGCCTCGTCAATCAACGGCCCGCGGCTGGTGTTCAGCAGAAACGCCGTCGTCTTCATCCAGCTCAATCGTTGCGCGTTGACAATGTGCTTCGTTTCCGGCGTCAGCGGGCAATGCAGGCTCACCACATCGCTCGCGCGAAACAGCTTTTCCAAATCCACATACTCGATGCCGTCCACCACGCCCGGGCGGCTTCGGCTGTAACCCATCACCTTCATCCCAAACGCGCGTCCCAAATCCGCCACCGCCCGCCCGATGCGGCCCGCGCCCACGATGCCGAGCGTCAGGCCATCCAGTTCCACCAGCGGGTGATCCCAGTAGCAAAAATGCGGGCTCCGATTCCAGCGTCCCTCACGCACCGTTTGCGCGTGGTGCCCCACGTGCTGCGTCAATTCCAGCAGCAGCGCCAGCGTCATTTGCGCGACCGACCGCGTCCCGTAATTCGGCACGTTCGCCACGGGAATTCCCCGCTCGCGCGCCGCCTCCACATCCACGATGTTGTAGCCCGTCGCCAGCACGCCAATCCACCGCAGATGCCGCAACGCCAGGATGGCCTCGCGGTTCACAATCGTCTTGTTCGTGAGGACAATCTCCGCCCCCGCCGCCCGCGCCACCACCTGCTCCGTCGGCGTCCGCTCATAGATCACGCACTCCCCCAGCGATTTCAACTCATCCCAACTCAAATCCCCGGGATTCAACGTGTGTCCATCCAGCACGACAATTTTCATTACCTCGAATTTTTCCCCATTAAACTCATGTAACTCATTTAATCCATTTAACTCGTTCAATATTTCACCGCCGCCCCCGCACTGCTCAACCCCAATCCCTTCACAATCTCGCTCGCCTTCGCCAGCATCAAGCCCGCCTCGCTGCCAATGGCGATGAACTGAAAGCCCTCGGCGATGCGCCGCTTCGCCTGTTCGACATTCACCACGTGAATCCCCGCCGCGATGCCTGCCGCCTTCGCCGCCTTCAACACGCTCGCCACGGCGTCGTTAAACTCTTTGTCGTCGCTGTCGAACACCGGCTTCTTGCCCATGGAATTATGCAGATCGTTGGGCCCGATGAACACCACGTCGATGCCCGGCACGCGCACGATGTCATCAATCGCCTCGATCGCCTTCACGTGCTCAGCCATCACCACCACGAGAATTTCATCGTTCGCTTTCTCAAAATACGTGCCCGTGTCCGTGCCGTAATTCGACGCGTTCAACTGCCCGCCAATCGTGCGCTTGCCAATCGGCCGGTAGCGCGCCGCATCCACCACGGCCTGTGCTTCCTCGCGTGAATTGACCAGCGGCACGATGATACCCCACGCGCCCGTATCCAGCACGCGCTTGATGTTCTCGACCGAATTGATCGGCACGCGCGCCAGCGGGCAACAACCGTGCGCCGCCACTATGGCGAAACTCCGCGCCGCGATGTCCACCGTTGTCGGCGTGTGTTCCATCTCGACCGTCAACCAGTCGAACCCCGTGCCCGCCATCAATTGCGCCGCCGTCGGGTCCGGCAGCACCAGCCACGTCCCGATGCTCGCCTCGCCCCGCTTCAATTTCGCCCGCACATGATTTTTCTTCATCAACCCTTTCCTCTTCGTTCCTCATTCAACCGATTTAACCTATTTAACCATTTAACTTCGATCCTTCGGATTTCTTTCGCCATTCGTCATTTGGCCTTTCTTCGCTCCCACACGTCCCCATTCAACACCGACTTCGGCCGTTTCCCCGCCAGCAAATCCAGCACCGCGCCGGCCGCCGCCGCGCTCACCATCGCGCCCGTGTCGAATCCATACGATGCCTGGTGCGGCGTCAGCAACACATTCGGCGCGCTGCGCAGCGGGTGCTCCTTCGCCAGCGGTTCCACTGTGAACGCGTCCAGCGCCGCGCCGGCAATCCACCCTTCCGTGAGCGCGCGCACCAGCGCATTTTCATCCACCAGCGCTCCGCGCGCGGTGTTGACCAGATACGCCGTGCGCTTCATGCGACGCAACTGCGCCTCGCCAATCAGCCCGCGATTCTCCGGCGTCAACGCGGCGTGCAAACACAGGAAATCACTCTCCGCCAGCAGTTCATCGAGCGACACAAATTCCACACCCATCTTATGTGCATCGGCGTTCGGCGCCACGTCGTAACCAATCAGCCGCAAATCGAACCCCGCCGCGCGCCGCGCCACGGCCTGTCCGATGCGCCCGCACCCGAGGATGCCCAGCGTCTTGCCCGCCACATCGCTGCCCCACGTCGCCTTCCACTCTCCCTGCCGCATGATGACATGCCCCTCGTGCACGCGCCGCGCCAGCGCCAGCAACAACGCAAAGGTGTAATCCGCCACCGCCTCGTTCAACAACCCCGGCGTGTTCGCCACCACCACCCCATGCTTCGTCGCGGCCGACAGATCAATCGCATCAAACCCCACGCCCCAGCGCGAAATGATTTTCAAGCGCGCGCTTTGCGGCGCGGCCAGCACCTTCGCATTGTAAGGTTCCATCCCGGCGATGACCGCATCCACGCCCTCCAGCATGGGCATCAGTTTCGCTTCCGGCACCGGCCCGGCCCCCGCGCCATCCACGACCTCGCAGCCCGCGTGGCGCAATTGCTCCACCGCCGTGCGGCCCACCACACCCATCGGCATCGCCGTCATCAAAACCTTCCAGGACATGCGCGCGAGTCTAGGATGTGTCGTCAAAATAGGAAAGGCGCATTCGTCCACGTCCTCGCGTCCGGGGTGCGATTGGGAAGTGGTTACACGAGTTAAGGCATCAAAGGCGCGCGACGACGCTTCCCTCTCCCCTCAACGGGGAGAGGGACCGAGGGTGAGGGGTGGTCCAACCTGGCGCGACGATCAAGATCCACATTAAACTACACCCCTCGCGTCTGTCCCCTGCCCGGCCCATTCCCCCACATTTCGACTTCATTTCCGCCCCTTCTTGCGCTATGCTGTTTCTTGAACTTGTTGACGTTCGCCATCATGAAGCGCTGCCGTTTCGCCATCGGGTTGCTGGTGGCCCTCCTGCTCATTCCATCCGTCCGCGCCACGCAGTTCATTCCGTTGAACATCGAGGACCTCGCGGCCCGGTCGCAACTCATTCTGCGCGGCACGGTACAGAGCAAAACCTGCCTGCGCGATGACACCGGACGCATCTGCACGCGCATCCAGTTCCAGGTCGCCGAGGCCTGGAAGGGCGCCGTGCCAACCAACGTCTTCACCATTGTCCAATCCGGCGGCGTGCTGGGCGAGGAACGCGTCGCCGTCTCGGGCCAGGCGGAATTTCGCGTGGGCGAGGAAGTCGTTGCCTTCCTTGTGCTGAATCAACGCGGTGAAGGCGTCATCCTTGGTCTGGCGCAAGGCAAGTTCGATGTCTGGCAGGACCCGCAAACTGGCGAACGGTTCGCACGCAATCTGTTCCATGGCGGTCCGCCACCTGCCGTTTCCGGCGGCAAAGGCGTCGCTCCCTCCGCGCCGCGCGTTCCGTCCAACTGGCGGTTGAAACTCTCCGACCTCAAGGCCCGCGTGCAGGCCGCCCGCCAATGAAGCTCGCGCGCCTCATCTTCGGCCTGCTCGTGTTCTGCGCCTTGGGCGGGCGCGCCTTCGTGTCCAACCTGAACGAGAGCGGCCAGGTCCAGCGCTGGGACCTCATCAACATCCCGGAGTTCGTCCACACCAACATCGTCAATCCCGACACGCGCGCGGTCCGCTATTACATTGCCTCCGACGCCTATTCCACCACCAACACCGCCGCCGAAATCAACGCCGTCCGCGCATCGTTCGACCAATGGCAGTCCATCCCCGGCACGCACCTCAAGTTTGAATTTGCGGGGTTGGTAGCCCCTGGTGTGGACATCAACACGTCGGATAACACCAATGTTGTGTTTTGGGTCAAGGGAACTACCATGGTAAATAACGGCCAAGCCAACATCCTCAACGCACTTGGCGTCACTTTTACTTCTTTTTTTGCCGACAACACGCTCGCCGAGGGTGACATTGTTCTCAATGCCGCCTACGACTCGGGAAGTGGCCCCTATCGATGGTTCACCGACTCCACGGATTCCAACAACACCGGCCATTTCGTTGAAGGCGTCACGCTCCACGAAATCGGCCACCTCGTCGGATTGGAACACTCGCCCGTGGGCGGCGCCACCATGCTGGCCCGCGGTTCCACGGGCATAAAGTCCACGCAAATCGGCCTCTCTTCCGACGAAATCGCCGCTGCCCGTTTCCATTATCCCAGCGACACCAACGTCGGCGGGCTAATAGGCACCGTCACGCGCGACAGCACGGGCATCTTTGGCGCAATCGTTGTTGTCGAGGACGCCAATGGCAATGTCATTGCGGGCACGGTGACGCGCACGGGCGGCGGTTATTTTCTTCCCACGCTGCCACCGGGCACCGGCTACCAGGTGCGCGCTGCTCCGCTTGATCCTTCGGGCGCCAGCTCCTTTCTGGTGAAAGGCTCGGACATTGGCTCGGCCTTCGCGGGCGCGGTCACTGACTTCAAACCCTCCGCGCCGCAAGCCGCGTCGGTCGTCGCGGGTGAAACCAATACCGTCAACATTGCGGTGACCGGTGGCGCGCCCGAATTCTGGATCAGTCGCACACGCCCGGCCACATCAAACCCCAATTCCTTCAGCTCCATCAACAGCGCCATCACCATGAATCCCGGCCAGAGCAATATGGTCGTCGGGGTTTACGGCCCGCAACTCCCGGGTAGCAACGCCACACTCCAAGTCACCGGCACCGGTATCACTTTGGGAACGGTTACGTTCGACAGCAAATTCGGCCTCACCAACATCTCCGTGGTCATCAATGTCGCCAGCAACGCCGCGCCCGGCCTCCGCAGCCTCGTCGTCGTCAGCAACACAGAAGTCGCTTACGCCAACGGCTTCCTCGAAATCCTTCCCGTTGTGCCCGACAATAATTTCGATGGCTTCGACGACCGTTTCCAGCGGCAATACTTCGCGCTGTTCACCGGCGCGGACGCGAAATCCGATGCCAATCCTGACGGTGACGCCCACGACAACCTTTCCGAATACATCGCCGGCACCAATCCCACGCTGGCCTCGTCCATCCTGAAAATCGACAGCGTCACGCAGAACCAGTCCGGCGCGACCGTCACTGTGGCGAGTGTGGTGGGAAAGAAATACCAACTCTTCGCGCGCGACCAGGTCGTCGGCAGTTCCTGGCAGACGATCGGCGCCCCTGTCACCGCCTCGGGCACGACGACGCCACTGTCCGACCCCGCCGGCACCGGCGCCATGCGCTTCTATCGCGTCCAAGTTCTCCCTTGATCGCCATCCTGCTCGTCCTCGTCGTCGTTCTCGTCCTCGAAATCCGCGCCCGTTAAAACCCGACAACTCACCTTTCCTCCCCAATCTCCCGTCGCCAGTGTCTTCCCATCCGGCGAAATCGCCAGGCTGTAAATCCAATCCTCTGAACCGCGCCTTGCGCCCAACACCTCGTCACTGTCCGCGTCAATGCGCCGGATGATTCCTTCCTTGCCCGCGGAAAACAACGCGCGCCCGTCAGGCGTGAATGCCAGCGCCAGCACCGGCCCTTCATGCCGCCGCACGATGCGCACCATGCGACCGATCGACGGCTGCCACACACGCACCGTCCGGTCATCGCCGCCCGAGGCGCAATACGCCGGCGCGTCCGGCCGGTCAGAGACGATGGGCCGAAACGCCAGCGCCTGCACCGCGTCCGTGTGCTGGCCGAAGGAGCGCAGCAATTTCCCGTCCGCCACCGACCAAACCTTGAGCGACCGATCCACGCTCGCGGTCAAGAGAATGGTTCCATCCGGACTGAACGCCACCGCCTGCACCGCGCCCGAATGCCCGCTCAACGAAAACGCCACCGCCAGCTTCGCGTCACCCTCCACGCGATACACCGTCACGCTTTGGTCTGCACTCGCGACTGCCAGTAATTTTCCCTCGCCGTTGAACGCAACGCACGTCACTACATCGCTGTTCGTTGCTATCGACCCCAGCCATTCCCCTTTCCGCCAATCCAGCAACTGCACGCCGCCCTTTTCGCCCGGCGTCCCGCCGCCCACCGCCAGCAACACGCCCTTGGGCTGGAACGCCAGCGTCGTCAGCCGCTTGAACTGGCCCGGCAGGGATTTTTTCACCGCGCCGGATTTGGGACCGTGAAGCGCCACCTTGTTCCCCGACACGCTGGCCAGCGTCGAGCCGTCCGGGCTGAATGACAGAGCAGTGATTGGCGCGGCGCGCACCAAATCAACGCCTGAAACCAGCGCCAGCAGCAGCACGAGCCCAAACGCACAGCTCCCTCCGCGAGATCGCAGACGTCTCCCTCCGCATGAACCAAGTTTTGGAATCGTGAGTAGAATGACGGTCCCTTCCCCCTCACCCCGGCCCTCTCCCTTGGGGAGAGGGAGAATCCTATCCCGCGTTGATGGCAGGATTTGGCTCATGGGTTCAATGGTTTGGAGTCTTGAACCTTGAAGTTTTTCACACCAACTCCGAAACAAATGCGCCCTCATTCAAAATCTTCACCGGCCTTCCGCTGGGCGTCGTCAACTCACGTGCCGGGTCCACACCCAGCAGCGTCAACAACGTGAACGCCAGGTCCGGCGGGCTGACCGGACGCTCGGCCGGCACCTCGCCATGCGCATCGGTCGCGCCGATCACCCGCCCGCCTTGCACACCGCCGCCCGCCAGGCAAACGAAGCCCGCGCGCGGCCAATGATCGCGTCCGCCCGCCGCGTTCAACTTCGGCGTGCGGCCAAATTCGCCCAGCATCACCACGAGCGTCGATTCCAACAACCCGCGCTCCTTCAAGTCCGTGACCAGCGCCGAAAACGCGCGGTCCAGGCTCGGCAGTTTGCCGCTTCCCGGAAAACGCGAGTCCGGCAATTCGCGAAAAATCTGCACGTGCGTATCCCAGCCGGTGTCCACCACGGTCACGAACCGCGACCCCGCCTCCACCAGGCGCCGCGCCAGCAGACAACCCGTGCCGAGTTTGCCGCGCCCGTAGCGCTCGCGCGTGCCGCCCTTCTCCCGGCTCAAATCAAACGCCGACTTCGCCTCGCTCGACGCCAGCAGGCGATACGCCTGTTCATAAAACGCGTCGCGCGCCTGCGTCCCTTCCTCCACTTCGCGTGAAAAGCCGTCCATCCGCGCCAGCATTTCACGACGCCGCTCGCTGCGCGCGAAGCTCACGCCTTCCGGCGGATTCAAGTCCCGCACACGCGCCGGGTCGGGCCCCACGTTGAACGCCGAGAATGCGCCCGGCAGATAGCCCGCGCGTGCGGCGTTCGAATTGCCCCCCACGGCATCGCCCGGAATCGCAACGTACGGCGGAATCGCCGCCGCGAATCCCGTTTCATGCGCGACGAGACTGCCCAGGCTCGGATACTCCAGCGCCGGCGTGGGCCGATGGCCCGTGAGCAGAAATCGCGTGCCCGTATCGTGATTGCCCAGTTCATGCGTGAGCGAACGGATCAACGCCACCTCGCCCATCATCTTCGCCGTCAACGGCAGATGCTCGCACACGTGCACGCCCGGCACCGCGGTCGGAATGCTCTTGAACTGGCTGCGCACCTCGCTCGGCGCATCCGGTTTCGGGTCGAATGAATCCAAATGACTCGGCCCGCCATCCAGCCAGATGAGGATGCACGACTTCGCGCGCGCCCTGCCCGCGGCCGCGCCTGCCTGCAAACGGAATAAATCCGCCACGCTCAGGCCGAACGACGTCAGCAGGCCCAGGTGCAGAAAATCGCGCCGCGACACGCCATCGCAACGAAACAACGAAGAAGAGGTGCGGTGGTTCATAAGCATCAATGGTTGAACGCGAATTCCCGCGAGTTGAGCAACGCCCACAGCAGGTCTTCCGCAATTTCAGTCTTGTCCGCCGCGCGTGCCAGCATCGGCTCCCATTCGGCGCGCTCGGCCGCGCTCGCCGGACGCGAGAGCGTGCGCAAGTAAAGTTCGTCAATCAATTCACTGTCCGTCAATCCTCGCGCCAGCAATCGGGACAACGCCCCGCCACGCAATTTGTCGTTGATGGTCGAGCCGTTGATCAAATGCAGCGCCTGCGCCAGCCCGCCCCCTGCCCGGCCCGGCGACTCACAACTTTGCTCGCGCGCGCAACGCCCCAGCACATCCAGCGCATACGACGGCGTCTGCGCGCCCACCAGTTGCACCGCGCGTGTTCCTTCCGCGTAATCGGGATAATGGTCCGGCACACCCGTCACCTGCGCGACGGCGTCCGCCAGCACCTGCGCCGGCAGCGGTTTCAAATACGCGTGCGAAAAGAACCGGTCATCGCGCCGGTTGCCGTCAATCGCCCGCGACGAAAGCTGGTACGTCCGCGATTCCGCGATGAGCCGCACGAGCCGCCGTAAATCAAACCCGTTCCGCGCGAAATCATTGGCCAGCGCGTTCATCAAGGCCGGGTTCACCGGCGGATTCGTCGGCCGCAAATCGTCCACCGGTTCCACCAGCCCGCGCCCCAGCAGATGTTTCCATACGCGGTTGACCACGTTGCGCGCGAACAGCGGGTTGTCGGGCGACACCAGCCATTCCGCCAGTTCCACGCGACGGTCGCCCGCCTCGCCCGCTTGCCCCGCCGCCCCCAGCGGACGCGGCATCACGGGCCTCTGCGTCTTCGGATGCTCCACCTCTCCTTGCGGCGCAATCTCCACTGCGCCACCCGACTTCGTCACGCGCGCGAAGTACGCGGCGAATGCGTAGTAATCATCCTGTGTCCAGCGGTCCGCCGGGTGCGCATGACAACGGGCGCAGGCGATCTGCGTGCCCAAGAACATGCGCCCCACATGTTCGCCCAGATCGCGCGGGTCGTTGGCCAGCGCAAAATAATTGGCCGGCCCCACGCGGGTCATGTCGCCCCGCGCCAGAATCAATTCCCGCGCGAACTCGTCGAACGGCCGGTTGCGCGCCACCTGCGCGCGAACCCAGTCATGATACACGCGCGCCGACGCCTCGGAGCCGCGCCTGGCATTGATCAGCAGCCAGTCGCCCAGTTTCAACGTCCAGAAATCCACGAACTCGTCGCTCGCCAGCAACGCTGCGATGACCCGCCGCCGCTTTTCTTCCGAGGGCGGCTCCTGGAGAAAGCTTCGCGCCAGTTCCGCGTCCGGCAGCCGGCCAATCAAATCCAGGTGCATGCGCCGCAGGAATTCGCTGTCGTCGCTCAACGGCGACGCCGGCAATTTCAATCGCCGCAATTCCGTCAACACTTTTTCATCCACAAAATTGCGCGGCGCAAAATCGTCCTTCGCTTTGCTGCCGAACGGCACCGCCACGCGCGCCGCCACCGCCTGCCCGCTGTAACGCACCATGATGCTCGTCAGTCCGCGGTCGCGTGTCGTCACCAATCCCGCCGGCGTCACCTCTGCCACTGCATCGTCATTCGAGGAATACAGCGCCCGCGCCGACACATCCTCCCGCGTGCCGTCGCTCAAATGCGCCGTGACGCGCAACTGCACCGTGCGATTCGTCTCCCGCAGCAGGCTGTCCGCCGGTTCGACCACAATCCGCGCCACGCGCAAATCCGCCGGCCCATACGGCGCGCCCGCCGCAATCCAGCGCTGCAAAATCCGATGCTCCTCCGAGTCCCGCTTGATGCGCCGGCCGCCCTCGTGGTCCAAATGCCGCGTCGGCTTGCGGAGCAACAAACTATCGCCCGGCGACTCCACATCCACCCGCCGCCCGCCCAGTTCGCGCGTGATGTTCAGATGGTCCTGCACCGGGTCGTAACCCAGCAGGCTCAACTTGAATCCCCCTTGCCCCACCGCCGCGCCGTGGCACGCGCCCGCGTTGCACCCGGCCTTCGTCAAAATCGGCAGAATGCGCGTCCGAAAATCCAGCCGCTCGGCCGCGTGGGCGGGCAAGGCCGCAACCAATAACACAACCGTCATCACGCCCCAGTCCCGCAGGGGACGCCCGAAAATAGCCCAGCGATTCATCGCTGGGTTCGCGGATCTGGAACACCAAAAGCCCCGCAGGGACGACAGATTCCCCATGTGGAAAGGGACCAAGGCTGAGTGGTGGTTGTACCCTTGCGCATCGCAATCACCCAACGCCGTTCCCCTCCTGGGAGGGGTCAGGGGTGGGTTTGCCGCAAGCCTTGCGCATGATTCGCTTTCAACGCGGAAACTGATCCTCCCTCTCCCCAAGGGAGAGGGCCGGGGTGAGAGGGAACGAGACTCCATATCACCCGCGAAGCTTACCCTCAAAAAATTGCAGGCCGCGTTCATGGCCCCTTCAACTTGTCGAGAAACTCCCTGCCCACCTTCCGCGCATACGGCGTCCCGTAACGGTCCCCGAAATGCAACACCCGCGTCCAGCCATCCACTGCCTGCTTCGTCAGATCCGCATCGTCCTTGATAGACGCCTTCACGTCCGCCAGCACCCGGTCCACCGTCGCATCATCATTCGTCGGCCGGATGAATTCCCGCAGCAACCCGATCAGCTTCGCATCCGTGGGCGCGGCGCCCGGGAAATTTTCCTTGGGACGCTCCTCGCCTTTCTTCATGTCCTTGGCCATCGGCCGCCCCTTGGCCATCCCGTAACCGGGCTGCTTCGCCGTCAGCGCCTCGACCGTCGGCGGTTGCTCATCGCCGCAGACCTTCGCCAGCGCCGCCAGCACCTTCGGCGCATCGGCGATACCCGGCTGCACCAGCGCGAAACTCGCCGCCGCCCGATTGTCCTTCGCGGTGACGATCGTCATCAGGCAATCCTTGTTCAGCCCGTAATTGCCCGGCCCCTCCGCGCCGTCCGGCGAAAATCCCACGCGCCCCTTCAACTTCAGCGAACCCGCCGCCGCCCGCACCCGCTGCTCGCCCGCCAGCCGGTCCGCCGCCAGAAAAATAATCTCCGTCTTGATGCGCTCCTTGCGCTCGACGCCGTAATCGTCCACAAACCGCAACAACGGCAACAACGACCGCTCCAGCCCATGCACAAACACCATTGCCGTCGGCGCGCCCGCATTGTCTTGAATCGGATCACGCTCCTTCCCATCCGCGTTGCCGCCGATTTCAATCACCTTGAACCCCGTCGTCTTCTCCCCCGCCTGCGGCCCCGAATAAATCGTCTCCGCGCCGGACAAGGGAGTCGCCAGCAACCCCGCCGCCAGCACTGTGAAAGCCATGGGGAAACTGAATCGCGTTTGCATAAAAATGTCCTGGGACTTGTCCGATACCATACCTCCCGCCCCCCGCCAAAACAACCCCTTATCCCCACCGCCAAAGCGCCACCCACACGCCTCAAACCTACCCAGTTTGGAGTTCAAGCTTCAGCTTGTGGAAACCAGCGTCGCCACGGCAACCGCCCCATCGTTTCTTCCTTTTGAATTTCGACCTTCGGATTTGTTTCGGAATTCGGACTTCGAGTTTCGGATTTCAATTCCCCCATTCAACTCATGTAACTCATTTAACCCATTTAACTCGGCTCAATGCAACATCGCCTCCGGATTCGCCACCCGCATCAACTCCGCGTCCAGATCCAGGTAATACTCCAGCCGCGCATCCGCCTCTCGCTCGTCAATCCCCCGCGCCATCAAAATATACGTCGCGTAATGATTCCCCTCCGACTCCACCAGGCTCGCATAAAACTTCGCCAGCTCGGCGTCGATGGATTCCAGTTCCTTCGCCAGGATTTGAAACTTCTCGCAGCTCCGCCCTTCGATGAGCGCGCAGCAGATCAAATGATCAATCGCCTGATGCCGGTTCCCGTTGCGCACCGACCGCATCAGCCCGCTGATCCACGGACTCCGCTTCGCGTCGCTGAACGGAATCCCCCGCGCCCGCAGCAGATTCAACACCAGATCAAAATGCTGCAACTCCTCGATGGCGATCGCGTTCAACTCCTGCACGCGGGGAAAGAGGTCCCGATACTTCTCCAGATTCAGCGCCGTCGTGGCCGCCTTCCGCTCCAGATGCGCGTGGTCCACCAGCACCGCCGGCAGATTGCCCAGCACCTTCGGCAGCCAGTCCGCTGGTATCTTTTCCCGAAACAATAACATGCCGCCAGTCTTCTCAATCCACCCCGATTTTCAAACCCCGAAATCATCCTTGGAACTTCGCTTGCCAGCGTCTTCATTTTTCTGCCCCTAATCTTTCTGCCCTCGTCTCATGATTTTGCCCCAAAATGATTTTGCCTTCCCCCTCACTCGCTTGACGGCATTCGATTGATTTCCGTCTTTCGATTTTTCAGAAACTGTGGTGTGCCTCACCTCTCATCCGCCCGGATCGCATGCACGTGCGTGGAGGTCATCACGTACAACACCCCGTTCGCATACACCGGCGATGCATAAATGGGCGACCATAGATTATGTTCCGCCACCCGCACCTTCTGTCGCGCCAGTCTCAGAATTACCAGGTCTCCGTCTTCGTCGCCCACATACACCTTCCCGTCGGCAATCAACGGCGAACACCAGACGCTCGCCCGCGTGTCATGCGTCCATTGCTTCGCCCCCGTCCGCGCATCCAGACAATGAATCATCCCGCGCCGGTCCGGCGCGATGACCAGGTCGTCATGAATGGCCACACTCGCCAGCATGCGGCCCATCCGCTCCTCGCCCTCGCCCAGATACTCCCACACCAGCGCCGAGTTCGGGTTCGCCTTCCCCCGGCCCGGCCCATCTTCCAGCTCGGAACTCACATCCCCGCTCTTCGTCGGGTCGATGCAGCACAACCGCCCCGGCCCGTCACCCCATTCGACATGCCGTCCGCCTCCGATGTAAACCCGCCCGCCATAAAACACCGGCGTCGCCATGAAATAATTCCAATCTCCCTCCCATCGCTTTGGATGCCGATCCTTCTTGAAATTGATGTCGAACTTCCAAATCAACTTCCCCGTCAACGCATCGAACGAACGCAGCCACCCATCGCCCTGTCCCATGATGACTTGTGTCCGCCCCTTCACTTCGATCACCAGCGGACTGCCATGTTGCAGGTCAAAGATGCGGTCCCCCGGCGAGTTATCCTGCCAGACCACTTTGCCCGTGTGCTTCTGAAAACACACCAGGCTTGGCGCGTTCGGCGCCGGCACTTTGTCGCCCCCATCAATTTGCCGCGCATTCGTCGTATTCACGTAAATCAGATCGCGATACGAGGCCACCGAGCAATGGATCGCATGGTTCGCGATCATCGGCACCCGCAGAAACACACCCAGTTGCTTGCGCAAATCCACCTTCCAAACCTCGCGCGGTTCGCCCTTTCCCGAGCGCAGTGCTCCAATATCCAGGCAAATCACTTCACCGCGATTGTTGCAAAACCAGAGCCGATCCCCTTCCACCAGCGGAGACGACGCCAGCCCGCAATTCCACCAATCGAATACGTTGCCATCCTTCAATCGATCCGACACATGTTGATAAAGAAACTTCCCGTCCGCCTCCCGAAAACACATCAACACACTCGCATCATTCGTCCGCTTCGGGTCGCGTGGATGATCATTATTCGTCCCCACCCACACCAGCCCATCCGCAACCACCGGGTCACCCAGGTTGAAACTCCCGATTTCCGTGGACCAGAAAATATTCTGTGCCGGCCGGTTCCTTGCGGCCAACTGCCACTGCACCGGCGCACCCGTCTCCACGCTGACTGCGTTTCGTGAATTATCCCTCCCCCGCATCGGCCAGTCCGCCGCGCTGCCGATAATCGAACTTATGACCAGCGCACCGCCAAGAAAATGCATGTAGGGAATTCGCATGCCAGCATTTGTTTGGGAACCCAACTTGCAACATACCATTCGGCCCGCCCCTGTCACCCCTCCATTTCGCCCTCCCTCATTCGCATGCATGATTCTCCATTTTTCTGCCCAAAATCTTTCTGCCACAGTCCCATGATTTTGCCCCAAATGATTTTGCCTCCCTCGGCCGCCAATGAACATTTTCCGCCCAGTTTTCCTGCAATTCCCCCTTCTTTCCGTTTGACACCCACCCACTTTGTGCTACAAAGTAATCCCATGGACCCCAATTGGGCGGCCGAGAATCTCCAGACCATCCGCACCTTGATGGAGCGTTCCGCCATCTATCGGCGCGCGCTGGCCCCGCTCATGATCACCGTCGGCGCCATCGGTCTGGCCGCCTCGGTGTTCACCTGTTTCCAAAAGATCGAGCAGCCCAAGTCGTTCGCGCTGTTCTGGATGGGCGTGGGTTTGCTCGCCATCGCCGCCACGCTCGTTTATGTCCGCCGCCAGGCCCTCAAGAGCGCCGAAGCCTTCTGGTCGTCGCCCACCCGCCGCGTCACCCAGGCGCTGGCGCCGGGCTTCATCGTGGGACTCGCTGCGGGCGTGTGGTTTGCGCAAGGCGGCGCGGGCAATGCCGTCTGGCTTCTCCCGCTGGCCTGGGTGGTTCTTTACGGTTGCGCCCTCACCGCCGCCGGTTTCTTTGTGCAACGCGGCATCAAATTGTTCGGCTGGGGCTTCATTATCGGCGGCATGGCCTTGGCGTTTCTGGCGATCAGCACGCCGAAGCTGCAGACCGCCGAGGCCGGCCATTACGTCATGGGCACGTTCTTCGGCGTGCTGCATCTGGCTTACGGCGGCTACCTTTTTTTCACTGAACGGAAGAATGAAACGTGAACCCGGAACCGTTTCTCCAGCTCGATCGTGTCATCCACGAGAAGGGACGCATGGCCATCATGTCGCTCCTCGCGGCCTCGCCCGAGCTGTCCTTCACCGAGCTGCGCGACACCCTCGGCATGACCGATGGCAACCTGACCACGCACATCCGCACGCTCCAGCAGGCCGGCTATGTCGCCGTCACCAAGTCCTTCCACGAAAAGCGCCCGTTGACCACCTGCACGCTCACCCCGCAAGGCCGCAAAGCCTTTGCCGACTACATCCAGTTGCTGGAACAAATCATCCAGCAAACCCGCAAACCTGAATGAACCCGCACTTTGAACGCAAACGGCTCCGTCCGGTCAGATACTTTGCAATACAAAGTTAACCCCATTTTTACCAGGCTTTAACCCCAGTCGTAACATGAAAATCCTTCAAGCTCAACACCTGGGCATGTGCTTCGGCGTCCGAGATGCCATTGCGCTCGCCGAGCAACATGCAGAACATCAACCCGTTACCGTCCTCGGCGAACTCGTCCACAACGAAACGGTGCTCAACCACTTGCGCGAGCGCGGCGTGCGTTTTGAACGTGAGCTGTCGCTTGTCGCCACAAAGGACGTCATCATCACCGCGCACGGCACTTCCGCCAGCGCGCTGGAACGCGTCCGCGCCCGCGGTTTCAACGTCGCGGAAGCCACGTGCCCGCTCGTTCATTTCGCGCATCGCTCTGTGGCCAGGCTGGTTGCGGATGGTTTCCATCCCGTCATCATCGGCAAGCGCGACCACGTCGAAGTGCGCGGCGTCACTGAGGACCTCGCGGAGTTCGATGTCGTGCTGACCGATGACGATGTCCTTGCCCTGCGCGAGCACCCGCGCTTTGGCGTGGCCGCGCAAACGACCCAGCCGATCGATCGCGTGCGCCATCTGGTGCGCCTCATCCAGCAGCGCTTCCCGAAATCCGAAGTGCGCTTCATCGACACCGTGTGCCAGCCAACGAAGCAACGCCAGACCGCCGCCATCGCCCTCGCGCGGCAATGCGATGTGGTCATCGTCATCGGCGGCGCGCACAGCAACAACACGAAGGAACTGGCGGAGACCTGCCGGCGTTACTGCGAGCGCGTGCACAAGATTCAAACCGCCGCCGATTTGCGCGAGGAATGGTTTTGCGCCGGAGACACGGTGGGGATCACAGCAGGCACCTCCACGCCGGACGTGACGATCGCCGGCGTGGAGCGCTGGCTGTTCGATTTGGCAACACAATTTCAAACCAAGGAGAAATATGAAACTGCCACTGCTCTCACGGCTGCATGAACCGGTCCCCAACGACCCGTTCTACCAGCCGCGCAAGCCGCTCTGGCTGCCGCGCGAACTGGTGACGCCGCCTTCGTTGAACGAATCGCAGGTTGGCACGCTGGAGCGCTACTACGCGCTGCTCATCAATCCGTTTTACCCGAAGGATCCGCACGCCAGTTTCGGCAAACACGTGCTCACGCCGACACTCGCGCTCACCAGCCTGGCGGGCGCGATGCCGGATTATTGGAAGGTGCGCTATTGGGATGAAAATCTTTTGCAAGGCCCGCCGCCCGCCGATCCGTTGCCGGAAGTGGTCGGCATCACCGTGCATCTGACGTTTGCGCAGCGCGCGTATCGGCTGGCGAAATGGTATCGCGTGCGTGGAACCAAGGTGATTCTCGGCGGCTTGCACGTGCTGTCCTGTCCGGACGAAGCGGCGCCGCATGCCGATGCGATTGCGCTGGGCGACGGCGTCCAGCTCTGGCCGCAGATTCTCGCGGACCTCGAGGCCGCCCAGCTCAAGCCGCGCTACGAAGCCAGCTACGAGCGCGCCTATGATCTCGACCCCTCGCCCCGGCGGGAACTGCTCGCGCGGCCCAGCTTTCTCACCACCAGCAGCCTGATTGCCACGCGCGGCTGCCACAATCGCTGCGGCTTCTGCTACCTCTCCACCGAAGGCCTGCACATGCCGTATCGCGTGCGCGAACCCGAGGACGTCCGCCGCCAGTTCGAGGAGGACGACCAGCCTTACGCCGTCTTCATCGACAACAACCTCGGCTCGCGTCCCGAATATTTGCGGCGCCTTTGCCACGCGCTGCGGCCGGCGGAAAAAATCTGGAGCGCCGCCGTCACGCTGGATGTGACGAACGATCCCAGCCTCGTTCGCGAAATGGCGCTGGCCGGTTGCACCGGTGTGTTCATCGGCTTCGAATCGCTGGCCGATGAAAACCTGGCCGCCGCCCGCAAGCGCACGCCGCGCACCGAGGATTACGCGCGGCGCGTGCGCATCTTCCATGACAACGGCATCCAGGTGAATGGCAGTTTCGTTTTGGGCTTTGACGGCGATGGTCCCGACGTTTTCCAAACCACGGCGGAATGGATTGAAGCGAACCGCCTGGAATGCGCCACGTTTCACATCCTCACGCCTTATCCCGGCACGCCGTTGTTCCGGCAAATGGAGGCGGAAGGCCGGTTGCTGCATCGCGATTGGTCCAAGTACGACACCGCGCACGTCGTGTTTCAGCCCAAGCGCGTGACCGTCGAACAACTGGCGCTCGGCTACGACTGGCTGTATCGACGGCTCTTCTCGCTGCGCTCGATCTGGCGTCGCCGGCCGTGTGACGCGCGGGCCGTGTTGCCGTATCTGGCCATGTCGCTCCTCTACAAACGCTCGAACCGCTTCTGGCATATGCTCATCAAACGCCGGCTCGTGCACGCCATCTGGCGGCCGCTGGTAAACTGGACGCGCGTGCGACACCTTGGCTTCCGCAGGCGTCTGGCTGCCCGGCCCGATTCGGACCCGGCCATGACCGGCCAAATCGTTTCCGCCGGCGTATGAACCGGCGGCAAATCACAGGTGTGTGCGATGATACAATTGGGAAACCGACCGGTGTCATGAAAGAAAGGATGACTGTCGAGCAAACAAACGCGGCGCGCACCGCCTTCGGACCGCGGCTGTGGCGGAGCCCAGCCGCAGCGCGTGGCCAGCCTGGTAGCGCAGACCTCCGAGTCTGCCGTATCGCAGGCTTCGAGCCTGCATGGGGTCGCCCGCGCCCAGCCGGTTGGAAACCGGCGA
>JBFMBT010000044.1:0-28348 GCA_040754875.1 Verrucomicrobiota bacterium | reverse complement strand
ACCACCAGCGGGCGCGGGATTGACGGCGCTGGCGGCGGATGAGGCCTGGCCGCATTGCGGTGTTCATTCCCATTTCCAACTGTTGTCGTGGCATCATAGCGAGCCTTTCTTTTGCCACGAATCTTACGGGAGGGGATGGGACATTGGCTGTCCGAGGGGGAAGTTAAATTGTTAAATAAGTAAGCGCGTGCGACCGATTGGCTTCGAGTGCGCGGGGCACGAAAGCGGGCGGCACGCAACAAAGCGGCACAGGACTGCCGCACTCCAAGACGCTGGCGCGCTCGCAATGCGCCTGGACACTCATGTGGCGTCTTGGGTTCGAGGACGAGGACGATTACGACGCGCAGGGGGATAAGAGGATGAACGAACTGAACAAACAGGTGCGAGGGGCGCGCGGGTGACGAGGTATCGATCAGCGTTTCAAGTGTTTCTCTTTATCGGCACGGTCGGCGGCGGAGGCGGCTTGTTTGTGAAACCGGCGCGCGGCTTCAACCAGTGCGAAGTGCCTGGCAGAACCGGGCGCTACGTGCCGCAACGGCTCGTTCAAAGTGTTCGACCCGGTTTCGTTGAGGATGGCAGGTCTCTCCGCGTCCGGAGCAAACGGCAACAAATACGCCTGACTGATGAGGCAACCCGCCTGATGGAGGGCCTGGCGTACCACGGTTGAATCTGCAAAGAGTCCGGCGGCGAGCGCGCGTTCAAATCCGCGACGACTTCGCAGTCCGGAAAGCGCGGCAAGGGAGCTCGAGTCTTCTCTGGCTTGCGCCAGCCGACGAAGGTCAAGGATTTCTTCCAACAAGGCCACGTCCTGCCAGTCGCTCTCGCGTTCGGTTTCCTTGCTGTGAATCAAGTCGGGCAGTGACAGAAAACTGGCGGTGATGTCGCCGAAGACGGCATCTTCGCGGCGCCGCCAAAGTTCCGGAAATGAATCCAACAGATGGTTGTGCAACCAAAACTCCAACCATTCTTCGCGCCCGTCCGGCAGAGTGCCGATTTGAAAGCGGCGGAAATCTTCCTTCCGCCAACTTGGACCTTCCACCAAGCCGTTGGGGAAAAGTCCGGTTGTCAGCAGTTGCTTTTCCAACGCCGCCGCAGATTCGACCGACAGGTGGAAGTCAAAATCCAAGGTGTTGCGATCCACGCCATAATAACGAACCGCGTGTCCGCCCATGACCAGGGGCTGCAGACCGGCCTTTTGCAACGCGGCCAGCACGTGCAGGAATTTATCCGTGGGATTCAAGTCAGAGAATCCTCCCAGCCGCGACTGCCGCAAGACAACAGCAACGAAATGAGGGGATGTCGGCGAAACTCTTCATCGGACAGCGGACTGCGCACCAAGGCGACCACATCAGCGAGATGGGAGTTCAGGTACATCTCCTGCGCTTCATGCAGCGTCTGTGCCTTGCCTTCAAGGAGCAAGGCTACGAGCGGGTCCGCGACCGGCGTTGAGGCAGTTGACGGATTCATACGCGACTTAATTTAACCTCCTGGGTCCGCAAAGGCGAGTACGGAGACGAAGAGCCTACGGAGACGAAGAGCCAATCTCCAAGCGAGGACGAGGACAGGGATCTAAGAGACCTTCACCGGAAACAGTCGCGCATTTTTCTGACCGTGCGGGCAAAGGATTTGGCCCCTTGCGCTTCCTCGAAAGAAAACACGGCAGTCAACCTTGGTTGGTGTTCCGGTTCATTATATGGGCGGCCCATTTTTCCGCTGAGCCAGCCTTTTGCGTCACGCAGCGCTTCGGGGTTCGCAGGAGGTTCGAGATCAAGAGGAAGCCCGCAAACGCCACGTAGCGAAGCCGCCGCCGCAAGGAACCAAGTTTCGAACTCTCTGTAGGCCAATATAACGATGGTGACCACATCCGGACGACAATCTCGCGCGCGTCTCAAAATGTCTGGCCCCAGTTCGGCCGGGCACCCGTCTTCACAATCCAGCACAATCAGCACGCAAGAGTTAGGCCACTGTCTTGCCTTCCGCGCTGCCAACTCAACGTGTCTTTTGAAATAGTCGTTGTTGTTCAAGAAAGAGCCGACTTTCACGCGAATGGCCGGGTTGAGGCGCAACTGTGACGCTGGTGCAAAATCAGTTGCAAACCGCCTGAGCAAGAGGGGCACGGATTGTACGTCACCGTGTCCTTCGACAATGGGAGCGATAAAGTAGGAATCGCTCATTTCCCAATGTCGAAAAGCCTCAACTGCCGCTCGTCCTGCACTTCGTTGAACGATTCCGGAGTTGGTGAGATCTGATTTTGGCGCAGGAGTTCACCCGCAGTAAAAAGCTTGTCACGGAGTATGGATCGGCCTGCTTCATCTACCGGGCCGATGACGGAAACGCCATCTCGACTTTCAACGGCCAGTATCGATTCATCGGAAATATTAGTGTCGTCGAGCAGATCAGGACTGTGACTGGTCACGAGGACCTGCGACCCCGCGCTAGCTTCGCGCAAGGCGCCAAGGAGGACGCCTGCCGCTGCCGGATGAAGAGCGACTTCAGGTTCTTCCAAGCCAACGAGTTGAGGGGATTCGCCGTTGCGACCGCGCCCTTGGAACAGAGCCAGGAGAATGCCAAAAGCCCTGAGAGTGCCATCCGACATGCTGGCCGCAAGAAATCTCCATGGGTGTTCCTGGCCTTTCACTCCTTGGCGGAACTCCAAAGTTTCTTGCGAGCCCAACACTTTTGAATCAACGCCTGAAACACCCGGAACGATTTTTGCCAGATAACTCTCAATGTCGTCTTTGGTAGCCTCCGGCAACTTTGCGAAAACGCTTGCGCTATTCCATCCTTCCCGCGCGAGGATTTCCCCGGCATCGGGCTTTTGCATGGCGGCGATTTCCCGGGGATTGAGGTTGTAAAAACTCATTTTTGAAAGGGCGTCATAAACGGGGCGAAACTCCGGCAACCCGGCGGCGGCGACCAGAAACAGCCGGTCTGGCACAGCAGGTGGAAGCACTTCGGCGGAAGACTCCACAACCTGGCCCGCTTTGACGTGGAATCGTGCTTCCTCCAAACCCCTGGTGCCAAACGCAATTTTGCATTCTTCGTTTTGAACCTCAAAGCCGCCAGAGGGTTTGGCCCCGACGCGAAACGAGTAATGCCCCATGCCTCCGCTCGCGAGCGCGAAGTCGAGACGAATCGCGAAATGATTCGGATGGCCTCCGCTTCGGCGGCGCACTTCTTTGATCGTCCCACGATCTCGGAGCGCATGGTCGAGCGAGGATCGCAATGCGTCGGAAACAAATCGCAATGCGTCCAGGAAATTGCTTTTCCCTGAGCCGTTGGGACCCACCAAAAAAGTCAGTGCGCGCAAATCGACGCGACAGCTCGCAACACTTTTGTAATTGCGTAAAGTGACTCTGCAAACGAGCGGCATGGAGGAATAATGCGATTTTTACTTCAAACAATCAACCCGACTCTGCGAATGCGCATTTATCCGCATTTGCACCCCTTCTCGACGATTGGCATTGATCTCATAGCATCGTGGACGTGCAGGCGTGAATTGGATATGTTCGGCGGACAGTGAAGAAGCGCCTGTTTATGGGTCTGGCGGTTTTGTGCCTGGTTGCCGTGGTGGCAACGTGGGCGTGGCGGGCCACGCATCGGGAGGCGGAGCACGAGGGGAAGCCGGTGAGTCATTGGGTGGAACAACTGGCCAATCCAAAGGTGCATGTGCTGGACCGGGTCAAGGCGGAGGACGCGATGTATGCGCTGGGGTCCAATGCGGTGCCGGTGCTGGTGAAATTGTTGCGGCGCGAGGAATCGATTTATGCGCGCAGCCGGGCGGCGGTGGCGCCGGCGTTGTCGGAGGGGATTTTGCGGCGGCTGCCCGAGCCGTTGCCGGCGGTGAATTACCGTCGCACGGCGGCGCGGTTGCTCGGGAACCTGGGGCCGGCAAGCGGGCCGGCGGTGCCGGAACTGGTGCGCGCGGTGGGTGATCCTGACCGCCAGGTGCGCGGTTATAGTTATGAGGCGCTGCGGCGCGCGGCCAGCACGCCCGTGGTGGTGGCGGCGCTGGCGCAGGCGTTGCGCATACCGGACGAGACAATCCGCGTGTTCGCAGCGGGCGAGTTGAGTTTGTACGACAACGACGCGGCGCCCGCTTTGCCGGTGCTGATTGCGACGCTGGAAGATCCGGACGCGACCGTGCGCTTGAATGTGATCCACACGCTGGGCCGTATTGGGCGTGAGGCGACGAATGCCATTCCCGCGTTGGTGCAGTTGCTCGATGAACCAAAGGTCGAAGTGCGCTTGAGCGCGGCAACGACGATTGTGCGTTTGGACGCGCGACAGGGAAAGGTGGCGGTGCCGGCGCTGCTGGACGTGGTGCGGCAACGGGACGCCACGCTGATGGAGGTCGCCATCGAGGCGCTGGGCGATTTGGGCGCGGATGCGCAGGGCGCGAGCGGGTTGCTGGAGCCGTTGCTGGACCACGAGGACGCGCGAATCCGGCGCGCGGCGTCGGCGGCGTTGCGGCGCATTGGTTTTCCGCGCCCGGTGGCGTCCGGCGGCGCGAGTGATTCCGAATAATTCATGAGACACATCCATCATTTCATCGCGATACTGGGCATCGTCGGCCTGGCGGCGGAACTGGAGGCGGCGCCGGTCACAGTCCGCGTGCTGGACGCGAAACAGTATCACCTGGGCACGGCGGGGCTGCCGGAGTGGCGGCACTTCGCCAACAGCACGCCGCACGGGCGGCAACTGGACGTGAAGTTCAACGCGGTGGCGAACGCCACCGAGCAATCACTGTTCATCCGCCAGAAAGACGTGAAGCAATCGTGGGAGGTGCGCCTCAACGGCAGGAAGCTGGGCGCGCTTGAATTGATTGAATCGCATCTGGTGACGGGGTTGGCGGTGCCGGCGGGGACCTTGCGTGACGGTGAGAATGTGCTGTCGATCCTGCCGCCCAAGGCGACGGATGACATTCTGGTGGGCGAATTCAAACTGGAATCGCTGCCGCTGAAGGAGGCGTTGAGCCAGACGACGCTGAACGTCACCGTGGTGTCCGACGACGGCCGGGCTGTCCCATGCCGCATCACGATTGCCGATGAGCGTGGCGCGCTGGCGCCGGTATTTGTCGCGACGAACCAGATGGTCGCGGTGCGCACCGGCGTGGTTTATACGGGCGACGGCAAGGCGCAACTGGGCCTGCGGCCGGGCAATTATTTCATCACGGCGGGGCGCGGCTTTGAATACAGCGTGGCGGCGGAAACGGTTTCGCTGGCGCCGGGCCAGATCAATTCGCTGCCGTTGCACATCCGCCGCGAAGTGCCGACGGCCGGTTACGTGGCGTGCGATTCGCACATTCACACGGTGACCTACAGCGGGCACGGCGACGCGAAGATTGACGAGTCCATGCTGACGATTGCCGGCGAGGGCATCGAGGTGGCGATAGCGACGGACCACAATCATCACACCGATTACACGGAGGCGGCGTTGCGGATGAAGGTGAACGAACATTTCACGGCGGCGATTGGCAACGAGGTCACGACCAAGATGGGGCACTTCAACGCATTTCCGGTGAAGCCCGGCAGCACGCTGCCAAATCAGAATCTGACCGACTGGCCGGAGCTGATGCGCAACATCCGTGCGACCACCGGCGCGCAGGTGGTGCAATTGAATCATCCGCGCAATGTCCACAGCAGTTTCCAGCCGTTCAACGCGGCGAATTACAATCAGGCGACGGGCGAGAACCTGCGCGGGCCGGAGTTTGGATTTGATGCGGTCGAGGTGGTGACCTCCGCCGCGTTGCAATCGGATCCGATGCTGTTGTTTCGCGATTGGTTTGGCCTGCTCAATTACGGTTATCGCATCACGGGCGTGGGTTCGAGTGACACGCACAACGTGAGCCGTTACATCCTGGGGCAGGGACGCTCGTATGTGGTCGCGAACGACGCGAACCCCGCGCGAATCGACATGCAGGAAATCGTGCGCAGTTATCGCGCGGGCAAGGTGCTCATCAGCATGGGGCTGCTGGCGACGTTGACGGTGGACGGCAAGTACAACGTGGGCGACCTGGCAACGGGCCTGGGCGCGCGCATTCATGTGAAGGCCGGCGTGCTGGGGCCGACGTGGGTGACGGCGGACAATCTGAAACTGTTTGCGAACGGCATCGAGGTGCAGGACCTGCCGATACCGGCGACGTCGTCGGTGACCAAATACGGGGTGGACTGGCATTTTGCGCGCCCGGTGCATGACATGTATCTGGTGGTGGTGGCGACCGGGCCGGGCGTGACGGCGCCATATTGGGAAATCCCGCGGCCCTATCAGCCGACGACGAATGTCTTCAACCCGCGCATCATCGGCGCGACCAATCCGATCTGGCTGGATGGCGATGGCGACGGCAAATTCACCGCGCCGCGCCAGTACGCGCAGCAACTGGTCAAACAACACGGCATGGAGCCAACGAAGCTGCTGCCGGCGTTGAGCCAGTATGACCAGGCGATTGCGACGCAGGTCGCGGCGCTGTGCCACGTGGCCGGGAAGGACATTCGCAGCGACGAATTTGCTCGCCATCTGAAAACGGCCGTGGAACCTGTGCAAAAGGGATTTGCTGCTTATGCGGAGACATTGGAAAAGCCATGAGACGCGTAGTGCCTTCGCGGGGTTTGCATTCGCGGCGTACTGGATTGGCAAAGTCGCGGTCCCCCTCACCTCGGCCCTCTCCCCCAGGAGAGGGAGGTACTGTTCCCGCGTTTTGGCGAATTGGCGCCACGGGCATGCGACGGCGTGCGGTATCTTCGTTTTTCTATGCGCTTGTATTGGTTTGCGGCCGCTTGCCGGTGCGGCGCAGGAGGTTCCCACGCCGGAGGCGGCGATTGCGGCGAAAGCGGATGTGTGGGGGGAGGCGGCGTTGCGGCAGCCGGGCGGGCCGAGTTACGAATTCTTCGAGAAGCTGCTGCCGCCGCCGCGGTATGTGAATTCGGATTTCCGGCATTATCCGATTGTGCTGACGGCGCCGGGCAGCCCGGCCAAGGCGCGGATTATTTCCAACGGCACCGGCATCAACACGCGCGGCGGCACGCGCAGTTGGTATGACGTCGGCACGGCGGTGACGTTCCGCGTGGGGCCGGATGAGCTGCGGTTCGGCGATTACTTCGAGCGCGTGGAGGGGCCGCGCTTTGCCCAGGGCTACCTGCCGATTGTGGAAATCAGTTACCGGCACGGCGAAGCAGTGTATCGACAGGAGACATTCGCAAGTGTCGAGCCGGGGCTGATGAGCAACGCGGTTGTGTTCGCGCGCTTCTCACTGGCGGAGGGCGCGCAGGGGAACGTGGCGTTGCAAATCGATGGCGATGATCCGGTCAAGGCGGGCAAGGGTGTGTTGCTCGACGAAGCCGGCCGGGCGCTGGTGTGGTTTGACGCGAACTGGAAATGGGTTCCCGCGCGCAAACGATTGGTGGCGGCGTTGAAGGACAAGAAGATGGCAACGCTCGCGATTGCGTCGAAGCCGTTCGCGGAAGCAATTCCTTCACCAGTGGCGGCGGGCGGATTTGTGAAGCAGCAGAAGCGCTGCGTCGAAGTGTGGGAAACATTGTTGCGCCGAGGCATGCGGGTGGAGGTTCCCGAGCCGGTGGTGAACCACGCGTGGCGCGCGTTGGTGATTGCAAACTTCGGCCTGTTGAACGGCGACCGCATCCATTACAGCGCAGGCAACCAGTATAACCAGCTTTACGAAGCGGAAGGCAGCGACACAGCACGCGCGATGATGTTGTGGGGTTACACGAATGATACGCGCCGGATGATTGTGCCGTTGCTCGATTTCACGCGCAAAGGGCTCGAATACCATCAAGCCGGCCACAAGCTGCAAACGCTGGCGCACTATTATTGGGTGACACGCGACGCGGCGTTCCTGCGCGAGATGCAGCCGCGTTGGGAGAAGGAGCTGGCGCGCGTGGTCAATGGCCGCACGAACGAGCATGGGCTGTTTCCACGCGAACAATATTGCGGTGACGTGGCCACGCCGGTGTATTCGATGAATTCGAATGCGAAGGCGTGGCGCGCGATGAAGGATTTTGCGCAGGTGCTGGAAGCGTTGGGCGATCGCGAGCAGGCGCGGCAGTTGACGCAAACGGCCGCGGAGTTTCGCACGAAAATCATCGCGGCGATGGCGAAGAGCGAGCGGCGCGATGTGCAGCCGCCGTTTCTGCCGATTGCGTTGTTCGGCGAAGAAGAGCCCTGCATTCCCATCACGGGCACGAAGATCGGGAGCTATTGGAATTTGATGGCGAATTACGTGCTGGGCACCGAGGTGTTTGGTGTCGATACCGAGCGCGAACGCTGGCTGGTGGATTTTATGCGGCAACAAGGCGGCTTTTGCATGGGGATGACGCGCTCGCGTCCGGCGCCGACGTTCTGGACGGGTCTGGACAGCATCAATCCGCTTTACGGACTGCGTTCAACGCTGACGACGTTGCGCCGCGACGAGCCGGACCTGGCGCTGGTGAGTTTTTACGGCATGCTCGCGCAAGGGTTCACGCGCGACACATTCATCACGGGTGAAGGCTGCTCGCTGCGCCCGCTCGATGAACACGGGCGGCTGTTCTATTGTCCGCCCAACAGCGCGGGCAACGCGTATTTTCTTTGGATGTTGCGCGGGTTGCTGGTGCAGGACTGGGATTTGAACGAGGACGGAAGGCCCGACACGTTGCGCCTGCTCTTCGCGACGCCGCGCCGCTGGCTGGAGGGCGGCAAGACGATCAACGTCGCGCGCGCGCCGACCGAGTTTGGCGAAGTCAGCGTGCGCGTGGAGTCACGGCTGGCCAAAGGCGAGGTGATTGCGGAAGTGGAGCCGCCGAAGCACTCGCCGGACAAGATGCTGCTGCGCCTGCGGCTGCCCGAGGGCTGGCGGATCAAATCGGCAACGACGGGGGGACAATTATTGCGCGCGGATGAACAAGGGACGGTGGATGTTTCAGGAATGCGCGAGGCGTTTACGTTGCGGTGTGTGGTGGAGAGGGTGAGGTAGTGGGACCGCGGCTGTCCTCAGCCGCAGCGTGCGGTGTGAAACAAGATGTCAGGAGGTTCGTTTGATCCGTATGCGTTACGACGCCAAACAGACATGAAGTCATTGCCGGATCAACGATGGGGTTGGCAGAACACGCGCTGCGGCTGGGCTTCGCCACAGCCGCGGTCCGACAGACATCATCCCGCGCCATTCCTGATTCCGCTACCCATTTCGGGGAAAGTGTGGAATAGTCCAGTTGGTCGCGCAGATGCTCATTGCTTTTCACAAGCCCTACGGGGTTCTCTCGCAGTTCACGGCGGACGGTTCGCCGAACCGTCCACTGGCAGAATTTGGGTTTCCGAAAAGTGTTTATCCCATTGGCCGGCTGGATGCCGATTCCGAAGGGCTGCTGTTGTTGAGCGACGAGGCGGATCTGAATGAGCGGCTGCTTCATCCGCGCAGCGGGCACCGGCGGATTTACTGGGCGCAGGTGGAACGCATTCCCAGCGCGTCGGAACTGCAACGCCTGGGCGAAGGCGTCATGTTGCAGGGGCGCAAGACCCTGCCGTGCCGCGCGTGGATGATCGATCCGCAACCGGAGGTGCCGCCGCGCGACCCGCCCATCCGTTTCCGCAAATCGGTGCCGGATTGCTGGATCGCGCTGCAACTGGTCGAAGGCAAGAACCGCCAGGTGCGGCGCATGACCGCTGCCATCGGGCACCCGACGCTGCGGCTCATCCGCGTGCAAATCGGCGAATACAGTCTGGGTGACCTGGCCGCGGGCAAGTGGGTGGAACTGGATGCGAAGGATCGCGCGGCGGTGTTGAGTTAGCACCTTGCGGACCGCGGCTGTCCCCAGCCGCAGCGTGTCGCTTGAAACGAAAAGTGGGGAGGTTCGTTTGATTCGTATGCGTGCGACACCAAACAGGCTTAAAATCACAGCCAGTCCGGCGTCGTGTTGGCAGGCGGCACGCTGCGGCTGGGGACAGCCGCGGTCCGAAGCATTCGTCATTGAATTCCGGGGCTTCGCCTTTACTCTACGCCGTCACGAAGATGGCTGTGAAACTGTTCAACACCCTGGCGCGCTCCGTGCAGGAGTTTGTTTCGCTCGATCCCACCGGCAAACGCGTGCGCCTGTATTGTTGCGGTCCCACCGTGCACGACTTCGCGCACATCGGGAATTTTCGCACGTTCGTGTTCGCCGACTTGTTGCGGCGTTACCTCGAATTCCGGGGTTATCACGTCGAGCACGTGATGAACATCACGGACGTCGAGGACAAGATCATCAAGCGCGTGCGCGAATCCAACACCACGCTGCGCGATTACACGGCGAAGTATGAGGCGGCGTTTTTGCAGGACTTCGACGCGCTGGGCTGCGTGCGTCCGCACCACACGCCGCGCGCCACCGAATTCATCGCCGAAATCATCGCGCTGATCGAAAAACTCATCGCGCGCGGCATCGCCTACAAGGCGGCGGACAATTCGGTTTATTTCAGCATCGACAAATACCGCGGGTGCGGCTGCACCTACGGGCAATTGTTGAAATTGAATTTCGAGGAAATGCGCCAGGGCGAACGCGTGAGCAGTGACGAATACGCCAAGGAATCCATCGCCGATTTCGCGCTCTGGAAGGCGCGCGTGCCCGAGGATGGCGCGGTGTTCTGGCCCAGCCCATGGGGCGAAGGCCGTCCCGGCTGGCACATCGAGTGCAGCGCCATGAGCATGAAATTGCTCGGGCCGAGCTTTGATCTGCACCTGGGCGGCGAAGACCTGATTTTTCCGCATCACGAGGACGAGATTGCGCAGAGCGAAGGCGCGGGTTTGCAGTCGCCGGGCCAGCGCTTCGTAAAACATTGGATGCACGGCGCGCACCTGCTCGTCGAGGGCAAGAAGATGGCCAAGAGCCTGGGCAATTTCTTCACGCTGCGCGACCTGCTGGGCAAGGGTTACTCCGGGCGCGAGATTCGTTATCTGCTGATGTCGGCGCATTATCGCGAGTCATTCAACTTCACGATCGAGGGCTTGAATGGCGCGCGCACGGCGCTGGGGCGCATCGATGAATGCCTGCTCAAGCTGAAGGAAGTTGCGGGCAATGCAACCGCTGAACCGGCGACGGATCTGGCGAATCGTTTCACCGCCGCGCTGGACGAAGACCTGAACGTCGCCGCCGCGTGGGGCGTCATCTTCGAGTGGGTGCGCGAGAACAACCGCAAGCTTGCCGCCAATGAATTCTCGCCGGCCCAGGCCGCCGCCGAACTCGCCGCGTGGCAGCGCGTGGATGCCGTGCTGGGCATCGGCGCGAAGCAAAGCGACGAAGTCCCGGCGGAGTTGCAGGCGTTGCTCGATGAACGCCAGGCCGCGCGCAAAGCAAAAGACTTCAAACGCTCGGACGCCATCCGCGACGAATTGAAGGCCAAAGGCTGGGTCATTGAAGACACGCCGAAGGGGCCGCGCTTGAAAAGGGCGTGACGGGATGAATTAGTGGGAGAAAAAAAGTGGAGCGAGCGAAGGGATTCGAACCCTCGACGTTCACCTTGGCAAGGTGATGCTCTACCAGACTGAGCTACGCTCGCTTCCGTAAAAGCGGGTTCAACTTACGCAAACAGAACCCAAATGCAAGCCCTCTTTTTTGCCAAAGAATGCCGGCAATTTACTCGAAATCATACACGACCACCCGCTGGCAGACGCGCTTGAACACCTTCTCCACGAACTCGATGTGCAGCGGATGCACCTGGTAATCGTCCTGGGCCTGCTTGCTGTCGAACTGGATGTTCAGCGCCACCTGGTACGTTTGGTCCACGACGGGGCGGTGGCTCTTCGCCATACGGCCGATGTGGAAATTCTTCGCGCCCGGAATTGGCGCCAGGTACTTTTGCGCGCCTTCAATCAGTTCATCCGCCGCCTTTGGATTGGCGGGGTCAGTCCAAAAAATCACAACATGCGAAAACATGCGCGGGAGCCTAAGCATTCCGGAAACGCGCGCAAACTTTTTCCGCCCTGCGAGATGACGATTTGTTGTGGCGCAAATGGCTTGCGAATTCAGCGTTCATGCCTTACCTAACCAGCGTGAAATGTCAGGGGAGCAGGATGCGTCTGTGGTTCCTGGCGGCCTTGCTTTCCCTGGGCACGGCGGCGCAGGCGCAGATTGATCCCCACGAGCGCCAGCTTCTGCAGCTGGGTTACAATCAGCCGCTGGAAGGGCGCGGCCCCACTGCCGGTTACGCCTACTATTACCTCAATCATCCGCAGTTCGTACAAACCAACCTGACACTGCGGCTGGCCATTGCGCCGATCTATCTGGATTCGGAACTGGGCATCCACCAAGCGTTCGGCCCGCGGACGGATGTCGCGGTGGGCATCGCTGGCGGCGGGTTTGCCGACAGTTATTCGGAAGTGCGCGGGGGAAGTTATTTGCGCGAAGAATCCTTCACCGGCCATGGCGGCGAGGTTTCCACGAGTGTTTATCATCTGTTCAACCCCGGCGACAAAATTCCTTTGTATGGCGTCATGCGCGCGAGTGTACACGACTCGGTTTTCGAGCGGGATAATCGCACGCTGCCGAACTTCACACTGCCCGACGACCAGGTGTCGTTTCACTTCCGGTCGGGGCTGCGCCTGGGGGGACGCGAGCCGCTGATCATGCCGGACCTGGCGATGGAATTGTCCGCGTGGTACGAAGGCCAGGTTCGCACGCGCGCGGGCAGTTACGGTCTGGCCGGCGACCGGCGGTTGGAAGTCAGTTCGCACCTGTTCTGGGGGCGCGCGATGCTCATCTACACGATGGAGGAATGGAAGCACACGTTCAGCGTCAGCGTCACGGGCGGCGGCGCGATCAGCCCCGACCGCTTCAGCGCGTACCGGCTGGGATCGGTGCTGCCGCTGGCGTCGGAGTTTCCGTTGAACCTGCCGGGTTACTACTTCCAGGAAATCAGCGCCGAACGTTTCGCGCTGCTGGATGCCACATACCATTTCCCGCTCGACAGCCGGCGGCGGTGGAGCCTGACCGCGAGTGTCTCAACGGCCTGGGTGGAATATCTTTCGGGCCTGCGACAGCCGGGCAACTGGCACACGGGAGTGAGCGGCGGGCTGGCCTATCGTTCGCTCGCCCAGGACTGGCACATCGTTTTCGGTTACGCGTATGGCATCGACGCCATCCGCTCGCATGGGCGCGGCGCCAACAGCATTGGCATTCTCTGCCAGTTTGACCTCGGGGCCTTCCAGCGCGCACGGGCGAAGGTGCCCGGGCCGGACATTCCGCAAAAATCGCGTGGCATCTTCCGCCTGTTTCAGTGATAGTGCGGCCCAATCGTTCGCCATGAAAACACTCGCACTTTCGCTCCTTGCCGGTTTGTCGCTGGCGGCGCCGGCGGCGCAAACACCGGCCAACCTTGTCGTCGAAGGCGTGCCCGCCATCACCGATGAACTGCGCCAGGATGTCGGGCGTTACCTCGAATTCCGCGCCGCGCTGTTCAACCACTGGCATCCGGTGCGCCGCGAGATGCTCATCACGACGCGGTTTGCGAACACGCCGCAGTTGCACGTCGTGCAATGGCCCGGCGCCGCGCGCAAACAGCTCACGTTTTTGCCCGAACCGGTGGCCGGCGGCAGCTTCCGGCCCAAGACGGGCGAATTTATTTTGTTTTCGCAGGACACGGGTGGCGGCGAATTCTATCAGCTTTATCGCTTCGATCTGGCCGATGGCCGCATCACGCTGCTCACCGATGGCAGGGCGCGCAACACCGGCGCCACGTGGGCCGACTCGGGCCGTTGGATTGCCTACACGTCCACACGCCGCAATGGGCGCGACAACGACATCTACGTGATGGATCCGTCCAATCCCAAGACTGACCGCCTGCTCGCGGAGGTTTCCGGCGGCGGCTGGGGAATCGCAGGTTGGTCCTCGGACGACGCGAAGCTCATCCTCGCTGAATACGTCTCCATCAACGAAAGCTACCTGTACGTGGCGGATGCGAAGACGGGCGCGAAGGAGTTGCTCACGCCCAAGGGCAAGGAGAAGATTGCTTACGGCGGCGCGCAGTTCGCGAAGGACGGGCGCTCCATCTTCGTGACCACGGACAAGGATTCGGAGTTCCATCGGTTGGTGCAGATTGACCTCAAGACGCGGCAACACAAGCCGTTGACCACCCACATCAAATGGGATGTCGAGGGCTTCGAGTTGTCGCCCAAGGGCGATGTCATCGCGTTTGTCACCAATGAAGATGGCGCCAGCGTGTTGCATTTGATGAATGCGAAGTCGGGCAAGGAATTGCCCGCGCCGAAGCTGCCGCTGGGCATCATCCTTGGTTTGGAATGGCACGAGAACGGACGCGACCTGGGCTTCACGCTCAGTTCGGCGAAGTCACCCACGGATGCGTATTCATTGGACGTAAAGACCGGCAAGCTCGATCGTTGGACCGAAAGTGAAACCGGCGGACTCGACACGGCGAACTTCGTGGAGCCTGAGCTGGTGAAAATGAAGAGCTTCGACGGCCTGGGCATTTCCGCGTTTGTTTATCGGCCGGATGCGAAGAAATTTCCCGGCAAGCGCCCGGTGCTCGTGAACATTCACGGCGGGCCGGAGGGGCAGTCGCGTCCGTTGTTTCAGGCGCGCAACAATTATTACCTGAACGAACTGGGCGTCGCCATGGTGTACCCGAACGTGCGCGGTTCCGATGGGTACGGCAAAACGTTTCTGACGCTGGACAACGGCTTCAAGCGCGAGGATTCGGTGAAGGACATCGGCGCGATCATCGAGTGGGTTCGACGCGACGCCGCGCTGGACGGGCAGCGCGTTGGTGTCATTGGCGGGAGCTACGGTGGTTACATGGTCCTGGCGTGCATGGTCCACTACAACGATATCCTGCGCTGCGGCGTTGACATCGTCGGCATTTCCAACTTCGTCACGTTCCTCAAGAACACGCAGGACTACCGCCGCGACTTGCGCCGCGTGGAATACGGCGACGAACGTGACGACAAGATGAGGGCGTTCCTGGAAAAGATTTCACCGGCGAACAACGTGGCGAAAATCAAGAAGCCGTTGTTCGTGGTGCAGGGGGCGAATGATCCGCGGGTGCCGCTGAGCGAGTCGGAGCAGATGGTGGCGGCGATTCGCAAGCACGGCGGCAACGTCTGGTATCTGATGGCGAAGGACGAGGGGCATGGCTTCGGGAAGAAGAGCAATGCGGATTTCCAGTTTCTGTCCACGATCCTCTTCTTGCAGGAGAACCTGCTGAAGTAAAAAAGCCGCTCCGTTTCCGGAGCGGCTTTTGAATTTCAGCGACGTTCCGCGCGCGAAGACTTACTTCTTCTTCGCGGCCTTCTTGTCAGCGATGGCGGCCTGGGCGGCGGCGAGGCGCGCGACCGGCACGCGGAAGGGCGAGCAGCTCACGTAGGTGAGGCCCAGCTTGTGACAGAACTTCACGGAATCGGGGTCGCCGCCGTGTTCGCCGCAGATGCCCAGCTTGATGTCCGGGCGGGACTTGCGGCCCTTGGCAATCGCGATTTCCATGAGCTGGCCGACGCCGCTCTGGTCAATTGTGGCGAACGGATTCTTCTTCACGATTTCCAGTTCGGCGTAGTGCGGCAGGAACGAGCCGGAGTCGTCGCGGCTCATGCCCAGCGTCGTCTGCGTGAGGTCGTTCGTGCCGAAGCTGAAGAACTCGGCGGTCTCGGCGATCTGGTCGGCCGTCAACGCGCCGCGCGGCACTTCAATCATCGTGCCGACGAGGTAGCTGAGCTTCGTCTTCTTCTCGGCCTGCACCTGCTTGGCGACGGCGTGGACGACCTCGACCTGCAAGTCGAGTTCCCGCTTGAAGCCGACGAGCGGGATCATGATTTCGGGCCGGGCCTTGATGCCTTTCTTCTGGCATTCGGCGGCAGCTTCGAACACCGCGCGCGCCTGCATGGCGCTGATCTCGGAGTAAATGATGCCAAGGCGGCAGCCGCGGAAACCGAGCATCGGGTTGAACTCATGGAGTTCTTCGACGCGTTTCATGATGCGCTCGACGTGGATGCCCATCTTGCGCGCGAGGTCCATCTGCTGCTCCTTCGTGTGCGGCAGGAACTCGTGCAACGGCGGGTCCAGGAAACGGATCGTGGCCGGCAGGCCCTTCAATTCCTTGAACATGCCGAGGAAGTCTTCGCGCTGATACGGCAGGATTTTCGCCAGCGCCTTTTCGCGCTCTTCCTTCGACGTGGCGAGAATCATCTCGCGCATGGCGTCGATGCGGTCGCCTTCGAAGAACATGTGCTCGGTGCGGCAGAGACCGATGCCCGTGGCGCCGAACGCGACGGCGTTGGCGGTTTGCTCCGGGTTGTCGGCGTTGGTGCGCACCGCCAGGCGCGTGGCCTGCGAGCACCACTTCATCAATTGCGTGAAGTTCTTGTAGGTGCCGCTGTTCTTCGCGGCGGCGCTGCCTTCAATCAAACCTTGAATGACTTCGGAGGCCGCGGTCTTCACTTCGCCGGCATAAACGGTGCCGCTGGTGCCGTCGATGGAAAGGAAGTCGCCTTCGTTGAAGACTTCGCCGCCAACAGTCAGGGTCTTCTTCTCGTAATCCACGTGCAACGCGGCCGCGCCGCACACGCAGACCTTGCCCATCTGCCGGGCCACGAGCGCCGCGTGCGAGCTGACCCCGCCGCGCGCGGTGAGAATGCCTTCCGCCGCGATCATGCCGCGCAAGTCTTCGGGTGAAGTTTCGACCCGCACGAGCAACACCTTCTCGCCCTTGTCGGCGGCTTGCACCGCGCGATCGGCGTTGAAGTAGATCTTGCCGGTGGCCGCGCCGGGGCCGGCCGGGAGGCCGGTGGCAATCTGCTTGGCCGCCTTGATGGCCGCGCGGTCAAAGATGGGCGCGAGCACCTGGTCAAGCTGGTCGGCCGGGACACGCGTGACAGCGGTTTCCCAGTCGATGAGTTTTTCCTTCACCATTTCGCAGGCGATGCGCACGGCGGCGACGCCGGTGCGTTTGCCGTTGCGCGTCTGGAGCATGAAGACCTTGCCTTCCTGGATGGTGAACTCGAAGTCCTGCATGTCCTTGAAATGCGATTCCAGGACCTTGCGGATGCGCTCCAGTTCCTTGTAGGAAGAAGCCTGCTTGCTGGCGAGCTTCTGGACGGGGTCGGGCGTGCGCACGCCGGCGACGACGTCCTCGCCCTGGGCGTTCATCAGGAATTCGCCGTAGAACACCTTCTCGCCGGTGGCCGGGTCGCGCGTGAAGGCGACGCCGGAGCCGGATTGTTCGCCGGTGTTGCCGAACACCATGGCCTGCACGTTGACGGCCGTTCCCCATTCGGAGGGAATGTTGTATTTGCGGCGATAGACAATCGCGCGATCGTTCATCCACGAGCCGAACACCGCGCCCACCGCGCCGCGGAGCTGGTCCCAGGGATTGTTCGGGAAATCGTGGCCGGTGCGTTCCTTCACGAGCTTCTTGAAGCGCGCGATGAGTTCCTTCAGGTCCTCGGCGGAGAGCTTGGTATCCTCCATGTTATGGTCGTGATACCGCTCTTCCTTCAGGCCCTCGATGACCGTTTCGAACGGCTCATGGTCTTCGCCCGGGCGCTTTTGCACGCCGAGGACGACGTCCCCGTACATCTGGATGAAACGGCGGTAGCAATCCCATGCAAAACGCTCGTTCTTGGTGGCGGCGACCAGCGAGAGGACCGTGTCGTCGTTCAAGCCGAGGTTGAGGATGGTGTCCATCATGCCGGGCATGGAATCGCGCGCGCCGGAGCGGACGGCGACCAGCAGGGGCATGCCGGCCTTGTCGCCGAACCTGGTGCCCATGATGGCTTCCATGTTGGCGATGCCCTTTTCCACTTGAGCCTGAAGCTCTTTGGGATAGGTGCGGTTGTAATCGTAGTAATACGTGCAGACCTCGGTGGTGATGGTGAAGCCCGGAGGCACGGGCAGGCCGATGCGGGTCATTTCGGCGAGGTTGGCGCCCTTGCCGCCCAGGAGGGCTTTCATGGAGCCGTTGCCATCAGCCTTTGCGTTGCCAAACTGATAGACGTATTTCGTCGGTTTCGATGCTTTTGCCATAAATTAACTCACGGATTCGGATTTCAGGATCGTTGTAAATCCAACAGAAACGAGCGGCGAATCTAACAGAGGTCAAAAAGGTGTCAACGATGGGGTTGTTCGATTTTTGGTGGGCTGGGTCAGCCGCGAGGACGAGGACGATTCTAAACCGCTGATGAACGGATGGGGAAGATTCGAGGACGAGCGTAACGAACCTCCCATGATGCGGTTACAAGCAAGGCGCTGCGGCTGGTCTGCGACACAGCCGCGGTCCGCAAGAGTCTCCCGCAAAGCGGGGATCAGCGGCCGGGGCGGAAGCGTTGGACGAGGAGGTAGCTGCGGGAGGCTTCGAGGGACATGATGAACTCGTCGTAGCTCTGGAAGCGGTCCTCGGGGCGCTTGGCCATGGCCATGCAGATGGCGTTGCTGGTTTGTTCGGAAAGTTCCGGGTTCAAATCCAGCGGCGGAATCAGCGGCTCAGTAATGTGCGCAAACGCGGTGGCTTCAATGCCGTCGGCTTCAAACGGCACGCGGCCGGTCAGGCAATGATACATGGTCGCCGCGAGGCTGTACATGTCCGACCGGAAATCCTGGCCGGTCTGCTGGACGCGCTCGGGGGCGATGTAATCCGGCGTGCCCATCACGCCGCCTTCATCCGCGGTGAATTCCTCGTCGGATTTGCTGGCGAGTCCGAAGTCCACGAGCTTGGGTTCGCCTTCGTCGTTGTAGAGGATGTTGGCGGGTTTGATGTCCAGATGGAGCAGATTGTGCTTCATGGCCGCGATGAGGCCGTAGGAAATCTTGATGCCCACGTCGAGGATGTGGAGTTCGTCCACCTTGCCGTCAGCCGTGAGTTTGTCGTCGAGGCTGCCGCAATCGCACAGTTCCATGACGATGTATTTTTCGCCCTCGATGTCATCGAAGGCGTAAATATGGATGATGTTGGTGTGGTTGAGGCGGGCGCAGGCGCGGGCTTCGCGGGAGAAGGATTTGACCAGGGCCTCGTCGGAGGAAAGCTCGGGCTTCATGAGCTTGACGGCGACCATGCGGTCGAGGCTGGTGTCGAAAGCGCGGAAGACGGTGCCCATGCCGCCGGAGGCGACGATGCTGCGCAGCTCGAACTGGCGCAGGCGCACCGGGAGCATGACGGGGTGGCCGCACTTGGTGCAGGGCGTGGTCTGGAAGCGCGGGATGTCGCCCGCAATAAAGACGCTGGCGCCGCATTTTCCGCACGGCACCATTTTCAATTTCGATTTGCTCTCAGGCGCGATTCTGATGGGCTGGTTCATCTCGGTTCGTGAATCCATCTAATGATACTCCGTTTCGGGCCAGGGACAAGGTTAGAAGTTAACGGGTTGATGGAGAGAGGCGAGCGACGACCTTGAAGGAATTGGCGCCCTTGAAAGGTGTCGCCCGCATAACAAATCTTGGCGCAACATTACTAGCTTAACACCGGTGAACCTGATACTCTCGTGCTTGTTCACCGACAAAATCCGGTTGATCCGGAGAAACGGCCCGCCCGCGGGGCGGGTGCTTGCCATGCAATCAACAACGCAAAGCGGTGACGTGAAGCACAATGGCTGGGGCGCGAAAGGAGCTGCGGGCAGTTTTGTTGCCATGTCCCGCCCGGCCGTTGGCGGCATCGTCCACCCCGGTTATGCCTGAACGCCACATCGACGAGTTGACCGCGAGCATGACGCTCCACAAGTGGGAGCCGGATTTGCAACCGGCGCGCGCGGTGTGCGATTTGTTCGACTACGTGGAGGACGTGTTGTTCTGGATCAAGAACCGGTCCGGCTTCTATTGCTGGGCCAACGTGCCGTTCCTGTTGAATTTCGCGATGCGTCGGCGGCACGACATCGTGGGCAAGACGGATTACGATATTCTGCCCGCGCACATTGCGGCGCAGGTGCGGGCGGACGATGAACTGGTGTTCACGGGCCAGAGCATCATCAACCGGATCGAACTGGTGGGGCGGTTCGACCACACGGCGCGGTGGTGCGTGACGTTCAAGACGCCGTTGTGCAATCCCGATGGCCAGGTCATCGGCGCGGCGGGCATCACGCGGCCGCTCAAGTCCGGCAGCGATGACTGGCAGAGCCTGCCGCTGGGACGGGTGGCGTGCTACATGAGCGAACATTTTCGCGAACCCATCGACAACACGCACCTGGCGCAACTGGCCGGCCTGTCGGAGCGGACGTTCGAACGGCAGTTCCGGCGGCATTATGGGCTGTCGCCGCAGCAATACATCCGGCGGTTGCGCGTGCGGCTGGCGTGCCG
Source organism: Verrucomicrobiota bacterium (assembly GCA_040754875.1). Classification (GTDB taxonomy): domain Bacteria; phylum Verrucomicrobiota; class Verrucomicrobiia; order Limisphaerales; family JBFMBT01; genus JBFMBT01. Next base: position 8,099 of record JBFMBT010000044.1, on the reverse strand, counting down.
CGACCTGGTGTATTCCGACCATCCCATCGGGCGCATCGCGGTCGAGCACGGGTTCACGGACCAGAGCCATTTCACGCGGGAATTCCGCGAGGAAGTGGGCGAGACACCGGGGGATTACCGGAAGGCGTTTCGGGGAAGCCCCTGAAGCACAGTGCTCCCCTGCCCCGCCGCCTTCACTCACTGCAACTCGCGCACCACCGCCTCCGCCGTCGCGCCCCGGAGCATCACGAAATTCTCCGGCCGCTTCTCCAGGTGATACACATCCGCCGTGAACACAAAATTCCGGTGCAGCGCGTCCGGTTCCAGCGCTTCGCCGCCGCCCGCCACGGCGCCTCCCACAATCAGCTTGCGCGGCGCGATCAACGCGGCCAGGTGCGGAATGTCCCCGGCATGTTTCAAGATGCCCGGCGCGATGATGCCCAGCCGCTGGTTTTCATACGGCACTTCGGTCACGTAGCTCGCCAGCGTGCCGAGGGTCGCCACACGCGTGACGCGCGGGTCCAGCGCGGCCGCGCACAATGCCACCACGCCCGCCGGCCCCACGCCCAGCACCGCCACCTCGCGCGTCCCGTCTTTTTCCTTCAACGCGTCCAGCAGCCGTTGCGTGTCCCACACCCATTGCCCCAGCAACGGCCGGCCGATCCACAGCGACCATTCGGCCGTGTTATGGTCCGGCGCGCGCCGCACGGCATCGCGCGGATACGCCGTGCGCCCGGTCGCTCGCAGGTCGGCGGTGACCACGTCCCAGTTCGCCGCGCGCAACGCGTTCGCGTATTGGTTGGTCGCCGCCCGGTCCGCGCCGCTGAAATCCAGCAACACCGCCACGCCGCGCGATGTCCCCGTGGCCCGTTGCTGCCGCGCGAACATCGTCACACCCGGTTCCGGTGCGAACGAAAACCATTCGCCGGCGCTCTGCACGCGCACCGGCGTGCGTTTGGGAAATCCGCCGAACACCTCGTCCACCAGGGATTCCTTCATCGCGCGCGCCTGACGGTTCCACTCGCTGCGCGTCGTCGGCTGGGCGATGCGCGCCAGCACCCGGCGCGCCTCCGCCGCCGCAAAGCGCGGAATCGTCACGAATGAGTCCGGCCGGCTTTCGCCCGGAAAACAACGCAACGCCTCGGGGTCTTCGGACTTGATTTCCGGCTCAGGAACCGGCGAACCGTCGCCCGTTTCCTTCAAATGGCGCGTCATCCACCCGTACATCGCCTCGCGCATCGGCCCGCTGTAATCGTGTTTGGATTCAAAAATCGTGTGCTTCCAATTGAGGCTCTGGCCGAACAATTGATAAACCTTGTCCGCTTGCACGAGCGACTTGCGCGCCTCGCCCACCGAGAATTGAAACGCGTCCTGCGTGGCGTTGATGACCATCAATCCGCGCGGGGCCGTCAGCGCCAGCACGCGCCATTCTTCCGTAAACCTCAGCGCGCCCGGCACCACCTCGCACAGGCAGCACGCCGCGCCCAGATACGCCTGGTAATTGCCCACCGAACACACCGGCACGGCCGCCGCGAACCGGTCGTCCCACGCGCCCGCATACATCGTCTGGTTGCCGCCGCCACTCGCGCCGGTGATGCCGATGCGCGCCGCGTCCACCTCCGGACGCGATTGCAGGTAATCCACCGCCCGCATGTTTTCATAGACCTGCAAACCGCTCAGCGCGAGTCCCGTGGGAAACAGCGTCGCCGCCGTCATCTCGCCGTGATATTCGCCCAGCGCCTTGCCGGTGCCGCGTTCGCCCGCGCCGAACGCATCCACCATCAGCACGAAGAAGCCGTGTTTCGCCAGGCCGATGCACCTCGCCTGCACCACCGGATCCTGCTTGGCCCCGCGCCAATGCCCGTGCACGCCCAACACCGCGGGCAACTTCCCCGGACGGTCCGGCACATAGGCGTTGGCCGTCATCCACACGCCGGGCCGGGTCTGGAAGATGATTTTCTCCACGCGATACCCGTCGCGTTGCAATTCGCCCAGCTTCCGCGCCTCCAAGGGACACGGCGCCGATGGAAATTCGCCCCACGCCCGTTGCATATCCTCGCGCAACTGCTGCCGTTGCTTCTCCCACTGCCTGAGCGTCCGCGGCATCTCCTCCCCGGACCGCAACTCCGCCGCCTGCGCCTTGATGAAATTCAGGAATTGCTCCGGCAAAGCCGGCGGATCCGCCGCCTGAACCATCGCCGCCATCAGCCAAAGCACACCCAAGGCGCAATGAATCGACCGGGAAATTCGCATGCCACCAGTTGTTATCGGGAATTCGGTTTCTGGCAAACCGGAAGTTCCCGGCCATGTTCGCTTCGGTTGATTCGAACCGGGCAGCGACGCGCTGGGTTCGGAGTCCCGTCCCGCCTTCAGGCGGCTGGGGGTCGCCTCGTAAACAACCAATGGAAACCGCCACGCGCTTGGAACCACAACGCCGCAGCCGGCTGAAGCCGGGACTCCGAACCACTCTCAATCACGTTTGAAAATTCGCGCCCGGGCCGTTACAACCAACGGCATGATCAACGTCGGCATTGTCGGCCTGGGGTTCATGGCCGCCACGCACATCAAGGCCTATCGTAATCTTCCCCATGCCCGCATCGCCGCGCTGTGCAATCCCAGCGGACACCGGCTCGACGGCGATTTCTCGGACATCACCGGCAACGTGGGCGACAAACAACCCGTGCGCCTGGACATGGCCGGCGTGAAGGCGTATCGCGATTTCCACGAACTGCTCGCCGACCGGGACATCCAGCTCATCGACATCTGCTCGCACACGCCGACGCATCCGGAATACGTGATCGCCGCGTTGCGCGCCGGCAAACATGTCATTTGCGAAAAACCGCTGGCCCGCACCTCCGAACTGGCGCGCAGCATGGTCGAGGCCGCCGCCAGCGCGAAGACGTATCTGATGCCCGCCATGTGCCTGCGCTTTCTCCCCACGTGGGCGTGGCTGAAAGCCGCGGTGACCAGCGGCGCATACGGCAAGGTGCTCGGCGCCCGCTTCCGCCGCGTGGCCCAGCCGCCCGGCTGGGGTCGGGGCAGCTTCATGGACGGCGCGAAATCCGGCGGCGCGCTGCTGGACCTGCACGTGCACGATGTCGATTTCGCGCAGCATTGCTTTGGCCGCCCGCGCGCGGTGTTTGCCACGGGCTACTCGCACATCAGCGGCGCGATTGATCATGTCGTCGCGCAATACATTTATCCCTCCGGCATCAGCGTACATGCCGAAGGCGCATGGGCCATGGCCGAGGGCTTCGGCTTCAACATGTCGTACACCGTGAACTTCGAACGCGCCACCGCCGACTACGACCTCGCGCGCGACAAGGAGGCGCTGAAGCTCTTCGAAAAAGGCAAGCCGCCGCAAGTCATCCCCGGCGACGGCCCCGATGGTTACACCGGTGAACTGACGCACATCCTCGACTGCATTCAATCCGGCCGCCCGCCCAGCATCGTCACCGCGCAGGACGGCCTCGCCGCCGTGGAGCTTTGCGAAGCCGAGGAAAAATCCATCCGCAACCGTTGCGTGGTGAACCTGTGATTCGCCCCGGACGGCGGCTGTGTCGAAACCAGCCGCCGCGCATCGCTTGAAACCACCGCGCCAGCTTGCCAACGATCATTTCCAAGCAGCCGGATGCCATCCGCCCGCACCGAACCCGCCTTGTTTGGAGTTCAAGCTTCAGCTTGGGGAAGGCGGCGTCGGCACGTCCACAGCCTCATGGTTTCTTCCTTTCGGATTTCAACCTTCGGATTTGTTTCAAATTTCGGTTTTCGAATTTCGGATTTCAAACCCCAGCCCTCAAAACCATCCACCCGCGTCTCCCCACACGCATCGCGTCCCCCCGCCGCAAAATCCATTTTCCGCCTGTGCTTTTGTTAAATCTTCGTTACACTCCTGCGCCATTCGGGCATGAAACGCGTGGGCCTCAAGTCGCAAAAATTCTTCAAACGCTGGCAGCGTCACCTTGAGGATTACCTCAACAGCGTCGCCCTGCGCCTGGAGGAAACCGCCAAAACTGCCGAGGCCGAGAGCATCCACCAGTTGCGCGTCTCCATCCGCCGCACCCGCGTCATGATCCACCTCGGCCCCTTCATCTGCGGCAAATCCAACGCCGAGAAATTTCACGCCTGGTCCAAACGCGTGGCCGACACCGTCGGGCGCGTGCGCGATTACGACATCGCCATCGACTGGCTGCGCGGGCAGTCCGCCGGCGCACAGTTGATCGCGCAGGTCGAGCAACGCCGCGTGCGCCTCTGGCGCGCCGCCTCACGCCGCCTCACCCCCATCCCCATGACGCTGCGCGACGCGTTCTTTGACCTCGACCCCGGTGTGCGCAAACGCAATCTGCTCAAGAAACGCTTCGTCGAGTGGAACCAGGAATTGCGCGACGGCATCCTGGGCGACGTCGGCAAGCTGCGCAAACTCGGCATTGAAGACCAGCACGAGTTGCGCCGCTGGCTGCGCCGGTTGCGTTATCTCATCGAGATGGTGCTGGGCCGGCGCAAGCAGAAGCGCGACCGTTACCTGCGCCAGCTCATCCGCCTCCAGCGCGCGCTGGGCGAGATGCAGGACCGCATCGTCGTCGATGACATCCTCCAGCGCCTCAAAGCCACCCCGCGCATCCGCGCCCTGCGCAACAAACTGATTCAGGAACGCACGTCGTGGCTTTACAAAGCCGAGCACGAACTCATCACGCTGGCGCGATTGTGAGGTTTCGCGGGCTTGTAAACGGGCAGGAGCGCCGTCCGAAAGCCGGATCGCGCGGCTCCAGCGGCGCTTACCGCACGGCGCGCCAGAACGAGGGAGGAATTAACCCGGACGGCCTTACCACATCGTAAGCGAGATGCCCGCGGTCCGACGCGGGCGGTCACGCTTTCATTGTTTTCTCAACCTGCTCGCGCAGCGCCGGCAGCACTTCCTTCTCAAACCACGGACGCCGCTTGAGCCAGAGCGTGTTTCTCGGACTCGGATGCGGCAGTGGAAAGAACCCCGGCAGATACTCTTCGTACGCTTTCACCGTGTCGCTGAGCGAATCCTTGGTGCGCCGCTGCAAGTAATAATCCTGCGCGTAACTGCCCACCAGCAATGTCAATCGGATGTCCGGCAACGCCGCGCGCAACGGCGGATGCCACAGGGGCGCGCATTCCGGGCGCGGCGGCAGGTCGCCGCTCTTGCCCCGGCCGGGGTAACAGAAACCCGTGGGAATGATGGCCACGCGCGATTCATCGTAGAATTCCTCGCGCGACATTTGCAGCCACTGGCGCAGCCGGTCGCCCGAGGGGTCGTTCCACGGAATCCCCGTTTCATGCACGCGCGTCCCCGGCGCCTGGCCGACAATCAACAAGCGCGCCGTGACGCCCGCGCGCAGTGTGGGCTTCGGCCCCAGCGGCAGATGCTTCGCACACACCGTGCAGGCGCGCACCTTCTTCAACAACGCGTTTAGTTTTGCCGCCGATGTCACGGGGCGCAACGTAACCCAGCCCGTCAATTCGTTGAATCGTTAAAACGTGGGTTTCGGTTACCCGCCTCCGGCGACGTATCGCGATTCAACGATTCAACCATTTAACTCGTTTAACCCATTTAACCCATTTAACTTTTTTCCCATGAACGCGGGACACGCCAACGAAGCGACCTCAACCAAAGGCAGGTGGCTGCTTTGGCTGGCATTGCTGGTGGCAGTCGTCGTGGCGATCAAGTTTCTTCCCGTGCAGGACTGGCTCAAGCAGGCGCTCGACGTGGTGGAGCGCCTTGGCCCATTGGGTCCCGTGCTGTTCATCCTCGTGTATATTGCCGCGTGCGTGCTGTTGATTCCCGGTTCGGTGCTGACGCTCGGCATCGCCGCCGTGTATGGCGTGGCGAAAGGATTCCTCATCGTGTCCATCGCTTCGACGCTCGGCGCCACGGTCGCGTTTCTGGTGGGCCGGCACCTGGCGCGCCGATGGGTGGCGCAAAAACTGGCGGGCAACGACAAGTTCGCCGCCATCGACCGCGCGGTGGCGCGCGAGGGCTGGAAAATCGTCGGACTCACGCGCCTCTCACCCATCTTTCCGTTCACCCTGCTCAATTACGCCTTCGGCTTGACCAGCGTCTCCTTGCGCGACTACGTGCTGGCCTCGTGGCTCGGCATGATGCCCGGCACATTGTTGTATGTGTATATCGGCTCACTCGCCCAGGCCGGCACGCGCCAGCGCACGCCCGCCGAGTGGGCGCTCTACGCCGTCGGCCTGCTGGCAACGATTGCCGTGACCTTGTACGTCACCCGCCTCGCCAAACGCGCCTTGACCGAAAAAATCACCTGACGCCCTAACCCGCATCATGCTTCAACCATGTAACTCATTTAACTTGTTTAACTCTTCAACGCATCACGCATCACGCTTCAACTCTTTAACGATTCAACTCATGTAACTCCTTTAACCCTTTCAACCCACCCCATGCTCTCCCCCTGGGACACCCACAACCAAGACCTCGTCGCGCAGGTTCATCCATCCGACTGGAAAAATCCCACGCCCGCGCCGCGTTACAATCTGGTCGTCATCGGCGCCGGCACCGCGGGACTCGTAACCGCCGCAGGCGCCGCCGGACTCGGTGCGAAGGTCGCGCTCGTGGAAAAACATCTCATGGGTGGCGATTGCCTGAACGTCGGCTGCGTGCCATCGAAGGCCGTCATCCGCGCCGCGCGCGCCGCTGCGGAAGCCCGCCGCGCCGGTGAATTCGGCGTGAACGTCACCGGCGTCGAAGTCGATTTTGCCGCGGCCATGGAACGCATGCGCCGCCTGCGCGCCAGCATCAGCCCGCACGATTCCGCCAAACGCTTCACCGAACTGGGCGTCGATGTCTTCTTTGGCGGGGCGCGTTTCGTGGATTCCGAAACCGTCGAGGTCGCAGGACAAAATCTGCGCTTCCGCCGCGCCGTCATTGCCACCGGTGCGCGCCCCGTGCAACCGGACGTCCCGGGCTTGCGCGAAACGGGCTTCCTCACCAACGAAACTGTCTTCTCCCTCACCTCGTGCCCGCGCCGCCTCGCCGTCATTGGCGGCGGGCCCATTGGCTGCGAACTCGCCCAAGCCTTTCAGCGCCTCGGCTCCCAGGTCACCTTGTTCCACAACAAAAACCACGTGCTCGACCGCGAGGACGCGGACGCCGCGGCCATCGTGCAGCAGGCCATTCGCCGCGACGGCGTGGAACTGATGCTCAATACGCAGTTCAAGTCCATGGAGAAAAAGGACGGCGCGAAGGTGATTCATTTTGACGCCACGGGCGCGGGGGGCTCGGTGGTGGTGGATGAAATCCTCGCCAGCGCCGGTCGCGCGCCAAACGTCGAAGGCTTGAACCTCGAAGGCGTCGGCGTGCGGTTTGATTCACGCAAGGGCGTGCTCGTCAACGACCACCTCCAGACCACGAACCCGCGCATTTATGCCGCGGGCGACATCTGCACGCGCTGGAAGTTCACGCACGGCGCGGACTTTGCGGCGCGCATCGTCATCCAGAACGCGCTCTTCCTTGGCCTGCCGTTCATCGGCCGCAAACGCCTCAGCGCCCTCAACCTCCCCTGGTGCACCTACACCGATCCCGAGATTGCGCACGTGGGCGTTTCCGAACACGACGCCCGCGCGCACCACCTCGAACTCGACACCTACACGCGCCACTTCAAGGACGTGGACCGCGCCATCACCGACGGCGACACCGAGGGCTTCGTGAAAATCCACACGCGCAAAGGCACCGGTGAAATCCTGGGCGCCACCATCGTCGGCACACACGCCGGCGACCTGATCAGCGAAATCAGCGTGGCCATTGCTGCGAAGGTTGGCCTGGGCCGCCTTGCCTCCGTCATCCACCCCTACCCCACCCGCGCCGAAGCCATCCGCCAGCTCGGCGACGCCTTCAACCGCACCCGCCTCACGCCCAACGTTAAAGGCCTCTTCACAAAGTGGCTGTCATGGACAAGATAGAAACATCAAACTCCAAGCGCCAAACTTCAAAGAAACTCCCTTTGAAAAAGGGGACATCAGTCGCCAGGAAGTTTCGGAACTGAATACTGAACACTGCCTGCTGAATACTTCCCTTCGGACTTCTTTCGTCATTTGACCTTCGTCATTCGTCATTTCCACCCTCTCCTTTAAAA
>JBFMBT010000043.1:0-28691 GCA_040754875.1 Verrucomicrobiota bacterium | reverse complement strand
ACTCCAAGACGCTTCGCGCCCACCGTGCGCAAGGCATTCGCGCTAGCGTCTTGGAGTGCGCCAGTCCGATGGCGCTTTGTTGCGCGCTGCAAATCCCAACGCGCAAAAATCTTGAGCCGCACCGCGCGCGTCTCCCTCTCCCCGTCGTTCCTCCGGGGAGAGGGAGACATTTACCACGCGTTTGATGTTACTTCATGCCTTCCGGTGCATCACGCTGGTATCCCGCAGCGGTTCCAATGAAAAAAAGCCCCGGGCATGGCCCGGGGCTTTTGCAAATCTCCTGCGCGCTTACGCGAACAGTTTCGTCACCGCCTTGGCCTTCACCAGTTCGCGGGGTTGGTTGAGGTGATTATACACAATCGTCTCCGGGTCGATGCCGAAGGCGTGGTAAATCGTCGCCAACAATTCGCTCGGATGCACCGGTTCTTCCGCGGGGGCTGAGCCGGTTTTGTCCGATTTGCCGTGCACGTAGCCGCGCTTGATGCCCGCGCCGGCCACGACGCCCGTGTAGCAATACGGCCAGTGGTCGCGCCCGTCCGCGCTGTTGTTGTTGCCGGACGTGCTGACGCCTTTCTGCGGGCTGCGCCCGAATTCGCCGATCGCCACCACCAGCGTGTCGTCAAGCATCCCGCGCTCGTCGAGGTCGGCCATCAACGCGGACAAACCAGTGTCGAGCATCGGCGCGCTCTGGTCGCGCATGCGCTTGTCCAGGCCCACATGCACGTCCCACGAGTGGTTGTCGGAATTGGCGACCTTCGGCCAGACCAGTTCCACCACGCGCGTGCCGGCTTCGACCAATCGGCGCGCCAGCAGGCAGCTTTGGCCGAACGTGTTGCGCCCGTAACGGTCGCGCAGCTTGTCCGGTTCCTGCTTCAAATCGAATGCATTCCGCGCGCGGCCGGACACAATCAGGTTCAACGCGCGCTGATAATAGGTGTCCAGGCTGTATTGCTCGACTGCCTTCTCAATTTCGGGCACCACGGCGTTCAATTCGTCGCGCAACGCGGCGCGCCGTTCCAAACGCACCGCAAACATGTCCGGGCGCAGGTTCAAGTCATCAATCTTGATCTTGTCCATCTTGCCCATGTCCATGTCATCGCCGTCCGGGTACAGCGTGTAAGGATCGAACGCCTTGCCGAGGAAGCCGGCGGTGCCGCCTTTGCCGACGACATTGCTCTCCTGCAACGGACGCGGGAGCATGACGAACGGCAGCATCGGTTCGGTGGGCGGTTTGATGCGGATGATGTTTGAGCCGAAGTTCGGGAAATCCTTCGGGCTGGGCGGTTCCAACTGGCCGGACGGGCTGACCTTGTCGGTCGTGTAACCGGTCATCATCTGGTAGATGGCCGCCGTGTGGTTGAACAGGCCGTTGGGCGTGTAGCTCATCGAGCGGATCATCGTGAACTTGTCGTTCACCTTCGCCAGCTTGGGCAGCAACTCGGTGAAATTGACGCCCGGGATTTTCGTCGGGATCGGTTTGAACACGCTCTTGACGTTGTCCGGCACGTTCTCCTTCGGGTCCCACAAGTCGAGATGGCTCGGCCCGCCCTGGAGATAAATCATGATGATGCTCTTGGCCTTGCCCCAGCCGCCTTTGCCCGTGGCGGGCTTGGACTCCGAGGCCAGCGCCTGCAGTTTCATCAGGCCGCCGAGGGACAGCCCCAGCAGGCCGGAGCCGCCGATGCGCAGCACGTCGCGCCGCGTGACCCCGAGGTGTTTGTCGCACAGGTCTTTGCCTGGTTCGCCGGGAATTCTGATCATAGGATTGTCCTTATATTACTAGCGTGTTGTTGGGCGTAAATCAATGGGTTGTTTTCAATGATTGAACAGGAATGCCGGGTTGTTGATCAGCGCCCAGGTGATGTCCTGCGCGCCGACGAGCCGCTGCTTGTCCAACTGCCCTTTGCTCAATTCCAGGTCGCGTTTCAACTGCTTCAACTTCGGGTCCATCGGCAGCGGCTCGCTCAGGCGCGCCACGCGATCGCGCCGTTCCTTCAGGCCGGGGTCGATGGGCCGCGGCTTCTTCGCATCCGCCAGCTCGCGGTTACGCTTGAGCAATTCCGCGTCCACTGCCTTGTAATATTTCTCCAGCGCCTCGGTCTGTTCCTTGGTGCGCTGGTCCGGGGCCACAGCGAGAATCGCCGCGTATTCCTCGGCCAGGCTCAAGCCGACCGGCTGCTTCGCCACCGCCACCGAGAGGCGGAAGCGGCCCAGCAGATACGCGCTCTTGTTGCCGCCGTTGAACTGCTGCTTCAGGTTGAACGTCAGCGTGGAGCCGCCTTCGTGGCCGAACGGCTGCTTGGCTTCAAACGTCGCCCAGTGCGTGACGCCAAAACTCGGCGACACCGCCCAACCGCGTTGCACGTCCTTGCCGTCGATCGCCAGCTTCACGTCGAAATTGTCCTGGCTGAAGTCGGCCAGAGCCGTCTTGAATTCGACCTTCTTTATCTCGGACGATTTGCCCTTGGGCGCGGCCAGCACTTCGATTTCATTCAGCACGAAGTTGCCATCCGAGGCGCGGCCCGGGCCGCTCTTGGGCGAGCGCTTGTCGGCGATGGCTTCCAGCCGCACCGCCGTGATGCCCTTCAAGTCAGTGTCCGCCGTGATCGTATAGACGCTGCGCACCGCCTTGCCGGTGGAATAGATGGACTTGTCGTCCTCCTTCGTCAGCTTGGTGGCCGCGGAGGCCTTAAGCGTGGCGGGATCCAGCGCCACCCATTCCACCTGGTTGGTCTGCTTTTTCTCCCATTCGGCCAGCTTCTCCGGCAGCTTTGCTTCGTATTCCTTCACGGCCTTGTCCTTGGCGGCGATGGTTTCCTCGCGCTTCTTGTCCAGCTCCGCCTCACGCGGGGCGATTTCCTTTTCGTAAGCCGCCAGGTCTTGCTTCGATTCTTCGAGTTCGGCCAGGCGCTCCTGGTCCTTCTTCGCCATGATCGGCGTGATGTGCTTCTCGTAGGAATTATGCTCGGCGACGAGCTTGGCATGGTCGTCGTCGATCCGGCCCAGCGCCTTGAGGCTCGCCTGAATTTCCTCCTTCTTAGCCGGGCGGTTCAGGATGCGCAGGAACAATTCGTTGATGAGCTTCTCATTGCTCGACTCCGCGCCCACCAGTTTCGCAATGGCATTCTCCGGATCGCTGATGGCGTCGCTGACGGTCGCCCCGCTGACCAGGGCCAGCACCGGCCCGAGCTGAATGTCATTCACACGCTCGCATTCGCAGGCGCTTTCGCGCGGCGGCTTGCCGAGGTTCGCGAAGAAGCCGTCATCGAGCTTGAAGCCCGCATCCGGCAACTGCGCCGCGCGGGTTCCGGCGGCCACGCCCGGGATCTTCGTCTTGGCGCCGGTGACGCGATAGACCGCGTCATACAGCACCTCGGCCGGCAGGCGGCGCGGCAGCGCGTGCGAGAAATTGATCTTGTCGTCCGCGTTCCATTCGTTCGGCTTGTACGACAATTGATACGTGCGCGACTTGCAGATGGTCCGCATCAGGTGCCGCGCGTCAAATCCGCTGTTGATGAATTCCTGCGTCAGCCAGTTCAACATCTCCGGGTTGGACGGCGGGTTGCCCGCGCGGATGTCATCCAGTGGCTCAATCAATCCCACGCCCGTGAGATAACCCCAGATGCGGTTGGCGAAACTCAAGGCGAAGTAGCGGTTGTCCTTGGCCGTGATCCATTCCGCCAGTTGCTCGCGCCGCGAAGCCTTCTCGCCGGTGTCCACGGCGGCGGGGAAGGGGAAGGTGGGCGTCGTTTCCTTGCCGGTGCGGTCATGTTTGATTTCGCCCTTGTCCAGGTCATAGACGATTTCATACAGCGGCTTGCCGCCTTCCACCGCCGTGCCGCCAATTTGCTTGTCGGCGCTGGCCGGGTCCTTCTTCAAACCCACCTGCGCGAAGTACGCCGCCGTCTGATAATACTGGTCCTGCGTCCACCGCTCGAAAGGATGGTCGTGGCATTTGTTGCAGTTGAACCGCGTGGCCAGGAACAGGTGCGTCGTGTTCTCCATGATTTCCGTCGGCGTGCGCAGAATCTTGTAATACGAGGCCGGCGGATTTTCCTTGTTGGAACCGGACGCGGTCAGAATCTCCCGCACGAACTGGTCGTACGGCGTGTTCTTCGCCACCTGGTCGCGAATCCATTTGCGGAACAGCGGCGCGCCTTCCTCGCCCAGGAACTTCCGGTTCACCTGGAGCAGGTCCGCCCACTTGTTCGCCCAATGATCGATGAAATCTTCGTTGCCGATGAGCTTGTCCACCAGTTCCTCGCGCTTGGCGCGCGTCTCGCGTTTGTCCGCCAGGAATTTCCGGACATCCTCCGCCGTCGGCGGCAGGCCAGTCAGGTCCAGGTAAATGCGCCGGATGAATTCTTCGTCCGTGCAGACGCCGGACGGCTGGATTTTCATCCGCTTCCACTTCGCCGCGGCAAATTCGTCGATTTTGTTGTACACCGGCGGCTCCTGCCAGACGAAGCCGCTGCGGTCGCCCATCACCGTGACCGTCGTGGCCGCATACGCGCCTTCAAAGCGCGCCAGCACCGGTGCTTCGCCGCGGCGCAACACGGTCACCAGTCCCGTCGGGTCGGCCTTGGCCACGTCCATGTTGCCGCTGTCGATGAACGCCTTCGTCGTTACGTCGCGCGTCTTGCCGTCGCTGTAGGTCGCGACGACGCGCATCTGCTGGCGCGAGCCAATCGCCTGCACGACCGGGTCCTTCGGGAACACTTCGATCTTCGCCACGCGCGGCGTGTCCAGGTTCAGCTTCGCGCCGCCCGCAATCCACGCGCGCAGCACCTGGTAGTTCTTGTCGCCCGGCTGCATCAACGCGCCGCCCACGTGTGGCACGGCGCCCGTCGGCTTGAGCAGCATCAGGCTGTCGTCCGGCGACGCCAGGTTCACCCGGCGCGAGGCCAGGTCGTCCGTGAACGCGCGCACGTCGTAGATCGGGTCATACCCGCGCAGCGACAGTTTGAAACCGTTCTTCCCTTCCTTGGCCCCGTGGCAGGTGCCCATGTTGCAACCCAGCTTGGACAACACCGGGTTCACGTCGCGGATGAAATCCACTTCGCCTTCTTTCGAGATGCCGGTCACCTTCACCGGGACGGAAACGGATTTGCCGCCCAGCGACGCGCGCACCTTGTAGGAGCCGTTCGACTTCGCGCGCAGCACACCTTGCGGTGTTACTTCCAGCGAGCGGCTCGACGACTTCAAATTTGCCAACCGCGTGACCTCCACGGCGTCGCCATTCGAAAGCTTCGCCGTCACCAGGATCTGCGCCGAATCCGTCCACTTGCCGATCTGCAGTTCGGTGGGGTCAGCCGTCAGCGCAACCACCTTCGTGCCTTCGGGCAACGATTCCGGTTCGCCTTCGGTGGTGGAAGCGGCCGTCGTCGTTTCCTTGAACCGGCCTGAGGCCAGGTCCTTCGCCCGCACGATGGTCACGGGCAGGAATTCCTTCAGCAACGAGGCGTTGGTCGCGTCAATGAGCCGGATCTTGCCGTCCGACCCCGCCGCCGCCACGGTCTTGCCGTCCGGGCTGAATGTCACCGCGTAGATGCCCGCGTCCTTCACGGACATCGCGGCCAGCCGCGTCGCGCCGTCGGTCGTGTATTTCTCCACCTTGGCGTTTTCCTCGGCGTTGCGCGTCGAAGCGACTTTCTCGAAAATCTTCGCAATCTCCGTCGGCAACGTGGTGTCGAATTCCGCGTTGAAAATGTGGACCTCGCCATGGCCGTCGAGGCTGCTGCTGGCCACGATGCGCTTGCCGTCGCGGCTGTAGGCGATGCTGAAGATGCGGCCTTCCATCGCGGGGAAGCGGCGGATGAGATTCGAATTGTCGCCAATCACGCGCTTGGTCTGGCGGAACACGCGATACACCTGCGGCAGGCCGTCCGCGCCGCCCACGGCGATTTCGTCGCGCTCCGGATGGCGCGCCACCGTCTGCATGCCGCCGCGCAACGCGCCCGGCGTGATGGACGTGATGTTGTCGATGAACCGTTGGGTCGCCAGTTCCGTCACCTTCGCCGTCATGTCGCGCCCCACGGAAATCACGTGGTCGCCCTTTACCGAAAACACCGTGTCATGCACCCAGTCGCTGTGCGAACCCATGAACAACACCTGCTTGGCCGAATCCGCTTCAATCGCGCGCACCGTGTTGTCGCCGCAGCCGAACGCGATCAGCTTGCCGTCCGGCGACCAGCTCGCGCCATACACCGTGTCGAACGTCACCGGATGCGAAAGCAGCAGTTTCTTCTTTTCCACGTCCCACACCTGCACTTCGCCCATGCGCCCCGGCAGGCCGCCCGTCACCGCCAGCTTCTTGCCGTCCGGCGAAAACCGCACGGACTCGATCCGCTCGGCCAGCCCGACCAGCCGCGCCACCAGGCCCGAGCCATCGGCGTTGTGCAACAGCACTTCGTGAAAGCCCGCCACGGCCAGCAGCTTGCCGTCGGGCGAATAATCGATCGACGTGATCACCGGCGGCAGGGTGTACTCCGGCGGATGATTCATGTCGTAACGCTCCTGCGCGTTGGCCGGCGTGTCGTCCACCGCGCCTTGCGCAACCCAGCGGCGCACCAGTTCAATTTCCGTTTCGGCCAGCGGCTTCTTGCCCTGCGGCATTTCCGCCTCGCCGTTCACGGGCGTGATCAATTTCACCAGCGCGCTCTTGTCCGGCTGCTTCGCGACAATCGCGGCGTCCTTGCTGTCGCCGCCGGCGAGCATCTGCTTGAACTCCGTCATCACGTAACCGCCCTTGGCCTTGGCGGGTTGATGGCAGCCCTGGCAGTTCGCCACGAAGATGGGCCGGATTTGTTTATAGTAACTGACCTTCTCCTTGGGGTCCGCCTTTTTGGCGGCGGCCGCGTGCGTCAGCGGCGTGCCCATCGCGAAAGAAATGAAGAGTGCCGTCGTTCCGAAAATCTGCCTGAACTGCATAATCGTTATTTCCAAGTACAATGCATCAGCCACCCGTACAGGCGCGTCGCCGCCAGAACTATGGCCGAGTTTCAAACACTTTAGCCCCAACGCACAGTACGGGGAATGGACAGGACTACTCTTTGTTATGTAAAATCCTGCCGACGACGGGGCAAGGAATGTGGGGGAGATTCATAACTGCCGTTATCGGGCGGAAGCGGGCGGAATCGGGAGGAAATGCGCAAGTGGTTGGAGGAGAGGCGTTTGCAAAAAGCTAATTCCTGCCGCCCTGTTCTACGCTTAACATGTTGCGCGCCAACAGGATCCATGCGGCAAGCTCGGATTGGTTCAAATCTTTGGGGATGGGACGCAGGCCAGCGGTGAGGATGCGCCGTGCCTCGTCGGGCTGGCGGTGGAAATCAAGAAAGCTTTTGCGGAATGATGCTTCGAAGGCGCGCGACTCTTTGGACGTCGGCTGGCGCGACAACGCCTCGGTGAAGGCCCAGTCGAGCTGGCGCGCAAATTCATCGCCACCCTGGCGGAGCACGCGTTCGGCGAACACGCGGACGGCTTCAGCGAAACCCGCATCGTCCGCGAGCGTTGGCGCAGCGTGAACTTGTCTCGGCATGGCGCGCAGGGTTGGACACAATTCGCGTCCGGCAATATCCCGCGCGTCGCGCAACGGCGGCTGCCACGCGCGCGCGTAGATGCTGCGACGATGTTCCTCCGGCCCATTCGCATTGCGCAACAGCAGGCCGCTCACGGACAGCGCGGCGTCGCGAACGATGCGTTCGTCGATCGCGAATGCATTCTGCCGCGCGAGCCAGCGATTTTGCGGATCAATTTCCAACCAGCGCGAATCAGCCTCCGACGATTGGCGGTACGTATTGGACGTGACGATGAGGCGCATCAGTTGTTTCACATTCCAACCGCTGTCCCGGAATTCGCACGCCAGCCAGTCGAGCAACTCACGGTGCGCCGGCCACTCGGTCGCCGCGCCCAGGTCATCGACGTTGCGCGCCAATCCCGCGCCGAAGCAGAGCTGCCACACACGATTGACGAACACGCGCGCGGTCAACGGGTTGTCCCGCGCGGTGAGCCACTGCGCGAGATCCAGACGCGTCGCGTGTGCATCCGGGGAACGCGCGCCCAGGCTGCGCGGCAGGGCGGGTGCTGCATCGTCGCGCGGAGAAGCAGACGAATTGGCGGCCGCGGTCAATGGACGCCATTGCGCGCGCTGGCTGGTCTTTTCCGCGAGCCGCGCGCGGGCGGCGTCCAGGCCCGGCGCGATGCTGCGATAATATCTGGCGAGCGTTTCCGATTCGGACGCGGTGCGCCGGTTCGCGGGCGACAGCAGAATCTTCAACACGCCATCCGGCAAACCGTGGTCGTCGTGCGTGGGGCGGTCGGCGGAAATGACTGACAGGCGGAATCGCCGGAGGGCGCGGCCTTCGGTCGGGGTGTGGCGCAACGAAACGGCGAGCGTGGTGCCGGGGCCGCCGGGCAACGGCTTTTCAAAAACGAAGGCGGCGCGCGGCGGAAGGCTCGCACTGCTCCCAGCCCAGGCCGTTGTCTTCGACCCGTCAATCGCGTCACCAACCGGGTGATTCACCTCAGCCACGTTGGCGCTGGCGCGGGAGAACCTCGCTGGTTCGCCCGCTTCCTCGCGCGCCAGGCTGGCTTCAAACTCAGCGAGCGCGAAGGCCGCGCCACCATCCCTTTCAGGGAAGACCTCGAGCCGCAACGCCGTGAGATACTGGCGGTCTGTTTTCAACGTGATGGTAAAGGTGTCGTTCGCCGGCGCGGCTCCGGCGGCGACCACGCCGTCGTCCTCGATGGTGAGCGTGGCGCCGCTGTCGGACACAGCCGTTGCCGGTTTCAACGATTCCCACGCCAGCCAGCCGGTGCGATGTTCCGTAAGCAGGAATTGCTCCCACGCCGCCTGCGATGCCGCCAGTTCGGGTGTCGTGGTTTCCAGCGTCCGCTGGAGCGCGGCGATTTCCGTGTCGAGCGCGTGGGTGGAATTGTCGGCGTTGGACTGTGACGCGAGCGTGTTGCTGGGCGGCGCGCCGCCGGTGAAGAAGGCGGCGAAGCGCTGGAAATCCGCCGTCGTGAAAGAATCAAACTTGTGTTCGTGACATTCGGCGCAGGCCAGCGACGCGCCCAGCCACGTTGCCGCGACGGCGCGCGCGCGCTCCGCCGCGTAGTGGGCCAACAGCCCGGCACTGGCGGAGTCGTCCACGGCGCTGAGCCGTTGGAAGCCGGCGGCGGCGCGTTGCGCGGACGTGGCGCCGGGCAGCAGGTCGCCGGCGATGACTTCGCGCGTGAACCGGTCGAACGGCACATTTTCGTTGAACGCGCGCACGACCTGTTCGCGATAGGCCGCCAGCATCGCGGTGTCGTTCAATCCGAACGCGGCCGCGTTGGCGCGCGGAAAGGCATCGAGCCAGAACATCGCCATGCGCTCGCCGAATTGGGGTGACTCCAGCAACCGGTCCACGACCTTCGCATAAGAACGGGCGCCTTTGTCCGCGAGGAATTGCTCGACTTCGCGCGGCGCGGGCGGCAGGCCGGCGAGGTCCAGCGTGAGCCGGCGGATGAGTGTGCGGGGATCTGCTTCGGGCGAGGGACGCACGCGTTCCTTCTCAAGGCGCGCCAGCACGAAGGCATCGATGGGATTGGCGACCCACGCCGTGTTCTTCACCGCGGGGACCGCCGGCCGGTCCGGCGGGAGATGAGCCCAGTGCGGCTCCCATTTCGCGCCTTGTTGAATCCAGCGTTCGAGGAGTTGCACCTCGCGCGCCGGCAACTTGCGCCCGGTGCGGCGCGGTGGCATGCGGTCGTCATCCTTCGTGGCGGTGATGCGGCGGAACAATTCGCTTTCCTTCGGTTGCCCGGGAACAACCACGCGCGGCTGGCGCGATTCGGACAGCGCGCTTTCCGGCCGGTCCAGGCGCAAGTCCCGCTTGCGCGCCACGCCGTCCGCGCCGTGGCATTCGAAACAATGGGCGGCGAGGATGGGGCGGATGTCGCGGTTGAACTGGACGATGTCGGGCACAGGGTCATCCTTGGCAACCGCAGGGGAAACAAGGCACCACGCGCCCAGGCACAGGAGCAGGGGATGGAATCGTCGGTTCACGCGCGCCCATGCCTACGCGGTGGGCGATGGTTCGGCAAGCCCGGAGCGCGGCGGAATCTCCCCACAGATTCAGAAACGCAGATTGGGGAAGAATGCTCAACCGCTCATCAACGCTGAAGAATACTGTTACGTTGATCCTTGAAGTTCCAATAAAAAACGATCGAACAATCTTCGTCCGCGAAGCGCTTGCTCCTTCTGCCAGTTAGGGTCGCCACCATCCACACCTTTGTCGAATTCGGCTAGGAGTTGATTCACTGCCTTCCATTCATTGAAAAACGAGCGACGGTACGAGGTTTTGATCATTGATGATTTCAAATAATTCGCACTCAATGACCGGGCCACCCTTAACCATGTGCGCCACCGGCAACAGCGCATCAAACACGCCGTAACCAACGTTCGTAGCTGCTTGCTCCTCGCCTGTTATGCAATCCAACGTTTCAAGCAAAATCATCGCCGATTTCATGCAAATGTCTGCACGGAGCGTGCTGTCCGATTGAATGTTAGGTACGAGTGGTGTTAACGTTCCCTCAAGCCGCTCAAGATCTTCGATGGTAAAGACTCCCTCTCGTGAATATTCCCACTCTTGATTAAGAACTTCCCTGAACAAAGCCGATGGCTTGAAGTACTCAAGGAACGGCAAGATATGCTCGGCGCAGCTACAGCAAAAAAACTCTCTGTTACGCTGTGACAAAGCCAGAATGCGCGCCTCAAATTCGCTAGCGGTTCTACTCTTCATTTATTTTCGGCGCGTCACAATCGGAACATTTAGCGGATCAAGCACGCTTTGACACGGTGCGCACACGGGGCGAGTCGCGCCGATGCCCCATATGCTCTGGTTATTTTGATTGGCCCAATTCAGTATCTTCATTTCTGCGTGAATCGAAGTTATGCCCCTTCCAACGAATTGCTCGCCGGGCAATAGGCTTCGATTTACACGACCCAAACCGTATTTGGAAGCAGAAGAAACAAGAACCCTCAAATTTCCCGATTGATCGGCTACCACGCCCACGCCGTAGGTTTCACCAAATCCGGCGGATCTGCCATGGTAAAGGGGTCAGTCAATGGTATTGACATATTGCGTTTGGTTGTGGAGACTGGCGAGGTGCCACGCAAACTGCGGGTGGAATATCCGGGGGCGATCTATCACGTGATGAACCGCGGGGACCGGCGGGAGCCCATCTTCCGGGACGCGCGGGACCGGCGGCGGTTTATCGACACGCTGGAGGAGACGTGCGCCAAGACGGGCTGGCAGGTCCATGCGCTGTGCCTGATGCCCAATCACTTTCACCTGGTCGTGGAAACCCCGCAGGGCAATCTGGTGGCCGGGATGAAGTGGTTCCTGGGCACTTACACGGCGCGGTTTAACCGGCGGCACCGGGTGTTCGGGCATTTGTTCGGCGGCCGTTACAAGGCGTTGCTGGTCGATGGCAGCGGCAATGGATATCTGCGGACGGTCTGCGAGTATGTGCATTTGAACCCGCACCGGGCCCGGTTGGTGGGGCCCAAGACGCCCTTGAGCGATTACCCCTGGAGCAGTTACGCGTGGTATCTGGCGGCGCCGCGCAAACGACCGTCGTGGCTGCGGGTGGACCGGGTGCTGGGCGAATGCGGCATCCCCAGGGACAGTGTGGCCGGGCGTCGCGAGTATGAGCGGCAGATGGAGCGGCGCCGCTGGGAGGCCGACGGCCAGGAGTATGGCGGGATACGGCGGGGGTGGTGCCTGGGAGATGCGGCCTTCCGGCGGGAGCTGCTGGCGGCGGTGGCGGAGCGGGCCGGGGCGCACCATTACGGGGAGGAACTGCGGGAATCGGCGGAGGCCAAGGCGCAGCGGTTGATCACGCAGGCGGTGCGGCAAGCGGGATGGCGGGCGGCGGACTTAAGCCGGCGGCGCAAGGGCGATCCGTGGAAGGTGAAGCTGGCGCAGCGGTTGCGGCGGGAAACGACGGTGACGGTGGAATGGATCGCCCGCCAGTTGCACATGGGCACGCGGGGCCACCTGACGCACCTGCTCTACTGGGCCGGGCGGTCGAAGCCGAAGGCCAGGCGATGAGTGATACCGAATATGCCAATACCATTGACTGACCCCTTTACGAACCTGCAATATACGCGGGCGCTGCAGCAATCGCTCCGAGCTGCGGGCCTGCCGGAAGCGCAGGTTCGGCAGGCCGTCCGCGCTGCGATTAGAGAACGGGTAGAGTATGGGCTGTTGGGCGGCATGGAAGTCCCGCGTGTTCCTGGACGAATTCGGAATCTGGCACGATGAATCTGGCGCAAGACATCTATCCACTTCTCGAACAAGTGGCGTGGCTCTCGGCTGTGGGCCGTGAGCTAAGGCCGCAGTTAGACTTTCCGGTGGAATATGCGGAATGCCGCGATGCGGCGCTGCGCGCGTTCAACTCGAGTCTCTGGTCAGATGCCAAGACAGAGGCGCAAGGAGACCTCACCGGCTATCTATCGAAGCACCACTACAACGCATATGGCGGCCACTGGAACAGCTTGGCGAGGCAGTCGCGCTCATTGGTCGAAAGGGCGATAAGTGCCCCGCTAGCTGCGGCGCTAAGGGAGCGAGATCTTCCAATCGAGATGCTTCAACCAATTTTAGTCGATGTAAATCGCGCTGCACTTGAAATCGCGTATCGCCGGAAGTTTGCCGGGGTCCCTGTTTTTTTCGAGCACTTACTGCGGCTTTACGAAGCGGGGCGACTTCCATGCGGATGGAGCGGAGATATGGAAAATTGGCCGACGGGAAATGTGATTGCTTTTTGAACTGTTGCGAACTTTTTGGTGCCGTAAGTGTTACCGATTTATTTGACATCGTAAAAGTTGCCGAATTGGCGGCGTAAGGTTTTTGGGAGGTTTGCCACGCTGGGGTCGTATTTTGCAGCCAAATTGCCGAGCTTGGATCGTAACGATGATTTCCTGGGGTTCGTCTTGGATTTTCGGTGGCGGATATGGCCGGACTGCGGTCGTAAAACGAGGTGTCTGGCAGCTTGCCGCACTGCCATCGCAAAATTGGATTTTGAACCGGGCGTCCGTGCCTGGCCACGCTCACATCGTAAAGCCGGTTTTGCCCTGCTTCCCTGGCTTTGCCGAACTGGTATCACAAAAGTGTTGCGCACTTTTTTCTCATCGTAAAAATGGCCGAACTGGCGTCACACGGTTTTCGGGGTTTCGCCCGTGCTCCCATCGTGTTTTGTGGCCGAATAATCACACTCTGGTCGTAGCGTTGTGACCGCGTGGGTCGTTTTGAGCTTTTCATTCCTGTCCAGGCCTCTTTGGCCGCACTCGGATCGTAAGGTGCCGTTTGGGGGACGGCTGCCTGTTGCGCACTTTTTTCTCATCGTAAAAACGGCCGAACTGGCGGCACACGGTTTTCGGGGTTTCGCCCGTGCTCCCATCGTGTTTTGTGGCCGAATAATCACACTCTGGTCGTAGCGTTGTGACCGCGTGGGTCGTTTTGAGCTTTTCATTCCTGTCCAGGCCTCTTTGGCCGCACTCGGATCGTAAGGTGCCGTTTTGGGGACGGCTGCCCACACTGGCGTCGTAAGACGCGTGCCGCGTTCCGGCAGCTCGCACTGCCATCGTAAGGCCCGGATATTCGTAAGCGTCATGCCGAGCACCTCTGGTGCGAATGAGCGGCGAGTCATAGCATCTGCGCTATGACATCAACGCAAAGCGGATTGGAGATTCTCAAGACGTGAAACGGGTCAGTTCTTGATATTCGCATATTTCCGGTCGCGGCGCGGCCTCTGACAACGACGGCGACGGGATCAATGACGCGGTGGAGTATCAGATTGGCGATTGGCACCACCCCCAGCCGATTGGAAATCGGCGATACAGCAGGTTGGAAACCTGCGCTACATGGGCACTTCGCGCTCGCGATGCGCTTGGCGTTCTTTCGCCCCTCCGTGAGACGGGTCAGTTCTTGATATTTACATATTTACCGTGCGGTCGAATACCAGATTGGCACCGATCCGACGAAGGCGGACACCGATTACGACGGGCGCACCGATTACGAGGAGTATTACGTGGATTTCACCGACCCGTTGAGCGCCAGCAGCGTGCTGCCGGTGCGTCTGGCGTATTTCAAGTTCAACGACACCAACTGGTGGGGCGAGCAAAGCCAGTTGCCGCTGGTGGCCATTGGGCGGTTGAGAGTGGGGGGAGATGAGGGTTGAGGAAGGGGACACCCACCCCTTGCCCCTCCCAGGAGGGGACACCCACCATGCTGATTGGTCATCGTGGGCAAGCGGGTGAGCAGCTCGCGCAGGTAGGCGTAGGGATCCATGCCCCGGCCCAGCGATGAATCGCCGGGGGTATGTCGGGTGTGCCTGGAGCGCCTTTTTCGCAGAGCAAAAGGAGGCGGAGGTTTGCCAAACGTTGCGAAGCCGGGAGCGCGGGCTGATGCCAGCATGTCGCCTCAATGAATCCGGCGAAATCGCGGTGGTATCACCGTTGCAAACGTACTGGGTGGGCAATTCTAATAGGGAAAAGGGCGCTTGATTTCCATCAAGGCCCGGCGCGCCGGCCGGGCGTAACGTGTGGGACGATGAAAATGCGATTGGCGGTCCTTGTGGCGGTTCTTGTCAGCTGGTTCCCTTCAATAATGGCGGTGCGCGCGGCCGAGTCGGGCGCATCCGGCTCCGGCAATCTGGCCGTGGGCAAGACGGTGTACGAACAGCATTGCGCGGCGTGCCATGGACAAAACGGCGATGGCAACGGGCCGGCAACGGTGTGGCTGTTTCCCAAGCCGCGCAATTTCAACACGGGCCTCTTCAAAATCAAATCCACGCCGGGCGTCGCGCTGCCCACCGACGATGATTTGCTCGAAACCATCACGCGCGGGATGGCGGGCAGTTCGATGCCGAGTTTCACGTATTTGACCGAAGCGGAGCGGCGGAACGTGGTGCAGTATGTAAAGGCGCTGGCCACATACACCAACGGCGAAGGCAAGCGGGTGAATCATTTTGAAGAAGCCGCCAAAAATGATTTGCTGGCCCAGCCCGTGCGATTTCCGCCCGAGCCGCCGGTCACGCTGGCGGCGTTGACCCAGGGGAAGGAAGTTTACGTGAAATTCCAGTGCGCGGCGTGCCACGGCGAAACGGGCGCAGGTGACGGGCCGAACGCGCCGACGCTCAAGGACAACTGGGGGTTCCCGGCGTTGCCGCGCGATTTCAACAGCGGCGCATTTCGTGGCGGTCCCACCGGGCGCGATCTTTATTTGCGGATTCACAACGGGATGCCCGGCACGCCGATGCCGCCGTTTGGCAAGGAGGCAATGACGCCGGAGGAACGCTGGGCGCTGGTGCTCTACATTCAATCGCTGCGCCAGAAGGACGCCGAGATCAGCGACATGCTTCCCCCGCCGGACGGGCATATCCATGTGCAGCGGGTGAAAAAACTCCCGGTCGATCCACTGGATGCCGAGTGGGAGCGCTGGGACCCGGCGCGCGTGCCGGTGAATCCGTTGTGGCCGGAGCCGAACACCATCTTCGCGCTGTCGGTGCGGGCGGTGCATGACGGCAAGCGCGTTGCGATCCAAATGCAATGGCGTGATCCGGTGCGCAATGGCGCGCCGGTGCGGGTGCAGGATTTTCAGGATGCGGTGGCGTTGCAGTTTTCGCTGAACGGGAGCACGCCGTTCCTCGGCATGGGTGACGCGAGGAATCCCGTGAACATCTGGATGTGGAGGGCGGGCTGGCAGCAGGAACTGGACGGCCCGCGTCCCGACGTGAATACCAGATACGTTTCCATCCACGTGGATACTTATTTCAAGACGAGCTACCAGACGGCGCAGGCGGCGGGCAATCCGCTGGCGCAACCGCGCAAATCGGCGGTGGAAGACGCAAACGCGCGCGGCTTCGGAACGCTCACGCCGCAGCCGGCCTCCGAACAGAACGTGCAGGGCAGGGGAGTGTGGCACGACGGCTTTTGGAATGTGCTGGTTTATCGCGACATCAAATCGAGCAACGAAGGCGATGTGAAATTCCAGTTGAACAAACCGGTGCCGGTGGCGTTCGCCATCTGGGACGGCGCGCAACAGGATCGCAACGGCCGCAAGGAAATCAGCAATTGGTATCAATTGGTGTTGGACCCCTGAAATATTCGCGAATCGAAGCAACCACTATGAGCAACGACTCTCTTTCACGCCGGGATTTCATCAAACGCAGCGGACTGGCGGGCGCGGGGATTGCCGCCGCCCAGATGCTGCCGCTGCGGTTTTTGCAGGCGCAGGAGGCGGTTCCCAATCCGCTGTCGCACTATCCGAACCGCGACTGGGAAAAGCAGTATCGCAATCAATACGCGTACGACCACGCGTTCTCGTGGGTGTGCGCGCCCAACGACACGCACAATTGCCGCATCACCGCGCACGTGCGCAACGGCGTCATCATCCGCATGGGCGAGCAATATGACGTGGGCAAGTACGCGGACCTGTATGGAAACAAGGCGACATCGAATTGGGGCAACCGGCACTGCGCCAAGGGTTACACGTTTCACCGCGTGGTGTATGGGCCGTACCGGTTGAAGCATCCGATTGTCCGGCGCGGTTGGAAACGCTGGGCCGAGGACGGATTTCCGTATCTGACGCGCGAGCTGCGCGCGAAATACAAATTTGATTCGCGCGGGACGGATACATTGGAGCGCATTTCCTGGGATGAGGCATTCACGCTGATTGGCCGGGGGCTCAAGGCGATTGCCTCGCGGTACAGCGGCGCGGAAGGCGCGAAGTTGCTGGAGGAGCAAGGTTATCCGCCGGAGATGATCCAGATGATGGAAGGCGCCGGCACGCGCACGGTGAAGATGCGCGGCGGCATGGGATTGCTCGGCGTGATGGGCAAATACGGGATGTACCGGCTGTGCAATTCGCTCGCGTTGCTGGACGCGCACGTGCGGGGCGTCGGGCACGAGCAGGCGAAGGCGGGGCGCAACTGGTCGAATTACACGTGGCACGGCGATCAGGCGCCCGGCCAGCCGTGGGTGCATGGATTGCAGAACAGCGAGTGCGACTTCAACGACCTGCGCTCCTCCAAGCTCATCATCATGAACGGGAAGAACCTCGTCGAAAACAAGATCACCGACGCGCACTGGTTCATCGAGTGCATGGAGCGCGGCGCGAAGATTGTCATCATCGCGCCCGAATACGGCGCGCCCTCGACCAAGTGCGATTATTGGGTGCCGGTGCGGCCCTCCACCGATGCGGCGCTATGGCTCGGAGTGACGCGGGTGATGATGGACCGGAACTGGTATGACGCGGCGTTTGTGAAACAGTTCACGGATTTTCCGATGCTGGTTCGCGCGGACAATCTGAAGCGCCTGCGCGCGAGCGAGATTTTTCCGAATTACAAATCAGCGTTGCCTGCCGATGGCCCCAGCAAAAAGGTGCAGGGACTCACGGACGAACAGCACGCCAAGCTCGGCGACTTCGTGGTGTGGGATGCGAAGACCAACGGGCCGAAAGCGGTGCATCGTGATCTGGTCGGCCAGAAGCTCGTGGCGGCGGGAATTGATCCCGTGCTCGACGGGACGTGGAAGGTGAAGCTGACCGACGGCAGCGAAGTCGAAGTGAAGACGACGTGGACACAATACCGTGTGCACTTGAAGGATTACGACCTCGACGCGGTCTCCGAAATCACGTCCGCGCCGAAGGAATTGATTGAGCAATTGGCGAAGGACATTGCGACCATCAAGCCGTGCTCGATTCACCAGGGCGAGGGGATCAACCACTGGTTCCACGCCACCGAGGCCAATCGCGCGGCTTACCTGCCGGTGATGTTGACGGGCAACATTGGCAAGCCCGGCGCGGGCTGCCACGGTTGGGCGGGCAATTACAAGGCGGCGTTGTTCCAGGGCTCGAAACTGACCGGGCCGGGTTTCAAAGGCTGGGTGGCGGAAGATCCGTTTCATCCGAATCTCGACGAAAAGGCGCACGGGCGCGATGTGGAGGCGCACGCTTATACAAAGGACGAAGAACCGGCGTATTGGAATCACGGCGACATCCCGCTCATCGTCGATACGCCGAAGGAAGGGCGCAAATGTTTCACCGGCAAAAGCCACATGCCCACTCCGACCAAGGCGATCTTCTTCACGAACGTGAACCTCATCAACAACGCCAAGTGGGCCTACGGTGTCATCAAAAACGTCAACCCGAAGGTCGAGCTGATTGTGTCCATCGACATTCAGGCGACGGCGTCGGTCGAATATGCGGACTTCGCGTTGCCCGCCAATTCGTGGGTGGAATTTCAAGACCTGGAAATCACCGCCTCATGTTCGAACCCCTTTCTGCAAATCTGGAAGGGCGGCATCAAACCGCTTTACGACACGAAGGATGACATGGCGATTCTCGCGGGCATCGCCAGCGGGTTGGGGAAGGTCACCGGCGACAAGCGCTTCCACAACTACTTCAAGTTCGAGCACGAGGGGAAACGGCGCGTGTATATCCAGCGCCTGCTCGATACGTGCACAACCACGGCGGGTTATCGGTTGGAGGACATCATGGCCGGCAAGTACGGCCCCTCGGGCGGTTGCTTGATGAATTTCCGCACCTACCCGCGCATTCCGTTTTACGAACAGATTCGCGAGAACTGGCCGTTCTACACGGACACCGGGCGGCTGCATTCGTACAGCGACGATCCCACGGCCATCAGTTGCGGCGAGAATTTCATCGTGCACCGCGAAGGTCCCGAGGCCACGCCTTATCTGCCGAACGTCATCGTCAGTTCCAATCCCTGGGTGCGGCCCAATGATTACGGCATCCCGCTCACGGCGGAACATTGGGATGAACGCACTGTGCGCAACGTGAAGATGAGTTGGGCCGATGTGAAGCAAACAAAGAACTTCCTCTGGGAACGCGGTTACCAGTTCTATTGTCTCACGCCCAAGTCACGCCATAGCGTCCACTCCTCGTGGGCCAACGTGGACTGGCACCTCATCTGGAACTCAAACTTCGGCGATCCCTATCGCATCGACAAACGCCTCCCGAACGTCAGCGAGCATCAGATTCACGTGAACCCCCAGGCGGCGCGCGACCTTGGCCTCAAGGACGGCGATTATGTCTATGTCGATGCCAACCCCGCCGACCGCCCGTATCTGGGCGCGACGCCCAGCGACCCGTTCTACAAGGTCAGCCGCCTCATGCTGCGCGTCACTTACAACGCGGCTTACCCCTACCATGTCGTGATGATGAAACACGGCACGTTCATCGCGACGGAGAAAACGGTGAAGGCGCAACAGACCCGGCGCGACGGCCTGTCGCTGACCGAAACCGGTTACATCGCGAATTTCCGTTTCGGCTCGCAGCAATCCATCAACCGCAACTGGCACATGCCGATGCACCAGACCGACACGCTGTTCCACAAGACCAAGGCGTTCATGGGGTTTCTCTTCGGCGGTGAGGCGGACAACCACGCCATCAACACCGTGCCCAAGGAATGCCTGGTGCGCATCACCAAGGCGGAGGACGGCGGCCTCGGCGGCCGGGGCGCGTGGAAGGGCGCGACCGATGGCATGGCGCCGGACAACGAAAACGATGTGATGAAGAAATATCTTGCCGGTGATTTCGCCAGCGGCGGCGGTGGCGCGGCGAGCTTCGAGTAACTCAAAACCTGTTTATCATGCCCAAAGACGAAATAGATCCCGAGGATCCGATGGAATTGTTCGGCGTCGGCATCGTGACCGAAGAGGACACGACGCAGGAAATGTCCGAATGTTTCATCGAGGAATTCATGCGGATGGGACACAACCACAAACAAATCTTCGCCTTGTTCCGCAACCCGTACTACATCGGCCCCAACATGGTGTTGCAGAACAAAGGCGAGGCGTTCGTGCGCGATTGCATCGCCGAAGTATTCGCCCGCTGGGGAAAACATATCACCTGGCACTCGTCCGCATCGCCGGAGCAATTTCCCGCGCCGGAGGAACCGCCGCCCGGCCAGTCCGTTGAACTTGATTCCGCGGCCACCGATCCCATGGGCGCGCCCGCGCCGAAATTCAACCTTTAGCATCCTTCACCATGAGCAACGTCTATAACTGGCAACTCGGCCGCGAAATGGAATACCCGTACGATGCGGCATACCCGCAGCGGCAGTTCGCGTTCGTCTTCAACCTGAACCGCTGCATCGGGTGCCAGAGCTGCACCATGGCGTGCAAATCCACGTGGACCTTTTCCAAAGGCCAGGAACACATGTGGTGGAACAACGTCGAGACCAAACCCTACGGCGGTTACCCGCATCATTGGGACGTGAAGATTCTCGACCTGCTGGAGAAGGCGAATCCTGGCGGCCAGACATGGAGCGGTCAGCCGCAGAGTGTGAAAGCGCCTTACGGCAATTTCAAAGGCAAGACCATCTTCGAAGCCGCGCAAACGAACGTCAGCCCCGCCGGCGCCAACCGCGCGCTCGGCTACCTGCCGTCCGATGAAGAATGGGCCTCGCCGAATCGTTTTGAAGACAATCCGTTTGGCGCAGAGAAGGGCCACAAAGGCCAGATGGCGTTCAGCAAGGGCGAAGGCGCGCCGCAGCACAAGACGTGGTTCTTCTATCTCGCGCGCATTTGCAATCACTGCTCTTATCCCGCGTGCCTGGCCGCGTGCCCGCGCAACGCCATCTACAAGCGGCCCGAGGACGGCATCGTGCTGGTGGACCAGGAACGTTGCCGCGGCTATCGCAAGTGCATGGAGGCTTGTCCCTACAAGAAGACGCATTATCGCGGCACCACGCGGACGACCGAAAAATGCATCGGCTGCTTCCCGCGCATCGAAGGTCGCGATCCCGCCGGCGGCGGCTTGCCGATGCAAACGCGCTGCATGGCCGCGTGCGTGGGGCACATCCGTTTGCAGGGTTTGGTGCAGATGAATTCCGATGGCACATGGAAGGAAGACCGTTATCATCCGCTCTATTACCTCGTTCACGTGGCCAAGGTCGCGCTGCCGCTCTATCCGCAGTTCGGCACCGAGCCCAACGGCTATTACATCCCGCCGCGCTGGGTGCCCCGGCCGTATCTGCGCCAGATGTTCGGCCCGGGCGTGGATGAAGCCATCGAGCGTTACATGAATCCCGACCGCGAACTGCTCGCGGTGCTGCAATTGTTCGGCAAGGACGAGCGCATGTGTTTCCGCTACGAAATCAAGCAGGGCCCCAAGGTTTTCGAGAACACCATTCGCGGGAAGAAGTTCGAGCTCTACGACGACACCATCATCGGTTACTCCATCGACGGCACGAAAATCATCGAGACCAAGGTCGAGGAACCGCTGCACGTTCGTCCCGCGCAACACGCCAACTCGATTTGATGCCATGCAATCAACGGAAGCCAGACGCTCGGTGTTTGGAAATTATCAGCCGGTGTGCGAGCAGGCGTCGGAGGAATCCGCGGCGTGTGGCACCGTCGCCGCGTTACCTGCCATTACCTCGCCTGAGTCGCTCCAAGGATCCATCAACACCGCGCTTGCGCGTTCCTTCATCTATCGCCATCTGGCGAAGGTGTTCGAATTCCCGGCCATCACGGAGTGGCGACTGTTGGGGCGCGAGGACCTGCGTGATGCTTTCCGGACTGCTGTGAGGGCGCTTGTCGTCAACGGACAGGCGCCGCTAATTCAGCGTGCCGACGAACTGGCTTCGGCCCTGCGTGAAGAGGAGTTCGCCGCATTCGAGAGCGATTACATCGCCATCTTCGGCCACGCGGCGCGCGGTTCCTGTCCGCTCAACGAGATCGAATACGGCGATCTGAAGGCCGATCCGTTGTTTCAGCCGCATCGCCTGGCCGACCTCGCGGCGTTCTATGCTGCGTTTGGTTTGGAAATGGTCGAGGACGGCGGCGAGCGGCAGGATCACATTTGCGTCGAGCTGGAATTGATGTCGGTTCTCACCGCCAAAGAGGCGGACGCATTGGAACATCAACTCGACGACGGGGAACTGGCCGTCTGCCGCGAAGCTCAACGGATGTTCCTGCGCGAGCACCTTGGCCGCTGGACGCCCGCCTTCACGCGCCGTCTCTCCCAAACCGCCGGTGTGGGCGCGCTTGGCTCGCTCGCGCGGTTCACTCGCGAATTTATCGAAGCCGATTGCCGCCGCGCCGGCGTTTCACCGGGCAGCGAGGACTTGTTGCTGCGTCCGGCCGATGAAGCCGGCGAAAGTCTGTGCACCAGTTGCGGCATTCGTTCCCTGCCGCCCGGCGCGCTCGCGACACCGGCGCAAGATTGACCGCGTGAAAATGAAACTGTTGTTTGACGAAGACCTGGTGGAAAGCGCCGTGCTCCTGTGCGTCGGAGGCAAATGGCCGGGAATTCCGCCCGCGCAAATCCGCCGGTTTCACGCCGAACGCGAATGCGTCTATCGCGTTGCCGACCCCGACGCGCGCAACGCCGCCTTCTATCGCGTCCACCTCGAATGGTTTCGCGAATGGGGCCTGGAAGACATCCTCGCCTCGGCCACGCCGCATTTTCCGCAACTCGCCGCCGCGCTGGATTCCCTGGCCTTGCGCAAGGCGCGCAACAAGGCCGAGGAAGGCGCCGAACTTTACGTCAATCCCGAGGGCGCGCGCACCGGCATCGTGACATTGCGGCCTGAACGATTCATGCCATCAAACGCGCCGGTGCATCCGCTGCTGCCCTATTTGCACCACGAGCTGTCGCACGTGAGCGACATGGTCGATCCATCGTTCGGTTACACCCCCGAAATCCGCGACGTGGCGCTGAACGGCTCCCCGCAACGCCTGTTGCGCGAGCGCTACCGCATTCTGTGGGACGGCACCATCGACGGTCGCTTGATGCAGCGCGGCCTGGCCACGGTTGCATCGCGCGAATTCCGCCAATCCGAATTCACGCGCGCTTTCAGCTTCTTTTCAGCCGAACAACTGCACGCGACGTTCGAACAACTGTGGTCCAACTCCGCTCCGCGCCACGACGAACTGATGGCGCTGGCCATGGACCCGCGCGGCTTGCGCGCCATTCATCGCTCGGTTCCTGGCGCGACCTGTCCGGTGTGCGGGTTTTCGTCCTTCTCCTGGGCGGACGCCGATGCGCTGGAGGAACGCGTGCGCGATCTGATTCTCGGTCAAAGTCCTGACTGGACTCCGGAGCAAGGCGTGTGCGCGCGTTGCGTGGAAGTGCTGCAAGCCGTCGCCAGCACGTCCGTGCCGGCCACCGTTTGCCTATGATCGCGGAGCGTTTGGACTTGGAATGCGAACTCTGCAAACCCACCGGCGTGGCTTGACAC
This sequence comes from Verrucomicrobiota bacterium, assembly GCA_040754875.1. Classification (GTDB taxonomy): domain Bacteria; phylum Verrucomicrobiota; class Verrucomicrobiia; order Limisphaerales; family JBFMBT01; genus JBFMBT01. The sequence continues at coordinate 5,435 of JBFMBT010000043.1, read as the reverse complement.
CTACGGCGGCAATCACAACTCCCTCTCCCCAAGGGAGAGGGCAGGGTGAGGGGGAACGGAGCTATATTGAATCCGCCACCTCAATTCTTACCCGCGACATCGCGCGCATTTTTCCTTCACCGAACACGGGAACAACAAAGCCCCTTACTCGCCGAGGTTCGTCCTCAACAGCTCCGCCAGGTCCGCCGGGCTGAGCACCGTGATGCTCTTGCCGTTGACTTCGATGAGATTGAGGTCGCGGAACTTCGCCAGCGTGCGCGAAAGAGTTTCGCTGACCGTGCCCAGTTCCGCCGCCAGTACGCGCTTGGTGATCGTCAATTCCACCTGAAACGGCTTCTCGCTTTCGGCGTTGGGACAGCGCTTGACGAGCCAGTTGGCCAGGCGCGTCTCCACGTTCTTCAACGTCAGGTCTTCGATCTGCCCCACGAGCACGCGCAGGTGCAGGCTCATCGAACCGAGCATGCGCAGCGCCAGTTCCGGCTGGCGCCGCAGCAACGCCACAAATTCATTCTTTTGCACCAGCAACACCTGCGACGGCTCGACCGCCATCGCATCCGCCGGATAACCCGCAAACGTCGCCAGCGACGCCTCGGCAAACGATTCGCTGGCGCGGAAAATGTGAATCACCTGCGCCTTGCCCAGCGCGTTCACGCGATGAACATTGATCGCGCCGTGCTGCACGATGTAAAACCCACTCGATGGATCGCCTTCGCGGAAAAGATATTCGCCCTTGTCCAGCGACTTGATGACCGTGATGGCGGCGATTTGCTGAAGATCCGGCACCGGCAGGCCGGCAAAAAGCTGGCAACCGCGCAAGGTGTTGATGATGACGGTCTGTTTGAATTCAGCAAGTGCGCTGGCCATATCGCTTGTCTTTAAGATTCCGATTGCATCCAACTCAATATCCACTGACACACACGCACGTGCGGTCGGCGGTAATGACGTTGGTAACTTGGCCCTCCGCGAGAGATCGGGCTAAACGTATTTTGCCCATCCCTTCGCATTTTTGGCAGGGACGCAGGAGTCGGAATTTGGACAACGCGACCCAAGGCCACTTATTTGGCAGCGGTATCTACTGCGGCGAGGCCCAGGCTCTTTTGCATTTCCTTCAGTTGCGCGGTGGCGGTGCCGTTGACGCGTGTGAGAGTTGGAATTGACAGCAGAACATTCAAGTCGCGCTTCGGATGGAAGTCGCAGCGGAGGTCGCGGATGCCGGTTTCCTTGAGCGCGGAGAAATCGGTGATGCCGGTGCTGGGGCATTCCAAGTAGCTGAGTTTCGCGCCCTTCAGGGAAGTCAGATCGGCGACTTTCGTATAGCTGATGATCAAGGAGCCGATGCTGGCACTCTTCAACGCGGACAAACCGCGCACCTCCGTGCCGCGACAATCCAGGGCGGCAAGTTTCAAGGCAGCAACGGGCGCGAGATCGCTGACGGGCGTGAACGCGCAGTTCAACGACGTCAGCGGCAATGTTCGCAGCGGACTCAAATCCGCCACTTTCGTGCTCGAGCAATCGAGCCGCGTCAGCGCCAGACTGGATAACGCGGCCAGGTCCGTCACGTCCGTATGCTCGCAATTCAGTTCCTTCAATGGCAGGCCACGCAAGTGAGCGAGGTTCGTCACCTTGGTGAAGCCACACGCCAGATTCGCCAGCGGCAGCCCGGACAGCGGCGAAAGGTCCGTGACTTTCGAGCCGGCGCAATTCAACCGGGCGAGCGGCATTCCCTTGAGCGGCGACAAATCGCTCACCTGAGACCAGGCGCAATTCAGCTCGGTCAACTGCATGCCCGCCAGCGGCGAGAGGTCTTTGACGCTGGTGAAGCCGATGTCGAGGCTCGTCAGAGGCAAGCCCTTCAACGGCGACAAATCGGCCAGCGGACGGCGGCCATCGCTGGTGCCGGCGCAGGCCAGCTTGTTCAGGTGCTTGAGCGCGCGGACGGGGGAGATGTTCGTCACCAGCGCCGTGGAGAACGACAGTTCGGTGACCTGGCCGTTTTTGATGACGTGCTTTTCGCGGGCATCGAAACGCGGGTTCAACTCCTTGAGTTTCGCGATGACCCGCTGGACCTGTTCCTCGGCGGGAAGCGCGGCGATTTCGCGCACGAACGTTTCATCAACCGGGCGAACAGCCTCCGGCGGCGGCGCCGGCAACGGCGCAGGTGCTGCTGTATGACTGAACGCGACCAGTATGGCCAGAAGCGGAACATAGATTTTCTTCATAAGGGTTAAAATTCATTCGTGCGGGCGGTGACTGCACGCGCCCGCACGATTCCAGGACTCATACGAACGCCAGCTTCTCGAACGTTCGTCCAAAAATCGGTTCGGGTTTCGCCTTCAGCCAGTTCTCCAGCACCGTGGCATAGACCTGGCGGAAATCCGTGTCCGCCTTGAGATCGCCCGAGTCGAGATCCGTCAGGCTCGGATACTTGCCGTAGAGGCCGGGCTTGACGCCGCCGCCCACGACAAACATCGGGCCGGCCACGCCGTGGTCGGTGCCGTCGCTCGCATTCTCGCGGACGCGCCGGCCGAATTCGCTGAACGCCAGCACGAGCACCTGGTCGGCCAGGCCCTGCGTTTCGAGGTCCTTGTAGAAGGCGGAGATGCCGCTGGAGAATTGATCCAGCAACGTGGCGTGCCGCGTCAACTGCCCGCTGTGCGTGTCGAAACCACCCATGCCGCAGTAGTAGAACTTCGAACCCAGATTGCCGCCAATCATGCCGGCGATGAGCCGCAGGTCCGTGGCGAACTGCGTTTTGGGATATTCGACGCGCGCCTTGTAACTCGACGCAATGTTGCGCACGCGGTCCGACGTAATTTGCGCGTTGAGCGCGGTGCGTGTGAGGAAATCCACTTTGCGCCCCGGCGTGTTCAACATCCGGTAAGCCTCGCTCTCGGCTTCGATTTGCGGCTTCTTCCCCGCGCCGGTCGGATTCCACCTGAAGGCGTTGGGATCGGTGAAACAGATGCCGTGGCCGCTCAGGTTGGTGAAGGCCTGCGGCGCTTCGCGTTGCAGGGCGACGCCAACCGCGGGCGAAGGCGAGCCTTTGCACTCGTTGTCGAAGTATCGGCCAATCCAGCCGTAGCGCTCGAATTTGTTCGAGTCGCTGCCGGTGTGCCAGATTTCCAGCGAACGGAAATGGCTGCGGTTTGGATTGGGATAACCGACGCCCAACAAAATCGCCGCGTGCCCTTCGTCGTACAGCGCCTTGAACGGGGCGAGCTTCGGATGCAGGCCGAGTTCGTCGTTCACCTTGAGCACTTCGTCGGGCTTCAAGCCGATAACCGGACGCGCCTTGTGATAATCGTCGTTGGGAAACGGCACCACCGTATTGAGGCCGTCGTTGCCGCCGCTGAGTTGCACGATCACCACACTGCGGTCGGTGGCGCGGCGCGCGCGGCCGTTTTCCACCGCGTAGGCGGAACGATGCAGCCAGGCGGGAATGGTGAGGGAGACGGCGGCCAGTCCGACGCCTTGCTGGAGGAACTCGCGCCGCGTGTGCAATACGGGATGATACTTGCTCATAATGGAGGTGGGTTGCGGGTGTTGGTGGGTGCGTGCGTTAACAAACCTGGTAAGCCGGTGAACTCATGATGATGTAAATGACCGCGCGCAAACGCGCCTCGGCATCCGGCGCGGCGGGATTGAACGGCTCTTTCTCGCCCGTCGGCCCGGTGTGGAGGTAATCAACCAGTTCAGCCCGCTGCGGATGCAGCGGTTGCGTGGGCAGCAGCGCGCGGCAGATGCGGTCCACCGCCTCCTCCGCCGTGGTGATGCGCGAGCGGTCAATGATGGAATCAATCTTCGCGGGCACGGGGCGCGGCTTGCCGCCGGCGGGCGTGTCGATGGCGCCTTCGTTGACGACGAAGCGCGCGAAGTTGTAGCGCACGAAGAGCGTCGTGGTATTGATCCAGAGCGGACCGCCGTCCCAGCCTTTGACATTGGGCGGGGCAAGCAGGTCCTGCCCCATCTGGCGCGTGTAGGAAAGCACGACGGGCAGGCGCGTTTCGCGGATGTTCAACGCGCGAATGGCGCCGACCGCCAGTTCGAGCGGGCCTTTGACCTGCGCCGCAATCACGCGGTCGCTGTAGAACTCGTCGCAGGTAAAGATGGCGCGCACCAGCGGCTTGATTTCGTAATTGGCGTTGCGGAACACGTGGGCCAGTTCCTCGATGAGCTTCTTGTCCGGCTCCTGGCTGGCGTAGAATTTCCAAAGCTTGCGGGCCATGAACGTGGCTACCGCCGGCTGCTCGAAGATGATATCGACAATGTCCGTGCCGTCGAAATTGCCGGTGCGGCCGAGGAAGGTCTTCGTGCCGTAGTCGTGATTGACGGCGTCGAACACGAACCGCGTGTCCCGGCGGGTCCAGCCGCTGAAGGCGCGCGCGCTTTCCTTGATGTCCTGCTCGGTGTAATTGCCGATGCCCAGGGTGAACAATTCCATGAGTTCGCGCGCGTAATTCTCGTTGGGCCGCCGGGCGATGTTGCGGTCGTTGTCCAGGTAGCGGAGCATCGCGGGATCGCGCGACACTTCGAGCGTCATTTCCTTGAAGTTGCCGGTGGCAAAACGGCGGTAGAGATCAATCTGCCGGTACAGCCAGTAGGAATTCATGCCGTCGGCCAGCGAGGAAACGAAGTGCCCGTGCCAGAAGAGGGTCATCTTTTCCTGGAACGGACGGTTGGTGCGGCACATGCGGTCCAGCCACCATTCCTTGAGCTTCTGGCCGATTTGATTGCGCAGGCTTTGAATGCGCTGGCCGTCATCGAACCGTTCCTTGCCGGCGAGATTGCGCACCTTGGCGCCGTAACGATCGGGCCACGCCAGTTCCTCGGGCGGATTCACACCCCACTCCGGCTCGGAACAATTGTCGGGTGTGGCCTCGAAGTTCAGCAGTGAATCAACGGCCTTTTCAAAACCCATTTCGACCAACCGCTCCACCTCGGCGGGCGGGCCGCCAAAACCGGCGCGGTTGAGCAGATGGGCGGCTTTGCGCGCGTCCCAGGGATGTCGGCGGGTGGGCGAATAGGTTTTCATGGTCCGGTTTTTGTTTCTGATTCACGCCAGGCGGCAATCGCAACTGCCGCGCAGCCAATGCAACGTGTAATTGAAGATACAGACGCGCAGGACGGCCCCGCGGTGCTTGACGCAAGTCAAACAAGGGTGCGAAGCGAAACGGGGGGAAGGGGGGAAACTCCAAGGAGCTGACAGAAAGATTTGCCGACAGCCTCCGGTGTCGTGGTTGCAAGCTGCGTGCTGCGGCTGGTCTGCGACGCAGCCGTCGGCCGAGATGGGTTGGCGATAGTCGCGGTGTTTCCATTCCGGGCGTTGTGGGTTGGCAGCATCGCGGTCCCCCTCACCCTCGGTCCCTCTCCCCCAGGAGAGGGATACGGTTGCCGCGTTGGGATGATGCGATGTGTTTGGGGTAACCACGTTGCTG
>JBFMBT010000042.1:0-28767 GCA_040754875.1 Verrucomicrobiota bacterium | reverse complement strand
TCATCTCCGGTTTGGAGAAGCAGAACCCCGAGGCGTTGTTGGAGGTCGAGAAGGAAAACCTTCGCAAACAAATCGCCAATTACAACCAGGGCCTCGCCGCGCACGCCGGATTGTGCGAGCGCCTGATGACGCAGATCAAGAAGCTCGAAGCGGAAGAAAACACCCTGCGCGCCAAGACCGCCGCCAATCTCCGCGCCGGCAATCGCGCCGCCGCCGGCCAGTACGCGTTGCGCCTGCAAACCATCACCCAGCAACTGGCCGAAAACCGCACCCAACTCGGACAGGCTGAAACCACGTACAAGGAACTCATCAAGGCCCGCGATGTTTCCGTCAAAGCCGCCCAGGCGAAGATTGAATCGCTCAAGCACAGCCTCGACGACCTCAAGGTGAAGAAAGCCACCGCCGAACTGACCGAGATGGCCTCGGGCATGATCAGCGAAATCGGCGGCTCGGGCGACACACTCAATCGCCTTCACGAAATGGTCGAAGAAGAACGCACCAAGGCCGCTGGCCGCGCCCGCGTGGCCAAGGATTCCTTGAACATGGCCGACATCAACCTTCAGGAAGCCGAGCAGGAAGCGTTGGCCGACCAGGCCCTGGCCGATTTCGCCGCGAAGGAAGGCATTGCGCTGGACCCGTCCGCCGCACCAGCTCCCACGCCATCGGCAAGCGAGCCCGGCGTCAAGAGCATGGGGCCGCAGACCCAGTAGCAGGCGCAATGGATGTCGGACAGACGACTCGTTCTCTTGTATGGAGTTCAAGCTTCAGCTTGCGGAAGGAAGCCTCACCCACACGCTGAAGCGTGAACTCCATACAAGGCGCGTACACGCAAACTGGAAACCCTCACCTTTTCGTGCTGGCAACCTTGCTGCGCCCGTGCCGGGCGCCCTCCCCAAAAAATGAGAACAGCCCGGGGTTACCTCCGGGCTGTTCTGTCGTGAATGTCCGGAAGAAACTCCCAGACCCTCTCACGATTGAGGCATCCTGCGCGATGGCCTCAAAGTTTCGTTTCTACGGGCATCCACGTGCACTGCCCAACCTGCTGACAATGAATCACGACTCCGCCGGTTCGCCTATGCGTGAACTCACGTAGGAAATTGCCTGCTCGCGCCGCCTCCCGCCCTCATTCTGCTGGCCAATCCGGCCTTCCGCCCCAACACTATCCGCGCGTCGCATGAACAACTGGCTGCCAGCGGAACTCGCGGAAATTCTCGGCTCCACGCCGGAATTGCAGCGCTCGTATCTCGTCGGCGGCTGCGTGCGCGACTGGCTCCTCGGCAGCGTGCCCAAGGATTTCGACATCGAGGTTTTCGGCCTCACCTACGAGGAACTCGCCTCCGCGCTCAAACGGCACGGCAGGACCGACCTTGTGGGCCGCTCGTTTGGCGTGGTCAAGCTCACGACGCAGCGGGGTGTCACCTACGATTTCACCATTCCGCGGCGCGATTCCAAAATCGCCCCCGGCCACAAAGGTTTCGAAATCTCCTTCGACCCCGCCATCGCGCCGGCACAAGCCGCTTCGCGCCGCGACTTCACCATCAACGCGCTGATGTATGACCCGCGGCGCAATGAAGTCCTCGACTTCTTTGGCGGCCGGGAAGACCTGCGCAACCGCGTGCTGCGCCACACGAGTCCTGCGTTCAACGAAGATCCGTTGCGTGTCCTGCGCGGCCTGCAATTCGCCGCGCGCTTCCAACTCACCGCCGCGCCCGAAACCATTGCCCTCTGCCGCGCCATGAAAGCGAGCCACGCGGAACTCGCCGTCGAGCGGGTGCGCGAAGAATGGTTCAAGTGGGCTGCCAAAAGCACGCTGCCTTCCGCCGGGCTCAAGTTCCTTGCCGCCACCGGCTGGATCGAGCATTACCCCGAAATCCAGGCGCTTATCGACACGCCGCAAGAACCCGAGTGGCATCCGGAAGGCGATGTCTTTGTGCACACCTGCCATTGCTGCGATGCCCTCGTGCGCCTCCTGCCATGGCAGTCCGCCGATGTAGAATCGCGCATCGTTTATATGCTGGCCGTGCTCGCGCATGATTTTGCGAAACCCCAGACCACGCAACGCGCCTTGAAGGACGGCCGGATGCGCATCGTTTCGCCCGGCCACGAGGAAGCCGGCGGCCCGCTGGCTGAACGCTTCCTCGCGCGCATCGACGCGCCTTTCGCCATCCGCCAGCGCGTCGTGCCGCTGGTCACCCATCACCTTGCGCACTTGAACGCTGTGACTGACCGCAGCGTGCGCCGCCTCGCCAAACGACTCGAACCCGAAACCATCCAGGGCCTGTGCATCGTCATCGAAGCCGACCACAGCGGCCGGCCGCCCAAGCCGCCGAAGCTTCCGGATGCCGCTCGTGAATTGCTGGCCCGGGCCGAAGAATTGAACGTGAAGCAAAGCGCTCCGAAACCGCTGCTGCTCGGTCGCCACCTCATTGAACGCGGCCTTTCCCCCGGCAAGGAATTTGGTGTCATCCTGGATGAAGCCTTCGAAGCACAATTGGAAGGCCAGTTCACCGATCCCGAAAGCGCCGCCCGCTGGCTGGATGCCCGACTGAACCGGAAATGAACAGCGGGCCTACTTGAGCTGGTCCACCCTCTTCTGTGGCACGAACGCAGCCGAACGCTGCTTCGCCTCGGCCAGTTGATCCGCCGTCATTTCGCGCGCCAGCAAATCTCGCACTTCAGCGCCGATGCCCTGCGCCGCCGCCAGGTCCAGCCACTTGTATGCCTCCACGTAATCCTTGGTCACGCCGCGTCCCGCCCGGTAAAGCCGCGCGATGCCCAACTGCGCGAAGCTGTCGCCCTGTTCCGCAGCCAGCAGATAATACTTCGCCGCCTGCTGGTAATCCCGTCCGGTCGCGATGCCGTCCTCGTAATACCGGCCCAGGCTCGCCAGGCACACGGCATCGCGCGCTTCCGCGCCCTTCAGGAACCACCGGAACGCTTCTTCGAAATTCTGCTCGGTGCCATGGCCGCGCTCATAGCAATACGCCACCTTGGAAAATGCCTCCCGGTTCTTTTGCATCGCCGCCTGGCGGAACCATTTGAACGCCTCGTGGTGATTCACCGCCCCCAGCTTTTCGGTCAGATAAAGATTGCCCAGCGTCACCTGTGCGTCGGAATCGCCCTTGCCCGCTGCCTGCAAATACAACCTGGCCGCCTCCTTCGTGTCCATCGGCACGCCCTGGCCTTCTTCGTACATCTTCGCCAGCGCCAGCAACGCCTGGCCATGCTGCCGGTCGGCCGCCATCCGATACCACTTCACGGCTGTCGCGTAATCCGGATTCGGCCCGTGACTGTAAAGCCAGCCCAACCGCGCCTGCGCCTTCGCGTGATTTTGCTCGGCCGCCTTTTTGTGCCATTGAATGGCCTCGGCCAGGTTGTCGCCTTCCTTGACCCGGCCGAGAAAATACTGCGCCTCCGGATAACCGCCCTCTGCCGCCAGCGTGATCCACTTGGCCCCTTCCGCCACGCTCGCGGCCACCCCCTTGCCATCCAGATATCGAAGCCCAAGTTCGAAATAATCCTTCGGGTTGACCTTTTCCGGCGCCTCGGACGCAGTCGGCGCGGCCTTTTCCTGGGCAAACCCGAAACTCAACACCCCCACACTGAACACTACGAGCAAACTCCGGCGGGCAACAGCGACATTCATGTGATCAAACCAGTACCCAATACCGCCCCGCTTGGCAAGCATCCTTCCCATCCGCGTTGGCAACCGTTCAAAACCGGAAATGTGGGAACAAATCCAACGTTACAACCACACCTCCGGAACGCGAAAACGTCACTTCGTCGTATCCGGCGGCGGGCCCAGGAAGTCCACGCGGGCGGTCAGTTCGGGGGTAAGGAATTTGTCCGGGTTGCGAATCTGGACTTTGATTTGCAACGTGCCTTTCTGGCGGTTGGCCTCGGGCGCGCGCTCGGCGACGTAGCCTTCATAGGAATGGTCGGGATACGCCTCGGGACTGACCCGGCAGGGTTGCTTCAAATAAATCTTCGCCAAGTCCGATTCGTTCAAATCCACCTCGACCTGTAAATCGTTCGGGTCGGCGAGCGCAATCAAAGCGGTGCTGGGGCCACGTGTGCCGCCGAAGCTTTGCGGAGTAACGAGTTCGTTGGCGTCCGCGAGCTTTTCCAACACCACGCCGTTGATCGGCGAGCGGATGACGGTCCATTCGATATACGTCTTGATCAATTCGCGCTGGCCCTCGATTTCCTTCGCCGTGGCGCGGGCGGCATCCACCGCCAGCCGCGCGTTGTCCTCGGCTTGTTTGGATTCGATGGCGGTCTTCGCAAGTTCACGAACGCGGTTGTATTCCAATTCCGCCTTGGAAATCGCCGTCTTTGCGCCTTCGAGGCGGCCTTCCACTTCGGCCAGGCGCGCCTTGTATTCGGCGTCATCGAGCAAGGCCACAACCTGGCCGTTGGTGACGCTGTCGCCTTTAGAGACGCCCAGCCATTTGACGACGCCCATGAAACGCGGACTCAATTCGATGCGCTCGCGGTTGACGATGTAACCGCTGACAGTCAACACCACGTTATCGCGTCCGGCGGGCGCTGGGTTCGTGGAAGCAATCTGGCGCAGCGGCGCGCTGCCGGACTTCGCGGAAACGCCCTCGGGCGAACCGCCGCCCAGCATGCGGCGGTCGTCATCCGGTCGCGGCCACCCGAAGAACAGCGCCGCACCGGTGGCCGCGAGCACGCCGAGAAAAATCAGCCACACCGAAGTGCGCGGGCGGCGGCGTTGCGCCGGATCGATGTGCAGGTCTTTCAGGTTATCGGCGTTCATACGGATTTGAGCGCGGAGATGACCGGCAGTCGGGATGCGCGCACTGCCGGCAACAGGCTTCCTATCAGTCCCACAATTACGGAGAAAATCAACCCCTGCGCGACCAGTTCGGGCGTGATGCGGAACTCGAACATCATTTCACTGAACGTTTCGAAGCCAATCACCGAGGCCGCATAGCCGTTCATCGGCATCGCAAAGGCGCAGCCGAGACACCCGCCCAGGAAGGCCAGGAACGCGCCTTCGAGCAGAAAGCTCACCAGAATCGAACGCCGCCGGAAGCCCAGCACGCGCAATGTCCCCACCTCACGTGTGCGCGCGCCCACACTGGCATACATCGTATTCATCGCTGCAAACACCGCGCCAATGGACATCGCCACGGCCAGAAAATTGCCGACGACCTGGATCGGCAGCGCCATCTTGGTCTGGTCCGCATAATACTCCGTTTCGCGCCAGACGCGCGCGGCGATCTGGCGGCTGTTCTCGAGTTTCACCTTGAGCCGCATCGCCGCCGGTTCATCCACCGGCCGCACCAGCACGCTGGAATAATTCTCGCGCCCAAAAATCTTGCGCGCTTCGTCCGCGTCCATCCAGACCTCGGAATCGAACGCGCTCTTGCCGCCCTCCATCCAGCCGACCACCGTGAACGTCGCGCCCGCCGTGGTGAACTGCCCGCCGATGTGGAAGTTTTGAAATCGCCCGCCCAGCCGGCGGCTCACCACCACTTCCCGTTTGCCGCGTTCGAACCAGCGTCCGTCCACCAGCGACACCTGCGGGCGCAGTTCCTTGCCGCGCGGAGAAATGCCGCGCAGCAAAACGTTGGCCGCGCCCTTGTCCTCAACGCGCGGCAGGTTCACCAACACCAACGTATCCGCGCTCACCAACGGCTGGCCCTGGGCGTCGCGCGCGATTTCCTCCATGTATTGCAGGTAGCGCAATTGCTCACGGGTGACCTGGCTGACCGATTCCGCGGTCGAGCCTTTGCGAACAATCATCAGGTTGCGCGGGTCGCCCGTATTGGCGCTGGTTTTCCGCAAACCGATGGCCAGCGATTGGACGAGGACAAAGACCGCCACGACCAACGCAATGCCAAGGATGGTGGCGAGCGTCGAGCGCCAGCGCACGAAGACGTTCCGGACATTATAGCTGACGGGCAGTGCCATGGTTTAGGCTAGTCCAGAGTTCGCAAACCTTCGACCACAGTTGTCCGCGCCACCGCCAGGGAAGGCAACAAACTGGAAATGATGCCCAGCCCGGCCGCGACGATGAATGCCATGCCCATGATCCGCGGTGTAACTTCCGCCACGATGAAAAAGCCGTTGGTCAACTGGTTGATGTTCGCGTGGGTATAGAGCGCCCACGCTCCACCGACACCGATGATTGCGCCCGTCATCGCCAGCCCGAAGCTTTCGGCCAGAATGAACGCGAAAAGTTCGCGCCGTTGAAAACCGAGCGCCTTCAGCACGGCCAGTTCGCGGAACCGTTCGCGAATGGCCATGCTCATCGTGCTGGCGGAGACGAGCACCAGCGTGAACACCACCACCGAGCAAATCGTGCCGATGAACACCTTGATGTTGCCCCACATGGAAACAAAACTCATCACGAACGCCCGCTCGGTCTCCGCCAGCACTTCCGCCGACGTGTTGGCAAACGCCTTGTTGATACGCTCCACAACCAGCGGCACCTCTTCCAGCGAATTGGCGCGCACCCACCACGTGCCCACCATTCCGGTGTTCCCTGACGCTTCATCGAGATACTTGTGATGAAACATCACGTTCCGGTCGTCCGGCGTGCCCTCATAGACACCGACGATCTTGAACTCGAGATCGCACGGCCAGAGCATGCTCGTCATCGGCAGCGTGTCGCCTAGCTTGAACTTGTAACGTTCCATCGTGAGCTTGCCGACGATGCACGAACGCCTGTCCTTGTACCACGCGGCCAGTTGTTCCGACGCCACCTTCGCCTCACCGAAGATGTTCGTCATCTGCAACGGATCCATGGCGAACTGCGCGAAGGACGGAATTTCTTCGTTCTTGTATTTGCCGCCGTAATAGGTGAACGGCGTGACGCCCGCCACACCGGGGATGCGCTGGATGACCGACAACTGCCGCGCCGGCAATAGATTCGCCAGAGACACGCGATGCCGCACGGCAATGCGCTGGGCGGCGCGCACATCCTCCGCCGGCACCGTCATCTCGCGCAACGCGACCAGCAGCGTCACGAGCAGGAACAAACTCACCGCCACGCTCAACACCGAGAGCAACGCGCGCCGTTTGTTGCGCAAGGCGTTTTTCAGAATGAACGAGCCGATGGTCATGCCGGACTTCCGTTGGTAAGTTCGCCTTTTTCCAGATGCACCGTGCGCGAGCCAAACGCCGCCGCTTTCGGATCATGCGTGACCATGATGACGGTCTTGGCCGCCGATTTGCTCAACGATTGCAAAATTCCCAAAACATCCTGCGCGGATTGCGAATCCAGATTGCCCGTTGGCTCATCGGCCACGATGAGATTCGGGTCCGTCACCAGCGCGCGCGCAATGGCCACGCGTTGTTCCTGTCCGCCGGAAAGCTGCCGCGGCAGATGTTTTGCGCGGTCCGCCAGGCCGACCATTTCCAGCGCCGATTGCACCTGTTTTCGGCGCAGTCGCCCGCTCAACCCGGTCAGCAGCAGCGGCAGTTCCACATTTTCATACGCGGTGAGAACCGGGATGAGGTTGAACGTCTGGAAGACGAAACCCACATTGCGATTGCGCCAATCGGCCAGTGCCGATTCGCTCAAAGCCGTCACATCCACTCCTTGCACCTGGCATTGGCCCCGCGTTGGCCGGTCAATACCGGCAATGATATGCAACAAGGTGGATTTGCCCGAGCCGGACGGCCCCATCAGGGTAAGATATTCGCTGGCAGCAATATCCAGCGAGACGTCGTTCAAGGCGGTCACATTGATTTCGCCCTGACGATAAATCTTCGTCAGTTTGCGAATTTGAACCACCGGCGGTTGGGCCATAACGGTGCCCAGACATACGGCATAGCCCGCGCTTTTGCAAACTTACGAGGCATGGCGTATGCTGCCTAAACTTCTGCGTTTCCTTTTTTGCCGAGTGCAAGAATGACCAGTTGTTGACCTGCGCATCTTCGGGATGAGCCTGCCGGCCTTTGGAACCGGCAGTTAACGGGATTGGATCTTATGCGTCTAGGGAAGAAGGGCGCGAACATGACGGGCGGAACAACGCGCACAGCGTTGGCCGCTTATTTTTGCTTATTCTTCAACCACCATCCCCATCCCTATGACCGGCCTCAAACGCATCCTCCTCGTGGAAGACAGCAACCGGGACGTCGAATTGACGCTTGCCGCCCTGGAGCAACATCATCTGGCCAACGAAGTCGTGGTGGCCAGCGATGGCGTGGAAGCCATGGATTACCTGCTGGCACGCGGACGCTATGCGGGCCACACCAACGGCCTGCCCGCCGTGATCCTGCTGGATTTGAAAATGCCGCGCATGGATGGACTGGAAGTCTTGCGCCGCGTGAAATCCGATCCGCAGTTGCAGAGCATTCCCGTGGTGATGCTCACGTCCTCGCGCGAGGAACAGGACCTGGTCCGCAGCTATCAACTCGGCGCCAACGCCTACGTGGTCAAGCCAGTGGATTTCACACAGTTCATCGAATCGGTCAGGCAACTGGGAATTTTTTGGGCGCTGGTCAACGAACCGCCGCCACCAAGCGCGGCCAAATCCAAATGACGTATCAACCATGAGGGGGTCACATGGGAAATCCGGTCCATATCATTCATCTGGAGGACAACGAATACGACGCCGAACTGGTCCACGCCACGCTGGAGCGCGAGGGCATTCACTGCGAAGTCACGCGCGCCAGGTCCCGGCAGCAGTTCGAAACCGAACTGAACCGCGCGGATGTCGATCTGATCATTTCCGATTATTCGCTGCCCGGCTTTGACGGCGTCTCCGCCTTGCGACTGACCCGCCAGCGCCATGCCGAGGTGCCATTCATCCTCCTTTCCGGCACGATTGGCGAACAGGCGGCCATCGAGACGCTCACCAACGGCGCGACCGACTATGTGCTCAAGCATCAACTGGACCGGCTGGTGCCCGCTGTCCAACGGGCGTTGCGCGAAGCCGAGGAACGCCGCGCCCGCCGCGCCGCCGAAGACGCCGTGCGCGAACGCGAGGAACGCTTCCGCGCCTTCATGGACCACACGTTGACCGAGGCCTTCATCAAGGACGCCGAGGGACGCTACGTTTATGTGAACCACGCCATGGAATCGCTCGTCGGCATGCCCGCGTCGGAAATCATCGGCAAGACGGATTTTGACCTGTGGCCCGCGGATTTCGCCCGGCAGTTCCGCCAGCACGACGTCGAAGTGCTGGGCACCGGCCATCCAATCAACATCGTCGAGTCGGCCACCGTCAACGACCGGCGCGTGCGTCATTGGCTGGTTTCCAAATTTCCGCTGCACGACGCGGCTGGCCGCAGCTACCTGGGCGGAATCGCGGTCGAAATCACCGACCGCCTGCGCGCCGAGCAAACGCTCACCCGCGAACGACAACTGATGAAGGCCGTTCTGGACAACGCGCAGGCCGCCATCCTGGCCTGCGATTCACGCGGTGCGTTGACCCTCTCCAACAAGACGGCGCAACAATGGCTCGGGGAAGCCGTGGCGCCGATGTCGCTGGAACAACTCGCCCGCGTCTGCGTCCAGGCAGGCGTCCCGGAAGATGCATCCCTGTTTCGCGCGTTGCAGGAGCAAGCCGTGCGCGATGTCGAAGTCCAGCTTCGCCCGGCCCAAGGCCCCGCCCGCACCTGCCTCGTCAGCGGCCAGGCCATCGCCGATGAAGCCGGCCGCAAGCTCGGCGCCGTCGTCGTTATGCACGACATCTCCGAACGCAAGCGTGCGGAGGCTGTGCGCGAACAATTCGTCAACCTCGGCCGGGGCCTCTCCCTGGCCGCCACGCCGCGTGACGCCGCGCATATCATCCTGGAAGCCGCCGACAAGCTCCTCGGCTGGGATGCCTGCTCGTTGAACCTTCACTTTGAAGGCACCGCCACCGTCGCGCCAATTCTGGGCTTCGATTTGATCCTGGGGGAGCGCCGCGAAATCTCCACCAACCCGCCGGGCAGCGAGTTGACTCCGCTCATGCGCAAGGTGCTGGAGTCCGGCCCGCAACTGATTCTGCGCCAGCCGGGCACAGACCCCGCCCCCGATCTCGTCCCCTTCGGCGACGAAGCACGCCGCTCCGCTTCCATCCTCGCCGTGCCCGTGCGCCACGGGTTGAAGATCGTCGGGTTCCTGTCCATCCACAGCTACAAGCCCAACGCTTATTCGCAAAAGGACCTCGAAACCTTGCAGGCGCTGGCCGAGCATTGCGGCGGCGTGCTCGAACGCATCTGGTCCACCGAGCAAATCCAGCAACAAGCCGCCTTGCTGGACGAAAGCACCGACGCCATCTTCGTGCGCGACCTCGATCAACGCATCACCTATTGGAATCGCGGCGCCCAACGCCTTTACGGTTGGAAGGCCGGGGAGGTCCTCGGCAAACGTGCCAGTGAAATCCTTTACAAGGACAAGTCCGAACAGGCTGAAAGGGCTCGTGCGGCGGTCATGGAAAAGGGCGAGTGGATTGGCGAACTCAATCAGGTCACGCGCGAAGGCAAGGAGATTGTCGTGCTCAGTCGGCGCAGCCTCATGCGCGACGCCGAGGGCAAACCCAGGTCCGTCCTCCAGATCAACAGCGACATCACCGAAAAGAAACAGTTGGAAACGCAATTCCTGCGCACGCAACGGCTCGAAAGCATCGGCACGCTCGCCGGCGGCATCGCGCACGACCTCAACAACGTCCTCGCGCCAATGATCATGGCCGTGCAGTTGCTCCGCATGAATCAAAACGATGATTCAACGACCAAATTGCTCGACACGCTCGAAAGCAGCGCCCAACGCGGCGCCGGCATGGTGCGGCAGATTCTTTCATTCGCGCGCGGCCTCGAAGGCGAGCGCGCCGAGTTGCAGCTCAAGCATTTGATTGCCGATCAGATCAAAATCTCCAAGGACACCTTCCCGCGCAGCATCAAGGTCGTGTCGCGCACGGCGAAGGATTTGTGGACCGTCATCGGCGATTCCACGCAATTGTACCAAGTCTTGATGAACCTGTGTGTCAACGCGCGCGACGCCATGCCGCAGGGGGGCACGCTCACCGTCGAGGCGGAAAACATCGTGCTGGACGAACATTACGCGCGGCTGCACGTGGAAGCCAAACCCGGCCCCTACGTCGTCCTTACCGTCAAGGACAGTGGCACCGGCATGCCCAAACACATTCAGGACCGTGTGTTCGACCCGTTCTTCACCACCAAGGAACCGGGCAAAGGCACCGGCCTCGGCCTTTCCACCGTGCTGGGCATCACCAAAAGCCACGGCGGCTTCCTCAATCTCTACAGCGAAGAGGGACGCGGTACAACCTTCCGCGTCTATCTGCCGGCCGTGACCGGCGCGGAAGTGCAGGCCGCCACCGAACCAACCGCGGAACTCCCGCGCGGCAACGGCGAACTCGTGCTCGTGGCCGATGATGAAGCGAATGTCCGCGAAATTACGCAACGCACCTTGGAGGCCCACGGTTACCGCGTCATCACCGCCAACGACGGCGCCGAGGCCGTCGCTCTCTACGCTTCGGATCGCGCCAACATCAAGGTGGTCATCACCGACATGGCCATGCCGTTCATGGACGGCCCCACCACCATCCGCGCATTGCAAAAGCTCCAGCCCAAACTGCCCGCCATCGCCGTCAGCGGCATGGCCGACCAGGCGCGCTTGATCGAACTGGCCGACAATCCCAACGTGGTCTTCCTCCAAAAGCCCTATAACGCGGAAAAACTGCTGACCACCCTGCGCCAGGCCATCGCGGTAAAGTGACTGGCCACGAATGGGGCGCGGGCTTCAGCCCGCTTCAGCGTCGTTGGGCGATGGCGTTCAAGCGGCGTGAACGCCGCGCTCCTTTGCGTCGGACAAAACCGGCTGCAGAATTATTTGTCCCGTTCAGAGCGTGTCCTTCACCTCATACACCCTGCTCCACCAGCCAACCGCTTCCGAAACATACTGAACGAGCACAATCTTGCGCTCCCCCTGGCTCTCCACCAGCACCGCCGTGAATTGATCCGGCAGGCTGTCAGGAATCCGGACCTTCCGCGTTTCCAGAATGCGCAGCATCGCCTCACGCCTGGACATCTCGAAAGCCTTTGTGGCCACTTGTTCCGCCGTGGCGTTCGCCGGTACATCCAGTCGGGGAAACAAGCCGTTCTGCCACATACCCCGCGACGCCGAAAGCCTCGCAACCAATCTTTCGATGGCGTCCGACGCCGCCGGAGCCTTGGACACGGACACCGGCGCCTCCGGCACAACACGACATCCCAGTAACACAACCGCCACAAGGACAACTACCTTCTTCATCCCCATTGGACGGAACCCAACCGAAAATGCTCCCCCCTTCGCCCGCGGCTGTCCCCAGCCGCAGCGCCCCGCCTGCAACAATCCCATTGAAGGTCGTTTCAATCCCCATCACCTTCCCATTTTTCTGTCCCTCATTTTTCTGTCAGCTCAACCGCATTGACTTCCGCCCCCGTTCCCCTTTACTGCCTCGCCAATGTCTGCCGCGTTTCACGGAGTCGAATTCAGCCCGCGCTTCTCCAAGCGCCCGGACATCAGCCACGTCGTGTTTGATTTCGACGGCACCCTTTCCTGGCTGCGCCACGGCTGGCCGGAAATCATGTTTGAAGTCTTCCGCGAACGCCTCGCCCCACGTCCCGGCGAATCCGACGCCCAGATCCGCGCCTTGCTGATGGACGCCATCATCGGCCTCAATGGCAAACCCACCATCTTTCAGATGATGCGCTTCGCCGAAATCCAGACTGAACGCGGCGCGCCCGCGCCCGATCCCGAAGCCTTGCGCGCCGAATATCAACGCCGACTGGACGATGCCATCGAACGCCGCTCGCAACGCATCCGCAACGGCGCCGCCGCCAAGGACGACTTCGTCGTGTTCGGCGCGCGGCGTTTGATCGAACACCTGCTTCGGCTCGGCATCACGCCCATCATCCTTAGCAGCACCGTCGAGGAACGCGTCAAGGCCGAAGCCCAATTGCTCGACCTTGCCCGCTACTTCGGCCGGCACATCTACGGGGGCGTCGGCGACCCCACGCAATTTTCCAAGCTGCGGGTGTTCGAGCGCCTCTTGCGCGAGGAAAACATCACCGGCGCGCATTTGCTCTCCTTCGGCGACGGCCCCGTGGAAATTCACAACACCGTCGAACTTGGCGGCCTGGCCATCGCCGTTTGCAGCGATGAAAACGTGAATGGCTCCGGCAAAATGGACGAATTCAAACGCGCGCAACTCCTGGCCGCCGGCGCGCACGCCGCCATCGCCGATTACCGCGACGCCGTCGACCTCTTCGACCACATCCTCACCCCATGAACCTCAAGCCCATCGATCTGTCGAAGCTCCGCGTCTATCCGCTGGAAACCCGCCGCAGCCTCACCAGCGTGGAAGACATTCTTGTGGACCCTGAGAGTTCTCCCCCGCCCTGCTCGGAGTTGGAAAGCCAGCGCATCCAGCGTTGCGCGCAGGACATCCTCAATGCGCGCGCGAAGAACGCCTCGGTCATCCTCATCTACGGCGCGCACCTCCTGCGCAACGGCGCGGCCCGCATCCTCGCGCGCATGATGGAGCGCGGCTGGCTCACGCATCTGGCCACCAACGGCGCGGGCACCATTCATGATTGGGAATACGCGTGGCACGGTCACTCCACCGAAAGCGTGCAGGACAACGTCGCCATCGGCCAGTTCGGCACCTGGGAGGAAACCGGGCGCAACATCCATCTCGCCTTGCTCTCCGGCGGCGTTCGTGGCGAAGGCTATGGCCAGGCCCTCGGCAAATTCATCTGGGAAGAAGGCACGCTGTTCCCCACGCCCGAAGCGGTGGAGAAGGCGTTGCTCGCCGAGCCAAATCATCCGCTGGCCGCCGCGCGCGCCGACCTCCTCCATGCCATGCGCACGCACAACATTCCGGCCGGGCGTTACGAATTGCGCCACAAGTGGCGCTACGCGTCGATTGTCGGGCAGGCCTTCGGCAACAACGTGCCGCTGACCGTCCACCCCGGCATCGGCTACGACATCATCGCCAATCATCCCATGTTCAACGGCGCGGTCATCGGTCGCGCCGCTGACATCGATTTCCGCCTGTTCTGCTCCTCGGTCGAGCGCCTGGACGACGGCGTGGTCATGTCGGTCGGTTCCGCCATCATGGGCCCGCAGGTGTTCGAAAAATCATTGAGCTGCGTGAACAATCTGCGCTTGCAGGAAAAGCGCTCCATCGTCCGCAATCACTCCATTTACGTCGTCGATTTGCAGGACGGCGGCAACTGGGATTGGACACGCGGCGAGCCGCCCAAGGACAACCCCGCCTACTACCTGCGCTTCTGCAAAAGCTTCTCCCGCATGCACGGCATCATGCGCTACTTGCAATGCGACAACCTCAAGTTCATCCATAATCTCCTCCACGAACTGCGCCACCTGAGCATCCCGTGAAATGACCCCCGCGCAATTCCAGCAACTCGCCGCCGCCTACCCGCGCCTGCGCATCGCCATCCTCGGTGACTTCTGCCTGGACCGTTATCTCGAAATCGATCCCGGGCGCGGCGAAACTTCCATCGAAACCGGCCTGCGCGTGCATAATGTCGTCCACGTCCGCAGCCAGCCCGGCGCGGCCGGCACCATCCTGAACAACCTCGTCGCGCTCGGCATCGGTTCAATTCACGCCGTCGGATTCTGCGGTGTGGATGGCGAAGGGTTTGAATTGCAACGCGCCTTGCGCGCGAAGACCGGCGTGCGCTTGGACCATTTCCTCGAAACACCGGAACGCCGCACCTTCACGTATTGCAAGCCGTTGCTCATGCACCCCGGCAAGGCACCCGAGGAATTGAACCGCCTCGACAGCAAGAACTGGACGCCCACGCCACCGTCCGTCCAACAACACTTCATCCGCGCCGCCCGCGAACTGGCCCCGCAAGTGGATGCCTTCATCCTCATGGACCAGGTGGACGTCGCGGAAACCGGCGTCGTCACTTCGCCGTTGCTGGAAAGCCTGCGCGACGTCATCCAGGCGCATCCCAAATTGCTCATCATCGCCGACAGCCGCCGCGGCCTGCGCGGTTACCCGCCCGTCTGCCTCAAGATGAACGCCGCCGAACTCGCCCGCCTCACCGGCAACAACGCCCGCGAACTCGGCGCCATCCAACAAAGCGCCCTGGCCCTGGCGCGGCAGAATGGCCGCCCGGTCTTCATCACCCTTTCCGAACGCGGCATCCTCGCCGCGTCGCCCGATGGAACCATCGCGCACTCCCCTGCCCTGCCCCTGCGCGGCGAAATCGACATCGTCGGCGCTGGCGACGCCGTCACCGCCAACCTGACCGCCGCCCTCGCCGCCGGCGCCTCCCTGCGCGACGCCATCGACCTCGCCAACGCCGCCGCCTCCCTCGTCATCCACCAACTCGGCACCACCGGCACCGCCACCGTCCTCCAGATCCGCTCCCTCCTTGGTTATTGACGATCGGCCATCGGCTATCGCCCATTGGCAATGGATCTATTGGCTATCCGCTATGCCCGGCCCTTTGAAAACTCAAATCCTTTGCCATCTGCCATTTCCGCGTCATTTGAATCTCTGGTAGAGACCCCCAACCATGAACTCCGAACCAAGAACCCTGAACTTCCTCCCCCCGTCGTAGCGTAGCCGTCCTGCGAGTGCGCGGGGTGTCCTCGCCCCGTGAATCCGCGCAACCCAGTCAGTTGACATTTTTATTACTTCATGGCACATTATTCCCATGCGCCAGGGAGCGCCACCGTCCAGTACGGACCGGCCTGCCGCCTTCCGTCCACGCACCCTCGTGTACCCGTGCTCCTCACCCCCTTGGCGATGGCGAAGAACCGGTCCACCCGACAAAACCCAGAGCCTGAATTCAAACGCCTTGTAACCCTTCACCACGGTCCGCCCAAATCCACATAAATCCACATCTGCCCTATGCAAAAATTTGTTTACTGTTCCCGTTTCAGCGATGCGCAAAAATCTTTCCCCCCTCCACTTCCTTCCACCGCTTTCCGCACTTGGCGAAAAATTTCCCAGCAGCCTGCTGAGGTACCACTAAAGACTTGTAACCCCCACGCGCGCAGGACAGTCTATTCCTTACATCCACCAGACCTATGAAAACGACCACCTTGATTCTTGGGGTTGCGCTTTCCCTGTCCTCCCTGCAAGCCGCCGAAGTCGGTGTCCGCATCCGTTTCGGCCTGACGGACGACTCGAACACCAAATGGGACGGCACCGCCAGCGTGTCGCCCGGCAAAATTGACAGCATCAGCGGCTGGCGCTTCCAGCAGACCGATGCGATCATCGGCACCACGGGCTGGAAAGCCTCCACGCGCCCGCTCACGGTGCGGCGCAGCAACAATCCCGCGAAAGGCAAAGGCAAGGCCAAGGGCGCGGCGGCCGGCTTGATGGCGGACAACGGCGTCATCCTCCATTTGCTCGATGTGACCGAGAACTCCGTCGTCTCCGTCAAAACCGCCAAGGGCAATTTCGATTTCAAACTGGGCGACGTGCCCTACGGCAAGGTCGTCGAGAAACTCGAAGGCGCGGTGGACATCGAACGCACCGCCGCCACCGGGCGTTTGACCACGCAACGCACCGATGATGATTTCCCGTCCATCGCGGTCGCGCCGGATGGGACGGTGTATTCGGCGTATGTCAGTTACACGCCGGGGCTGGACCGCGATGAACGCGGGCGCGCATGGACGAAGGAGCCGGACAGCTACGCCTTCCTTGCCACGCCGCCGGGCGGCGACCAACTCTGGTTGCGCGTGCGCAAGGGCGGTTCCTGGGGCGAACCCATCGCCGTCACGCCCGGCAAAGGCGACATCTACAAGACCGCCGTCACCCTCGATGGCCAGGGCGCGCTGTGGGTGGTCTGGAGCGAGAACAAACGCTGGCAGGAAAAAGGCGCGACTGCCAATTTCGAAATCTGGGCGCGCTCGTTCAAGGACGGGAAATCGTCCGCGCCGGTCAATCTCTCCAACCACGCGGGCAACGACGTGAGCGCCGTGGCCGCGACCGATTCACAAGGGCGCGTGTGGGTGGCGTGGCAGGGCGCGCGCGACGGCGTGTTCCGCATCGTCGCGAAACGGCAGACGGGCGTTGGTTGGTCGGACGAAATCCGCGTGAGCACGCAAAACGGCAGTTGCTGGACGCCCGCCATTGCTGCCGCGAAGAATGGGACCGTTGCCATCGCCTGGGACACTTACGACAAGGGCGATTACGACATCTGGGTGCGCGAAATCGATGCCTCCGGCAAGGCTCAATCAGCGCGGCCGGTCGCCAACACGGCGAATTACGAAGCGCGCCCCGCCATCACGTTCGATGCGCAGAACCAGCTTTGGGTCAGTTGGGAACAAAGCGGGCCGACGTGGGGCAAGGATTGGGGCGCGTTGGAGCGCGAGACGGGCATTGGTTTGTATCGCGACCGCCAGATCGGCCTCGCGGTGCTGGCCGACGGCAAATGGATGGAACCCGCCGCGCCGCACACGCGCGCGTTGCCCGGCGCCGCGCGGCGTCGTGGCCCGGCGAACCTGCCGGTGCGCCGTCCCGAAGCCGATGCCGCGCGCAAGGCCGGCCAGGAAGCGGAAACCGCGCCCGCCACCGCTTACAATAATCTCGCGCGCATCACGACCGACCGCGATGGCCGCGTGTGGCTCTTCGCGCGCAGCCGTCAAGGCACGTTCTTCACGCCGCTCGGTTCCGTGTGGATTGATTTCGCCACGTATTTCGACGGCAAGCAATGGGTCGGCCCGATTCTGCTGCCGCATTCGGACAACCTGCTTTACAACCTGCCCGCCGTCGCCGCGCATCCGCAAGGCGGACTGATTCTCGCGCATTCCAGCGATCATCGCCAGGCTCGGCACGTCCAGCGCACCGGGCCGGGCAGCAATGCGTCCCTGGATTCCGACCGCGACCCGTTCGACAATGACATTTACATCAGCCGGCTGGAATTTGCCGCAAGCAAGGTCACGCCCACCCTGCAAGCGGCGAAGCAAACGCCCGACCCGAACGCCAAGCCGTCGGCGGACACGTTGAAGGAGCGCGCTGAAGTCGCCAAGGCGCGCAGTTTCCGCACCGATTACAACGGCACGAAACTCCAGATCGTGCGCGGTGAATTTCATCGCCACACGGAGATTTCCGGCGACGGCGGAAACGACGGGCCGCTCGAAGACATGTGGCGTTACGGCATGGACGTGGCCGCGATGGACTGGCTCGGGTGCGGTGACCACGACAACGGCGGCGGCCGCGAATACACCTGGTGGCTGACTCAGAAGACCACCGACGCCTTTCACCTGCCGGGCCGCTTCGACCCGCCGTTCACCTACGAGCGCAGCGTGCGTTACCCGGAAGGCCACCGCAACGTGGTGTTCTCCTATCGCGGTGTGCGCACCCTGCCCCGCCTGCCGATTTCCGATCGGAACGTCCACCAACCGGCGCCGGATACGCAGATGTTCTACAAATACCTGCGCCACTTCGACGGTGTTTGCGCGTCGCACACCAGCGCCACCAGCATGGGCACCGACTGGCGTGATTGGGACCCGGTGGTCGAACCATTTGTGGAAATCTACCAGGGCGCGCGGCAGAATTACGAGCGCCCCGGCGCGCCGCGGTCCCCGACGGAAAACGATGCCATCGGCGGCTGGGAGCCGTTGGGCTTCATCAACCTCGCCTTCAAAAAGGGCTACCGCATGTCGTTCCAATCGAGCAGCGACCATGGCTCCACGCACATCAGCTACGCGCTGGTGTATGCGGAAAACACTTCGCGCGAAGCGTTGTTGAAGGCGATGAAGCAACGCCACACCTACGCCGCCACCGACAACATCATCGCCGATTACCGCTGCAAGGTCGGCAACACCGATTACATGATGGGCGATGAATTCACGTCGCCCCAGCCGCCCACCCTGCGCCTGAAATTGATCGGCACCGCGCCGTTCGCCAAGGTCACGCTCGTGAAGGATGACGTGGAACTCAAGGTCTGGGAGCCGAACAAGGCCGAGGTCGAGATCACGTGGACCGATCCCAAGCCCGAAGCCGGCAAGACCAGCTACTATTACTTCCGCGGCGAGCAGGTAAAGGTGGACCGCGAGACCAACGGCGAACTCGTCTGGGCTTCGCCCATGTGGATCAAGTACGAGCCGAAACAAGCGCAATAGCCAGGTAATCACGCCGAGTGCAACGCCGCTGCCTTCAGATTCTTTGCGCTGTGTTTGCGGCGTCGTCGTTGACCGCGCTGGCGCACAATCTGGACACCAGTTACGCGCGCATTCAAATCTCGTCGAACCGGCTCGCCATCCGCCTCACCTACGACCTCTTCACGCTGCTGAAGATTGCGCCGCTGGACGCCAACCAAGACCGCCAGATCACCAGCGATGAATTGGCGCTCCACACCAACACCATCAGCGCCTTTCTGCGCCAGCATGTCCTGTTTGACATCAACCAGCGCGAAGCCGGCATCGGCGAACTCACCGGCTTCGTCTGGCCGCCGGGTGGCGCGCCGGTACACGAAAGCGACTACCACGCCGCCGCAGGCCTCATCCATTTCGACTTCACGCAGCCCGTGGACGACACGCCCGAAGACGTGACCATCACCTTCGACTTCTTCGCCCAACTCGGCGAGCGCCACATCATCCTCGGCGTCTTCGAACGCAACGGCCAGCCGTACGAAGTCAGCTTCACCCGCTTCGAGCCGGACTTCGTCTATGACACCGGCTACCAGCCGCCCATGCACAAGCGCCTGCTGAAATTTCTGAAGCTCGGCATCGGCCACATCTTCCTGGGCTACGACCACATCTGTTTTCTCATCGCGCTGATAGTCGTGAGCCGGCTGAAAGAACTGGTGTTGATTGTCACCTCGTTCACCATCGCGCACAGCATCACCCTCATCCTCGCCACGCTCCAGATCGTCAACCTGCCCACGCGCCTGGTGGAAACCGGCGTGGCCGCCACCATCATCTACGTGGCCGTTGAAAACCTTTGGATCAAAGACACCCGGCACCGCTGGATTCTCACGTTCTTCTTCGGACTCATCCACGGGTTCGGTTTCGCCAACGTGCTGCGCGACATGGGCCTGCCCTCGACCGGACTGGTCCGCTGCCTGTTGTCGTTCAACGTCGGCGTGGAACTGGGCCAGCTCGCCATCGTGCTGTTATTGCTGCCGATATCGGTGGGCCTGGCGAAATGGCAGCACGGGCGCAAAGCCACGCTGGGCTTGTCCATTGTGCTGGCGTTGTTCGGCGCCGCGTGGTTCGTGGACCGCGCCTTCGCCCTGGGCAAAATGCCGTTCTGATACGACATGGATTCGAGGCCTGACCGTAGCGCAGGTTTCCAACCTGCTGTATCGCCGGTTTCCAACCGGCTGGGCGGAGAGGTAGGAGCGTTGGCATCGTTGGTAACCCGAAGCGAGCGGACACCATCGCACGACGCAGGCTTGAAGCCTGCGATACAGCAGGTTGGAAACCTGCGCTACGCGTCTCGTGCAATCTCCAATGCCCGGACCGCGGCTGTCCCCAGCCGCAGCGTGTGGACTGGAACTTTGGTGCGGGACCGGCCTGCGTCGAACATCCCGGAACGCGGACAGCCATGTCCGCGTGTCCTTCTCCCACAAACTCTCTCGCGGACAAAGCTGTCCGCGCTCCTTTGGCGTCGCGTCCTTGGCGTACTTCCCATGAACCATCAACACGGCAAACCCGGACACATCGCCATTCACCCACGCGGCAACAGCTTCTCCCTCTCCCTTGGGGAGAGGGCCGGGGTGAGGGGGAAGGAAACGCTATCCAACCCGCCACCATCGGGTTCATGGGCCGGGTGCAGGTTCAAAGAAACAGGAGGCTTGCGTGAGACACTCACACCTCCGCCGCTCCCAGCGAACGCAAAAACTCAATGGCGCCGGCGTTGCCACTTTCCAAGGCGACGCCGAGCGGTGTCCGATGATTGCCATGCCTTCGGTCGTTCACGTCGGCGCCGGCCTTGATCAGCAGCCTGAGCGCATCGGCGTATTCCCGTTCCCTCCCCTTGCCACAAGCCGGGCCGCCCCACGCCGCGGCATGGAGCGCGTCCAAAGAATCGGGCCTGGCCCCGTGCGCCAGGAGCAACCGGATGGCTTCCAGACGCGCGTTGTTCGCCGCCCACGACAGCACCGAACGAAACCAGCACGCGTTCGACGCATTGACGTCCGCTCCGCAATCGATGAGCCGCCCGATGAGTCTCAGCTTGCCGTCATTGGCCGCATAATGCAGAGCCGTGCTGCCTTTGACGAAAGGTTGCCCTTTGAGGTCCGGCCCCGGCCATTCAAGCCGCGCGAGATCCGGATGACGGTCAAGAATGCCAATCGCCTCCGCTTCACGGCCCGCATCATACTTCGTCGCGAGCAACTGGTAAAACGGCGTATCTTCAGTGTAGGGCATACAAATTATCCGAACCGCCCGGAGCCTTTGCGAAACATCCCAAGTGTTGTATTTCGGCTCTTGTCAGGTGGCGCTTTCAAGATTTGCGAACACCAAGCGTTCAATTACTTGACTGTAATGACTCGTCCGCCCGCATGAAATGGGAATCCGTCATGCAAGTTTTCTATCCAGTCGGGATCACTCATCCGCGAAAAAGCCAGGGGGCACATGCCGTTGGAAGTCCATCGACCCGTGCAATACGCGGGCGATTTCGACGCGCCCACCACGAATGCGATACAACACGGCATGACTGCCAGAGTAGCAGATACGGCAACCTGGATGCACATCATCACGAAGACGCCACCGTTCCGGTCGAGCCACGATGCGTTCGAATGTTTGCCAGATTTCGTCCACATAACGCTCGGCTTGCGCGTCTCCCCAATGCGCCACCGTGTACGCGTGGATTGCGTCCAAGTCACCCAGGGCGAGTTTCGAAATCCGGATTTTCAAGCGGCGCGGCGTTTCAATCGTCGCATGAGCTGCTCGCGGGTCAATTCGACGTGTTCGCCGGCGTCCAGTTGCGCAAATCCCCGCGCCGCCTCGTGGCGCAGCCATTCCTTGCCCGAATCGCGCTCGATCATCAGCCGCAACGCCTCGCGGACCACTTCGCTCGCGTTGTTGTAAAGGCCGGACCGGATTTTTTTGCGAACCGCCTTTTCAAGCGCGGGAGTCAAAGAAACATGCATGAAACAACTAAACGGCTAATACAAACTTTGTCAATGTTTGGATGCACCACGCGTAACGACCCCGGAGCGCGGACAGCCTTGTCCGCGCTCCTTTGGCGTTGCGTCCTTCGCGTCCATTGCGTGAGACATCCTGATTGTTACGGCTCTCCGGTCACGGTCCTGAAAGTCTCACGCAAAGACCGCAAAGTTCGCCAAGGGAGCCGCGTTGCAGTTCCCCGTCATCGTGTTCCGCGAAAAAATTCCCACACCTGGCTCGCTCGATCATTTGTTCTGTTGAAGCTGCGCGGCTCTTGCCGCCGACGTCTCGCGCTGCTCCTTTGTGAAAAAGTTCTCTCGCTGTGGTGTGGGTGAATGAATACTCCCCACTGGCACCAGTATATGACCGCTGATAATTTGATGGCGGTCCCACCATTCGACAGCATGCGGCCAAAAGAGAACCGACTGTCCGTTGATCCGGCGAACTTTGAACGATTTGTCGCTGCTTAGCAAAATCTCGTCCCCTTTCCACGCGTAACTGCCCTCCATCGGATATTTCGGTCCATTGCGAAGAATCACGTCACTTGAAAACCAATAGCGAAAGCGTCCATCCTTCAACTCCAGTGTTTCCGACATAAAGCTGGTCGGCTGTGGCATCTTGAAAACCTGCGAATCCGGCCACCCAAGAACGTCCGAGTGCTGCGTCACACACGAGGTCTGCAAAACAGCGAATAATGAAACCACCAGTGGCAGATAAGCTCTCATTGCCTAATGCGAAGTCCCGGTTCAGCGTCCGGCCCCGTGGCGTCATTATCCTGACTCAGACTCATCATATCCTCGAATCTCGATGTGGCTCTCAGATTGTGTAATCGGCAGTTGTCCGAATGCCCGCAACGCCAAAGCGCGCGCTCTGTTATTAAGCGTCATGGTCCGAGTGAATCGGAGATCGAAGGCGAACGCACTCGCAGACAGCATACACCGAAGTGGCGATGAACATCGGCATGCCCAAAAAGAACGGGAGATACAGACGGTAAAGTGAATCCGGCGTGTCGGCGCGGACAGCGAGCACGTATGGCAGGAATGACAAAGCTTGGATGCTTGCCAAAACGACAAGGATCCAGGCGTTCCGATGAAATCGCTCACATGACGCTCGCCTGAAAAACAGTGGTACAAGCAACGGAATGATCGGGCCGGAATAAACCAGCAGAGCCAAGAGAGTGATGAAAACGTCTCGTGTTTCCATAGCCGAATGATGCCTACGATTCAAGCCGCCGCCGGGGCGAGGTTAACCGCGTTCTCATCGTATGACTGTCTCCGACAATTGCGGCCGCCGCCTGATTCCTTCTCATCTCGCCCCATAGTAAACCATTCACCCATCCGTCTCAAGCCGCCCAATTCGCCCCACCGCGCCTTCCTCATTCGGTTGACAAACATTCGGCTGACCGTCCCACCATTCGCTTTGTTGCCTTGGCCCGCCGGTTCCAGTTTCTCTTCGTTCGTCCCCATCTTTCTGCCCTAAATTTTTCTGCCTCGCCGTTCCCATTCGTTTGCCCTCATTCGCTTGCTTGTCCCCCATCTTTGTCCCGCATTTTCTGTCAGCGAAACATGCAGGGTCGGAAAAACCGCTGGCCACGCGGGCGGACTCGTGCGACTTTTAGGCAAATCCATGAGAAGGGCGCGCCCAATTGTCCTGTGGTGTGTTTTAGCCGCAGCGCTCCCGGCCATTGTGTATTATGCCGGCCGCACGCCTGACCCCATGTTCAAGGGGCGTCACGCCAGCGAGTGGATAGATGACCTGGACCAGAAAGACGAACAGGCGCGGGACAAGGCGCGGGCCGCCGTCAATGAACTTGGCGCGCAGGCGCTTCCCCAACTGCTGGTCCGATTACAGGCGCAGGACTCACACTTGAAATCACGGGCCATGGAATGGCTGGCCAAGCGAACGGGCAGGAGCATGGTCCGTTACATGGCCGAACACCAGCATCGGGTCAGTGATCTAGGCTTCATGCTCCTGGGTGAAAAGGCGGCACCCGCCATCCCCGAATTGATGGAGCTGACGGCCAATTCCGCCTCGATGAGCCGGGCGGCTGATGCGCTCCAGCGCATTGGGAAACCAGCCATCCCTGCGCTGCTGGAGGGCCTGGGCAGTCCGGAGCCCTTGACCCGGCAGGTGGCGTGCTGGCGCCTGGGCAGCATGCGTGTGGCGGAGGCCACGCCACCGTTGATTGTGTTGTTGCGTGACACCGATGCGCGGGTCCGGAATGATGCCGCTGAGGCGCTGGGCGAGATCCAGTATCCGATAGTTCCCATTCGCACAGCGGTACTGGCTTTGCTTCGCGACCGCGATGCTGACGTGCGGGCCACAGCGGT
The DNA here is from genome assembly GCA_040754875.1 of Verrucomicrobiota bacterium. Taxonomy (GTDB): domain Bacteria; phylum Verrucomicrobiota; class Verrucomicrobiia; order Limisphaerales; family JBFMBT01; genus JBFMBT01. Next base: position 4,368 of record JBFMBT010000042.1, on the reverse strand, counting down.
AAAAGTCACGGGCTCCTTTCCCTTGGGCGAAGAGGAGTTTGCCCAATTGCTCGCCCGCGCCTCGGATCCGCAGCCGTCCGTTCGAGCGGCGGTTCCAGGGGCAGTCTGGCGGCACAGCGAAAGGCACCAACAAATCATCGAAGCGTTCGCGACACTCCTGCGCGACCCCCGTGAAGACGTGCGGAATCAAACAGTCAGCCATCTGAGGGCGATGCAACTGGGCAAGCTCGAACCACCCGCATTTGTGTTTTGCTCATTTGAGCTTTCCATACGGGACGAGGAAGCGGCCCGCGCGTTGGTAACGCCTCAACTGCGAACCGCCGAAGTGCGCGCCCGGGCGGACATCCTGCTACCGCCGTTGATTGAGTTGCTCGCCGACCGCAACCTTGAAACAGTGCGAATTGCCGTCGCGACGCTGGGAGACATGGGACGCGACGCTGCCGTTTCCGCGCCAAAGTTGGAAATCCTCGCGACACGCCCGGTGCCTCCGTCGGACTTTACGCTTGGCCGAATCCGGGAAGCAGCGGCCAGATCGTTCCGCCAGGTCACGGGGAGAGTGACCGATCCGAGCAAGCCGGTGATCTCGATGATTCCGGCCGGGGATTGACATTCGGTTGACTAACATTCGGCTGACCGTCCCCCATTCGCTTGCGTGTCTCTCCCCCCATGATTTTGCCTTTCACCCGAATGAGTCCCCATCTTTCTGCCCTAAATTTTTCTGCCTCTCCGTTTCCATTCGTTTGCCCTCATTCGCTTGCTCGTTCCCCCATCTTTCTGCCCGCATATTTCGTTTCTGTCTGCCTGCCACACTTGTGACTTGGCATTTCGGAAACATAGGTTATTCTGGTTCAACTACATCAGACTGACCTTATCTGGAGAAAAACAGCCGGGGACGTTCCAACAAAGGATTCGCATGCTGTTTGAAATCACCCGGCGGAGCATCGTGGCGCAAAAAATGCATACTCAAGGGACTCGATGAAGGCTCGATTCTCCCAACGCTTCCGGTCACGCCTGCTGTTGCTGGTCCTGCTGCCGGTGGCGCCGGCGCTGGTGCTCGTCCTCTCCACCAACCTCGGCCAGCGCCAGTCCGGCACGGCGCAGGTCAAGGAAAACGCCGTCCAACTGGCCGAACTGGCCGCCGTCAACCAGGACGCCCTCATCGACAGCTCGCGCCAGTTGTTGTCCATCCTGGCGCAACTGCCGATTTATCGCGGCACCAACCGCGCGATGTACAGCATGCATTTTGTAAATGTGACGCGGCTTCACCCGGAGTATGCGGACTACGGATTGATCGAAACCAACGGCAACCTGTTTGCCACCGCCGTGCCCGCGCCCAAACCGGTCAACCTCGCCAACGAACCGTTGTTCCGCCGCGTCATCGACACCAAAGCGTTCGCCATTGGCCACTTCCGGCCGTGGCAACCGACCAACCCGCCCAGCCTCTATCTCGGCACGCCGGTGCTCGACGAGAACAACCGCGTGGTCCGCGTGATGTTCGCCGCGCTGAAACTTTCCGCGCTCGACGAGGCGGCGGCAAAGGTCCGCCTGCCGGAACGCGCCACGCTCGCCATTGTTGATCGCGCAGGCAAGCTGCTGGCTCAACGGCCCGCGCTCCCCGAGGGAACCGGCGCAGCCGCCGCCAATCTGCCCGCTGAATTGATGGAGACCATTTCGGCGCAATCGGACGGCGTGACCGAGTTGCCCGGCCCCGACGGCATGCAGCGGTTGCACGCCTTTGTGCCCGTGCGCAGCAGCGTCATCGGGCAACCCGCGTTGTACGCGACCGTGGGCATTCCCAAGAAAGCCGCCTACGCCACCGCCAACAAGCTGTTGTTCCGCAACCTGGCCGTCCTCGCGCTGGTGGCCGCGCTGGCGCTGGTTCTCGCGCGGCTCTACGCGCAACAGTTCATCCTGCGCCCGGTCAACGCCCTCATCGGCGCTTCCAAAAAGCTGGCCGAAGGAGACTTGAGCGTGCGCACCGACATTTCGGACGGCACCAACGAATTGAATCAACTCGCCTCCGCCTTCGATGAAATGGCCGCCACGCTGCAAAAGCGGCGGCTCGAAGTCGAACAGGCCGAGGCCAAGTTCCGCATCCTGGTCGAGCAATCCATCGTGGGCATTTACATCATCCAGGAGGGCCGGTTCGTTTATGTGAATCCCAAGATGGCGGAATTGCTCGGCTATACTCTGGAGGAACTGACTTCGCGCCCGGTGCTGGACTTCATCCACGAGGAGGACCGCGAGTTGAGCCGCGAGAACATCCGCAAGCGCGTGGAGGGACAGGTGCCCAGCATCCGCTACAGCCTGCGCCTGTTGCGCAAGGACGGGTCGGCGATGTATGCGGAAGTCCACGGTGCGGCGACCGAGTACAATGGCAAAAAGTCCATCATCGGCACGCTGTTGGACATCACCGAGCGCCATCGCGCCGAGCAGGAGATCCGCCGCCTCAACGCCGAACTCGAACAACGCGTCATCGACCGCACCGCGCAGCTCGAAGCCGCCAACAAGGAACTCGAGGCGTTTTCGTATTCGGTGTCGCACGACCTGCGCGCGCCGCTGCGGCACATCGGCGGGTTTGTGTCGCTCTTCACCGAAACCGAGGGCAAGAGCCTGTCGGACCGCGGCCGCCGTTACCTGGGCACCATCGCCGAATCCGCCAAACAGATGGGCATGTTGATTGACGACTTGCTGGTCTTCTCGCGCATGGGCCGCGCCGAAATGCGGTTTGTCGAGGTGGACCTGCAACAACTGGCCGACGAAGCCATCCATGGATTGAAGAGCGAGACGGAGGGACGGGACATCATCTGGAAGAACGAACCGCTGCCACAAGTGCGCGGCGACCGGCCGATGTTGCGGCAGGTCTTCGTGAATCTCATCGCCAACGCCGTCAAATACACCCGCCCGCGCAAGCCCGCCGCCATTGAGATTGGTTGCGCCCAGGAAACCGACGGCGAAGTGGTGATTTTTGTGCGCGACAACGGGGTGGGGTTTGATATGGAATACGCCAATAAGTTGTTTGGCGTGTTTCAACGATTGCATCGCGCGGAGGAATTCGAAGGGACGGGCATCGGGCTGGCGAACGTGCAGCGGATCATTTCGCGCCACGGCGGCCGGGTCTGGGCGGAAGCAAAACTGGATGCCGGCGCAACGTTTTACTTTTCACTGCCGAAACAACGAACAGGCTGATTCATGTCTCCGCTCAAACGCATATTGCTGGTTGAAGACAACCTTCAGGATGTCGAACTGACGTTGTCCGCGCTGGAGGACCACCATCTGGCCAACGAGGTCATCGTGGCCCGCGACGGCGCGGAAGCGCTGGATTACCTCTATTGCCGGGGACAATTCGCCGGCCACGCCAACGGCCCGCCCGCGGTCGTCCTGCTCGACATCAAGATGCCGCGCGTGGACGGCCTGGAGGTGTTGCGCCGCATGAAGGCCGACCCGGAATTGAAGAACGTCCCGGTGGTCATGCTGACGTCCTCGCGCGAAGAGCCGGATTTGCTGAAGAGTTACACGCTGGGCGCCAACGCTTATGTGGTGAAACCGGTGGATTTCCAGCATTTTGTCGATGCCGTGCGGCAGGTGGGTGCGTTTTGGGCCATCCTGAATGAACCGCCCCCGAACGTTCCGGGGAAAGGGCGTTGAGAAGGTCCGGCGGGAAGGAAAGCGCCGGCCCCCGCGCCAAAACTGCAAACTGTGCAAACTCTGCAAACTATTGTTTGCAGCTTTTGCACCAAAACTGCCGCTTCCGCCCGCTTCCGCCCGATATCGGCATGTTGACGCTCCGGCCAATCACCGCAACTTTTGAGTGGCGCAACTGTTCAAACTGATGCATTATAATCCCATCCATGAGTGACTTCCAAACGATCGAGGAGAAGTTGCAAAACACCGCCCACCGCTTTCGCTGGCATCGAGGCTGGCGCGGCGCGTGGCAAGGGCTGCTCTGGGGTGGCGTGCTTTGGCTCGCGGCCCTGATTACTTACAAACTCGCGCCCATTCCGTGGGACATCCTCGCTTGGTGCGGCATCGCCTGGATGCTCGCGATCGTCGCCGGATTTTTCATCGGCTGGTCACGCCCCGTGACGGTCGCCGAAATCGCCCGGTGGGTGGACCAGAAGCAACAACTCAAGGAACGCCTGAGCACCGCCCTCGAAGTGTCTCGCAACGCCAAGGCCGGCGAATGGAAGGATTTGGTGGTGGCCGACGCCGCCGGTCACGTCAAAAACGTGGACCCGCGCCAATTATTGCCCCTGCACCTGCCGTCGCTCAGCCGCTGGGCGTTGCTGGTCGTGGTGCTGGCGGCGGGGTTGGGCTTCGTGCCCGAGTATCGAACCAAGGAATTCGTTCAAAAGCAGAAGGAAGCCG